>DASXTH010000037.1:0-12183 GCA_036505555.1 Candidatus Limnocylindrales bacterium | reverse complement strand
GCGCTGTCCCTGACTCTTGTTGCCGTGGATCGCGACCGCCGAGATCCCGTCGCGGCCGAGCTGCTCGGCAAGCCGGTTGGCGCCATGCTTCGTGCGGGTGAAGACCAGCGCCTGGTCGATCGCGCCGGTTCGGATGAGGTGGCTCAGGAGCTCGCGCTTGCGCTCGCGGTCGACCGGGTGGACGACCTGGGTCACGAGCGGGGCCGCGGAGTTGCGCGGCGTGACTTGCACGGAGGCAGGGTCGTGCAGGAAGCCGCTCGCCAGGGAGCGGATGTCGTCGGAGAAGGTCGCGCTGAACAACAGGTTCTGGCGACGGGGCGGCAGGACCGCGAGCACCTTGCGGATGTCGCGGATGAAGCCCATGTCGAGCATCCGGTCGGCCTCGTCGAGGACGAGGATCTCGATCCGGGACAGGTCGATGTGGCGCTGCTCGATGTGGTCGAGCAGGCGGCCCGGCGTCGCGACGACGATCCCGGGGCCGGCCCGGAGGGCGCGGTTCTGGGGCTCGTAGCCGACGCCGCCGTAGATCGCGACGCTCCGGACGCGGCGGTGGGCGCCATAGGTTCGGACGGATTCCTCGACCTGTAGCGCGAGCTCGCGGGTCGGAGTGAGGACGAGGGCACGAACCGGCGGGATCGCGTTTGGACGCGGGGCGCCGTCGCTCCCCTTCCAGCCGGGCGACCGCTCGGCATTGAGCCGTTGGAGCATCGGCAGGACGAAGGCGGCGGTCTTGCCGGTGCCGGTCTGGGCGCCGGCGAGCAGGTCGCGGCCGGCGAGGACGAGCGGGATCGCCTCGCGCTGGACGGGGGTGGGCTCGGTGTAGCCCTGGTCCGCGACGGCGCGCAGCAGCTCGGGCGTCAGGCCGAGATCAGCAAAGGACATGGAGAGAGTGACTCCTGACGGGGGCCCTCCCGCACGAGCGGGGCCCGGTCAGGGCACGAATGGATCGGGATCGGGTTTCGACCGGGGCGGGAGCCCCGGTGTTGGACCGGGCGCTGACCGGAGCGCCCATCGAACACGAGAGGCGAAGGGTAGCGGATGGAGTGGCGTTTCGTCGAACGGAGGTTCGATCCGGGCCGGTGCCCTACTTATGGCCAGATATTCACACAGGGAATGTACGGCTCGGTTCAACGCACGGGACGCGCGTCCCCGGTCGGCGCGCGAGCACGAGAACAAGGCCGCGCAGTCCCTGCATGCATGATTGGCCAAGTCCGTGGGGGTCGGGGGCCGGGCGGCCGAGGGGCTGGGCTCGGGGGACCGAGGGGTCAGCGGCCGAGGGGCCGGGGGCCGAGCGTCGGGCTGTCAGCGGCGGCGCGCGGCCGCGGTGGCCACCGGCGCCGGCGGAAGCACGATCGACGCCCACGGCCCGGCCAGTCGCTCCAGCTCCGTTGGCTTGAACCCGTGAAGCAGCACGAGCCCGTGCATCGCCCGCGCCAGCGAGCGGCGTGTCAGCGCCGGGATCGGCTCCGGGAGAAGGCCCAGCGCGTCACGTTGCGCGAGCGCCGACGAGACGCGCAGCGCGTCGTCGTCCTGTGGCGAAAGGCCGCGCGGCCACGGGAAGTCCGATCCACCCCCGGCGCCGCCGCGCGGCACCTGCCCGCCGATCCGCGCCCGCTCGGCCGGCGGCAACGCCTCGAGCCGCGCGAGCGCGGCGACGACCGCCGAGGTGTTCGGGCCGTACCGCGGCTGATCGACGGCCGCCTCCCAGCCGCGGGTCAACCGCTCCTGGACGCGCTCGCGGAACGCCCCGGACAGGTGCTCGTCGAGGAACGGTCCGAGCAGGATCTCCTGCGCATACCCGACGGCGGCGTCGCGTGTAGCCGGATCCCAGCGGGCGCGCCGCGGCAGGGCGTCGGCGACTCTCTGCTCGAGCGTCTTGAGTGCGTCCTGACGATCGGCGGGCAGGAACCGCGAGATCGTCGCGATGAACGCGATCGGCGCAGTCTCGGCGAGGGACAGCCGGTCGAGCTCGTCCTGGCCCAGCCGCCGGACGCGGTCCAGGTGATGAGCGATCGCCTGGGCGGGGTCGACGGGTCGGCGCGGGGCCGGCGGTCGGGGCGCCCGAGGCGGCGTGCCGGACCGCGGACCGGATGCGAACCCGCGCGCGGACGCCGAACGCTCGGAGCGCAGGGCCGCTCCGCGTGGATGGCGATCCTGGTCGTACCGCGCGCGAAGCGTCGGATCGGACAGCCAGTCGTGGGCGACGTTGATCCGCTTCGCGAGCGCCTCAGCGGCGGGCCCGGCGACATCGGGGTGATGGCGCTTCAGGAGCGCCCGCCAGGCGATCTCGACGGCCTCGAACGACGCGTCGACAGGAAGCTCGAGCCGGGCGTAGAGATCGTCGGGCGGAAGCATCGGCCGCGGGGGCATTGCGGCCATGCTACCCGGCCGTCCGTGCCTGCCAGATGCTCACTCAGCGGGCCCACGGGTCGTCCGAGCGGACCCGCCGCCGACGGTCCCTTCGTGGCCGACTGACAGATGTCCCGCGGACCGGCCTGTGCCACAACGGGCGCCGGCACCGGCCTTAGCGCTGAGCGACTGACAGAAAGCGCCCTTGCGTTCACGTCCTGGTCGACCTGACGTGGCGACGGGAGCCAGGGTGAGCGCCGTCGCGGTGCTGCTTGCGAGGCGTTTGTCAGGAACGCGGTCCCGCGCCCATCGGCAGCTCGGCGGCCGCGCCGCTCCCGCCCCGGATCAGCGCCTCGACCTCCTCGATCGAGCGTGTCGACCGCTCCCCGGTGGCGCGATTCGTGACTTCGACCCCGCCCGCCGCCAGCGATCGCGGCGAGACGGTCAGGATCCACGGCATCCCGAGCAGCTCGGCGTCGGTGAACTTGACGCCAGGCGACTCGTCGCGATCGTCGTAGAGGATGTGCCGCCAGTAACCCGCCGCCTCGCCCACCGCGTGGAGCCGCTCGGCGACGTCCGCGACCTGCGGATCCCGATTCGCGCCGAGCGCGACGAGATGGGCCGCGTACGGCGCGACCTCTTCGGGCCAGACGATCCCCTTCTCGTCGTGGTGGTCCTCGACGACACAGGCGACGTTGCGCCCGACCCCGATCCCGTACGAGCCCATGACGATCGGGTGCTCGCGCCCGTCCTCGCCGAGGTACGTCGCACCGGCGGCATCGGAGAACTTCGTCCCGAGCTTGAAGATGTTCCCGACTTCGATCCCGTTGCGAAGGATCACGGGCTGCCCGCAGACCGGACACGGATCGCCCTCGCGGGCGTTCACGATGTCGACCACGACGTCGGGCTCGAAGTCCCGGCCCACGTTGACGTTCCGGAAGTGGTGGCCCTCGCGGTTCGCGCCGGCAACCAGGTTCGGCGATCGGGCGACGAGGTCATCGACCACGACGACGGTGTCGTGCGCCCCGATCGGCGACCCATACCCGGGCTCCATCCCGGCCGCCTTGATCTCCTCGACCGTTGCGGGCCGGAGCCCGGTCGTTGCGCCCACGGCATTCGCCAGCTTCGTCTCGTTGACCTCGAGATCGCCGCGCACGATCGCGGTGACGAGCCGCCCGTCGCCCGCGACGAGGAACGCGGCCTTCGCGGTCTTCGACTCGGGGATGTCCAGGAACCGGGCGAGTGTCGCGATCGTCGTCGTGCCCGGCGTCGCCACCTCCTCCCGCGGGAGGGGCGGCTCCGCGGCCGCCGCCGGGTGCTCGATGTGCGCCACCTGGCGGTTCGCCGCGTAGCCGCACGCTTCGCACAGGACGAGGGTGTCCTCGCCGGCGGGGTTGAGGACCATGAACTCGCGTGCCTCGGTGCCGCCCATGATCCCGACGTCGCTGCTGACGGCGACGGTCTTCAGCCCGAGTCGCTCGAACGTCCGGACGTAGGCGTCGTTCTGGAGCTGATAACTCACGTCGAGCCCGGCCACGTCGCGATCGCAGCTGTAGGCGTCCTTCATGACGAACTCGCGGACGCGGATCAGCCCGGCCCGGGCTCGCGGCTCGTCGCGCCACTTCGTCTGGAAGTGATAGACCTGCATCGGGAGCTGTCGGTACGACTTCACGAGGTCGGCCAGGAGGATCCCGACGACCTCCTCGTGGGTCATCGCGAGGACCATGTCGCGGCCGTTACGGTCCTTGAACCGGGTGAGCTCCTGGCCGATCGCGTCATAGCGACCACTGGCGCGCCAGACGTCCGCGGGGTGGACGACGGGCATCTCCATCTCCTGGCCGCCGATCCGGTCCTGCTCCTCGCGGATGATCTGCTCGACGCGGTCGTTGACCCGCTTGCCAAGCGGCAGGAGCGAGTAGATCCCGGAGCCGAGCGGCCGGATGTAGCCAGCGCGCAGGAGGAGGCGGTGCGACGGCATCTCGACATCGGCCGGGTCGTCGCGGAGGGTGCTGAAGAAGAGGTGGCTCAGACGCATCCGCGAAGGATACCGGGGAGCCAGGAGAGCCGCGGACCACCGTCCGGCCGGCGCGCGTGCACCGAGGGGCCCGGCGCCCCATGATCGAGTAGCCTTCCCGCCGTGCCCTCCGACGTCACCGTGCTGCTGCTGGCGGTTCTCGCCCTTGCGGTCCTGTTCGACTATATCAACGGGTTCCACGACACGGCCAATGCGATCGCGACATCGGTGTCCACGCGGGCCCTCCGGCCCGAGCACGCGATCCTCATGTCCGCAACCGCGAACTTCGTGGGTGCGCTGACCGGAACGGCGGTCGCGAAGACGATCTCGGAGGGGCTCGCGACCACACCGTCCGGGTCGGCCGGTCAGGTGATCGTCGCCGCCGCCCTCGTCGGAGCGATCACGTGGAACCTGACCACCTGGCGGTTCGGCATTCCGAGCTCCTCCAGTCATGCCCTGATCGGTGGCCTCCTCGGCGCGGTCATCGCCTCGCTTGGCGCGCAGGCGATCAAGGTCGACGGCGTCGTCAACAAGGTCGTCATTCCCCTCGTGTTGTCGCCGATCCTGGGCGTCGCGATCGGCTTCGCGATGATGGTCGTGATCCTCAACGTCTTCCGGAGGGCGAACCCGAGCCGGCTCAACGGTCGCTTTCGCCGGCTCCAGATCGTCTCGGCCGCGTTCATGGCCTTCAGCCACGGCTCGAACGACGCCCAGAAGACGATGGGGATCATGACGTTGGCCCTCGTCGCGGCGGGCGTCCTGCCCACGGGTTCGACGATCCCGCTCTGGGTCATCGTCCTGGCGGCCACGGCGATCTCGATGGGAACGGCGGCCGGCGGCTGGCGGATCATCAAGACGATGGGTCAACGCGTGGTGAAGCTGGACCCCGTCCATGGGTTCGCTGCCGAGACCACGGCCGCCTCGATCATCCTGACGGCTTCGCAGTTCGGGATGCCGGTTTCGACGACACATGTGATCTCGAGCGCGATCATCGGCGTCGGCTCCAGCGATCGACTGTCGGCGGTCCGCTGGGGTGTGGCCACCAACATCGTCATCGCGTGGATCCTGACCATTCCCGCGTCCGGCCTCGCGGCCGCGGTCGCCTACGTCGCGCTGGCCCGCTTCCTCTAGGCCTCGGCCACGCGGGCAGGGCCAGGAACGACGCCGAGCGCGGTTGCAACGATGTCGATCGGGCCCCGAATGATCGAGGACCACGGCGGCCGGTTGCGACCGTCGCCGAGCTCGAGCCAGCGGATCGCGTAGGCCACCCGGACCGGACCGGCCGGATGACCGGTCGCTGCCGTCTGGCGCGTGGCCGCGATCGACGCCTCCCGCGAGAACGAGGCGATCAGCGCCGAGCGCGACCGGATCGGAACGAGCTGGGCGCGCGTCCGATCGACCTCGCGTCCGAACGCGGACGTCGACCAGCGCGCCGGAAGGTCGATCGGCTCCGCCGTGCGGACCACGAGGTCGAGCGCGAGGCGTGCCAGCTCATGCCGGGGATCGGACGCGAGTGGTTCGTTGCCGACCGTCGTCGCGACGGCCGGGCTCACCGCTGGGCGCTCGAACCGGAGGAGACGGGAACGCGGCTCGGCGGTGACGCGGCCGCGGCGGACGACGATCGGCATGGTCGGACTGTCATCGGCCTGGATCAACGGCCGATCATCGGATCGTCAACATCGCGCGGGCGCCCGCGCCCACGCGAGCCATCGGATCAGGCCCGCGCGGCCTCGACGGGGCGCCGGAAGACGTACCCCACGCCGCGCACGGTGTGGATGAACCGGGGGGCCGCGGCGTCGTCCTCGAGCGTCGAGCGGAGCCAGTGGACGTGGACGTCGACCGTCCGGGTCTCGCCCGCGTAGTCGTAGCCCCAGACGCGTTCGAGGAGCTGGTCGCGGGTGAACGCCTGGCCCGGGTGGCGGAGGAGGAAGGCGAGGAGCTCGAAGGCCTTCGGCTTGATCGCCAGGGTCTCGCCGTCACGAAGCAGGCGATGGCCGGCGAGGTCGACCTGGACCCGCCCGAGATCGACGACGTTCGGGCCGGCGGCGTCGGGCGCGGCGACCTGCTCCGAGCGGCGGAAGAGCGCCCGGATGCGCGCCGACAGCTCGCGCAACGAGAACGGCTTCGTCACATAGTCGTCGGCGCCGAGCTCCAGCCCGACGACCTTGTCGAGCTCGCTGTCCTTCGCGGTCAGCATGACGATCGGCACGCCGGACTCGGCGCGGATGATCCGGCAGACCTCGATCCCGGACAGCTCGGGCAGCATGAGATCGAGGAGGACGAGATCGGGTTTGTCGGCGCGGAACCGGAGGAGCGCCTCGCGACCGTCGGCAGCGGCCACGACGCGGAACCCCTCGACCTCCAACGCGTCCGCGAGGGTCTCGCGGAGGGTCGTCTCGTCCTCGACGACCAGGATCGTTCGTGCCATCGCGACGAATCCTATCCGGCCGTGTTAACGCGAGGTTTCGGGCGCACAGGGCGATCCGCCAGGTTCGGTCGAGCGATCAGGCCCGGGCGATCGGCGCCGTCAACGTGGCGATCGCTGCGTCGAGCCGCCGGATCGTCCGCTCGGGGCCCAGCGCGACGAGCGTGTCGAACAACGGCGGGGTCGCCGTGCGGCCTGTCGTCGCGACCCGGATCGCCATGAACAGGTCGCCGGCCTTCCAGCCGCGCGCCGCGACGAGCTCGCGCAGCGGCGGCTCGAGCTCGTCCGCCTCCCACGTGACCGGGTCGTGGGCCGCGAGGGCTGCGCGGGCGGCCGTCAGCCCGTCCACGGTCGTGGCCGCGTCCCAGCGCTTCGGCACGACGAGCGCCGGGTCGACCACAAGCTCGTCGACCCACAGGAACCCGACGAGATCGACGATCGCGGCAAGGGTCGGCAGCCGCTCCTGGACGACGGGCATCAGGGAGCGGACCTCATCGTCACTCGGGACGCGCGAGATCCGGCCGTCGTCGCGGGCGGCCTCGAGGAACGGGCGGAGGCGATCGATCAGATCCTCCGGCTGGAGCTGCCGGATCCATTGGCCATTCAGCCACTCGAGCCGGTCCCTGTCGAAGCGCGCGCCACCCTTCTGGACCTTGTCGATGTCGAACCGCTCGATGATCTCGTCGAGCGACAGGACGTCCTCCTCGGTCCCCGGGCTCCAGCCGAGATAGGCGAGGTAGTTGACGAGGCCCTCGCGGATGAACCCCTGGCCGCGGTAGTCGTCGACGGCGGTCTGGCTCTTGCGCTTGCTCATCTTCGTGCCATCCGGGTTCAGGATCAGGGGTAGGTGGCCGTACTCCGGCACCGGGTAGCCCAGGGCCTCGAGCATGAGGATCTGCTTCGGCGTGTTGCTGACGTGATCCTCGCCGCGGATCACGTGGCTGATCTCCATCGCCGCGTCGTCCACCACCACGACGAAGTTGTAGAGGGGCGTGCCGTCGGCCCGGACGATCACGAAGTCGCCGCCGAGGTTCGCCGTGTCGATCTCGATCCGGTCGCGGACCATGTCGTTCCAGCCGACGACCCCGGGCCGGACCCGGAAGCGAAGCGCCGGGACCCCTCCCTCCGCCTCGCGCGCGGCGCGCTCGGCGGCGGTCAGGTTCGCGCAGCGACCGACGTAGCGCGGCGGCTGGTGGGCCGCTTCCTGGGCCCGTTTGTCGGCCTCCAGCTCATCGGTCGTGCAGTAGCACGGGTAGGCGGCGTCGTCGGCGAGGAGACGATCGGCGGCCGCCTTGTGGCTGGCGCTCCGGGCCATCTGGCGATAGGGAGCGTAGGGGCCGATGTCATCGCCGCCCGCCGCGTCCGGGCCTTCGTCCCACGTGATCCCGAGCCAGTGCAGGCCCTCGATGATGTCGCGTTCGTTCTCGGTCGTGGAGCGGGCGAGGTCCGTGTCCTCGAGCCGGAACAGAAACGTCCCGCCGACGTGGCGGGCGAACAGGAAGTTAAAGAGCGCCGTCCGCGCCGTGCCGATGTGGAGCGGGCCGGTGGGGCTGGGCGCAATCCGGACACGGATCGTGGGATCGGCGAGGGGCATGGCCGAGAGGGTAGCAGCGGGATCCGGATGCAGCCCGCCTCAGCGGGCCGTCGGGACGTGGTGGAAGAGCGCCGGGTCGGCGTCACCGGGAAGGACGTGGACGAGCGCTGCCGGCCGGAGTCCCAGGGTCGCTCGGCCGCGCGGTCCCTCGAGGGTGAGCGAATCGAGTGATTCCGAGCGAGCGAGCACCATGACCGGCGCGCCGGGCGTGAGCGCGCGAGCCTCGAGGTACGACAGGAGGCCCGGATCCTCCTCGGCCTCCTCGGTGATCCGGTAGATCGTGGCCCGCTGACCGCCCTCGACCTCGCTGAGGGGCTTGCCCTTGGGGCGCTGGCGAGCCGTCTCCGCGTCGATCGGGTTGCCGTGCGGGCAGGTCGGCGGATGCCCGAGCATCTCGTCGAGGCGCTGCTCGACCCGCGGCGAGAGCGCGCCCTGGAGACGCGCCGCCTCCTCGTCCGATTCGGCCCAGCCGAGGCCGATCACCGAGGTCAGGAGCCACTCGAGGAGCGCATGGCGGCGGAAGATCGCGTCCGCGGCCGCCCGCCCGGCGTTCGTCAGCACGAGGTCGCGCCCGTCCGCCTGACGGACGAGCCCGTCGGCGACGAGACGGCGGAACATCTCGCTCGCGGCCTGGGTCGACACGCCGAGCCGACGGGCGACCTGGGCCGCCCGGACCTGCGACCCGTCGCCGGCCATCACGCGCAGCGCGAGCAGGTATTCCTGGGCGGCTGCCGACAGATCCTGGGCGTCGTGACGGCGGTTCACGAGCGCCATGGTACGCGGCGCGATCGGTGGCGCCGGGGGTGGCGCGTCGTCACAGTGGGCGCGGTCTGCGTCTCGCGACGACGGCATACACGACGCCGCCGAGGTACGCCAGGGCGAGCACGCCGAGCAGGATCGGGCCGCTCATCTCGCGGACGTTCGTGCCGCCGGCGGCACTCAGCAGCACGGCGGCGGGCACACCGACGACGAGGGCGGCGACCGACCCATGGGCGGACCAGGTGGCGACCGCAGGCAAAGCGAGGAGGAGGAGGAGGATCGCCGCCTCGAGGATCCATGTCCCGGGCGAGGACGCCTCGGGACAGGACGCCGCGTACGTGCCGCAGCCGGTCGATCGATCGATCGCGGCCGCCGCGAACACGCCGAGCGGCGGCCATCCGACGAGGGCCATCGCGAGACGGCCGGTCGGCGTTGTCGGCTGGCGGAGGAATGGGAGCGCGTCACCGGCTGCCTCGCCGGACGCGTCGATCCAGGAGCGCACACCCTTTGGCGGGCTTCCGTCCGGTGGCGTTCCACCCGTTGCGGTCGCCCGCGCGGCCGTGTCGGCCGCGCCGTGTCCGGCTCGCGTGCGCCCGTCCCCCGGCATCCGCTCGGCGCCGCCCGCAGTCGAGGGCGCCGATCCATCGGTCCAGTGGCGGCGCCCGCCCGGGGAGCGCCGCGATCGGCCCAGCGCGAACGGCTCGCCGTCGGCCTCGGGCTCGGGCTCGGCGTCGGGCTCGGGCATCGGCTGGCCCGTCGGCGCGCGACCGTCCGGTCCGGCACCTGCTCCTGCGGCGTCCGCGGCCGCCTCCTCCCGCGTCGTGGCGGACTCGTCGTCCGGCGGCGACTCCGTCCGCGCTCCCGTCGGACGCCCGTCCTCCTCGAGGATCCAGCCCGAGCGCGACCGCCGGGCGCGTGCCTGGTACTCGGGACCGTGCTTGCGCGGGTCGGCGTACTCCTTCGGGTTGATCGTCCAGTACGTGCCGCTCGAGGCGCCGTACCACGTCGCGCCGGTCCAACCGGGCTCGAACGGCTCCTTGTCGGCGCCCTCGTACGACGTCGAGCCCGGGGTCGCGGTCGTGGCCGGTCGCCCGCGGCTCGATGCCCGACGCGCCCGGCCGGCGCCGGTGCCTTCGCCGGTCTTGGTGGGTCCAGCCCCAGACGGTCGATCCGTTCCGTCTTTGGTGCCGGACGAGCCCGACGTGAACCCGGGATCCTGGGCGCGCGTTCGTGGTCCCGCGCCGGCCGGGCGTGCGCCCGGGGTCCGCCGGCCGTCCGCGCGCCCGGAGGCCCGAGCCCGGTTCGGGTCGGCTCGCCACGGCTCCCGCCGGTCGACCCCCGGCTCCGCCGCCGGCCGGCTCCCGACACGTCGTGTCCGGCCGGGTCCGGCGAGCTGCTCGTACGCCGCCTGGATCGCGAGGAACCGCGGCAGGGCCGCCTCGCCGGCAGCATCAGGATGGTTCGTCTTGGCCAGACGGCGATATGCCTGCCGGATCTCGTCGGGCGACGCACCCGGCGTGAGACCCAACGTCCGCCAGGGATCGGCATTCGCGGTCACGGAGCAAGGATGCCCCGCGCGACCGAAGCCTGCCGGCGCGGACCGGGCCCGAGGGCGCCCGCAACGCGCGTCTCGGGCTAGACCAGCTCCCCGAGCGGGGCCAGCTCGAAGTCCGCGATCGCCTCGGCGCCGAGCCGGCCGTGCGGATCGAGCTCGACCGGCCGGTGATAGCGGGCGAGGACCCGGAGGGCCTGGCCGTCGAGCACGCCCGCCTGGGCGAGGACCTCGACCGTGGCGGCCCAGGTCCCCCGTTCATAGCCGTCGCCGTCCTCGACCTTGAGGGCGATCCCGGTCGCCGAGCTCGGGGTGTTGCCATTCCCGAGCGACCGGGCGCCCGCCAGGACCGCCAGGCCCCGTAGGGCCTCCATCCCGCCCTTGCTCACGATCCGGCCCGGCGCCGCCTTCATCAGCGAGGTGTCGAGTCGGTCGCGCGTGCCGCCGACCATCTCCGGGTTCGCGAGCATCGCGTCGCGGACGCGCGTGAGAGCCGGCCCGAGCGACGACCGCGCGTCGGCCTCGGGGACCGCTCCCGGATCGGCGAGGAGCGCATACGCCCGCGCGATCTCGCGCAGCGCGAACGCATACGTCGCGACCCCGCAGCCGTCGATCGCGGTCCGAAGGCGCGCCGGCGACGTCCCGAATGCCCGTGCGACCACCGCCCGATAGGCGACCTGGGCCGGGTGGTCGTCGAGCCAATAGCGCTCCGGATCCCAGCCCTGCAGCCGCGACAGCATCAGGAAGACCGAGTGCTGGCCGGAGCACATGTGGCGCACCGGGCTGGCTTTCTCGCCGTCCCGGGCGAGGCGGGCCGCCGTCAGCGCGTCCAGCGGCATCCCCTCGGATCCGGTCGCGATCAGCGCCTGGCTGACACCTGCTCGCCGGTACATCCCCTGGAGCGTCCGGACGTGGAGATCCTCGCCCGAGTGGGAGCTGGCCATGAGCGCGATCTCGGCGGGCTCGAGGTCGAACGCCTCGACGCCGCCAGCTTCGATCAGGGCGACGACGCCGAACGGCTTCACGCAGCTCCGCAGGTTCGCGACGCGATCCGGGTCGCCGAGACCACGGATCAGCGTCCCGTCGACGGCGACCTCGACGACGTCGCCGCGATGGACGCTCTCCTCGATGCCGCCGCGGACCTGGCGGACGAGGATCGGGGCGGGCCGGCGCGGGGCGCGGGCCGGGGCCGGCCGAGCCGAGCGGGCCGAGCCGCCCGCGTCGCGCGAGGCGACCTTGCGCGTCCGGCCGCCAGGCGCCGGATCGGTGTCGGCAGCGTCGTCGACGGTCCTCACGATCCCGGGAGGATACTGCGCCGGACCAGCCCTGCGGCCGCCGGTCGGAGGTCCGGCGGGCACGAAACGGCCGGATCGACCAGAACGACATCTCGCGGGCACTCGAGAGAGCCATCCGGATCGAGCCAGCCGCGACGGACGGTACACGGTCGGAGACTCGCCGGCGTCGCGCCGACCCACCGGAACCTCGCGCCC
>DASXTH010000036.1:0-26853 GCA_036505555.1 Candidatus Limnocylindrales bacterium | reverse complement strand
GATGGGCGCGACCCATGTCGTCGATCCCAGGACCCAGACCCTGAAGGACGTCCAGGCCGAGATCGGGATGGTCGAGGGCTTCGATGTCGTCCTCGAGATGTCCGGCAACGCCGGCGCCCTCCGCGACGCGCTCGCCCACATGGCCCACGGCGGCGGGATGGCGATCCTCGGGATCCCCACCGACGAGATCCCGATCGACATCAGCCAGGTCGTCTTCAACCAGCTGACCCTGCGCGGCATCTACGGCCGCGAGATGTACGAGACCTGGTACAAGATGTCGGTCATGCTCCAGTCCGGGTTGGACATCCGCCCGGCGATCACCCACCGGTTCTCGTATCGCGACCACGAGGCGGCATTCGCGGCAGCACGGAGCGGGGACTCCGGCAAGGTGATCATGGACTGGAGGGAGTGAGGACCCCGTGACCGAAAAGCAGCTGCGCCCCGATCCACTCGCCTTCATCGGCGAGGAGCTCGAGGACCTCCGCCGGCGCCACCTCTACCGGCCGCTCCGAGTGATGTCGTCGGCCCAGGGCCCGATCGTGTCGGTCGATGATCGCCGCCTGATCAGCCTGAGCTCGAACGACTACCTCGGGCTGACCCACCACCCCCGCCTCCGCGAGGCCGCGCTGCAGGCCGTCCGCGAATTCGGCGCCGGCTCCGGAGCGGTCCGCACGATCGCCGGGACGATGACCCTCCACGAGGAGCTGGAGCGCGACCTCGCCGCCTTCAAGGGAACGGAGGCGACCCTCACGTTCCAGTCAGGCTTCACCGCCAACACCGGCGTGATCCCGACGATCACCGGCGAGCAGGACCTGATCGTCTCGGACGAGCTCAACCACGCCTCGATCATCGACGGGATGCGCCTCTCGAAGGCGCCCCGGAAGATCTACAAGCACGGCGACGTCGATGCGCTCCAGGCCGTCCTCGACGAGGCGATCGAGAAGGGCCGCGAAGGCACCGGCCTCCCCTACCGGCTGATCCTCGTCGTGACCGACGGCGTCTTCTCGATGGACGGCGACATCGCGCCGCTGCCGGGGATCGTCGAGGCCGCCGAGTCGGCGAATGCCGCCGTCTTCGTCGACGACGCCCACGCCTCCGGCGTCCTCGGCAGCGACGGCCGCGGCTCCGTCGACCACTTCGGGCTCCACGGCCGCGTCGCGATCCAGGTCGGGACGCTCAGCAAGGCCGTCGGCGTCCTCGGCGGCTATGTCGCGGGCTCCCAGGACCTCCGCGACATCCTCATCCAGCGGGCGCGGCCATTCCTGTTCTCCACGTCCCATCCGCCGGCGGTCGCCGCGGCCTGCCGCGAAGCGATCCGGGTCATGCAGGACGAACCCGAGCTCCACGAGCGGCTGTGGGCCAACACGCGCCGGTTCAAGGCCGAGCTTGCGCGGCTCGGCTTCGACATCGGCCGATCGGAGACCCCGATCACCCCGGTGATGATGGGCGACCCCGACACCGCGGGCCGGTTCAGCCAGCGACTGTTCGAGGAAGGCGTCTTCGCTCAGCCAGTCGTCTTCCCGACCGTCGCGATCGACAAGGCACGGATCCGGACGATCGTCACCGCGGCGCATGCCGACGCCCAGCTCGACCGCGCGCTCGAGGCGTTCGCGACCGTGGGCCGCGAGCTCGGCCTGATCGCGGGCTGATGCCGGCGGGCGATCCGGACATCACGGCACCGGCGCACGACCTGCCGCTCGACGCCCACGTCCACACGAACCTCTCGCCCGACGCCGACGTCCGGATCGACGCGTACGCCGCCGAGGCGGTCGAGCGCGGGATCGCCGAGATCGCGATCACCGACCATCTCGACTTCACGCCGGGCGCGCCCGCATACGCGTTCGCCACGTTCGACGAGCGCGAGCTGATGGTCCGCCAGGCGGCCGAGCGCTGGGCCGACCGTGGCGTCGCGATCCGGTTCGGGGTCGAGCTCACCTACGACAGCGCCGCCGAGCCCGACATCCGCGACCACCTCGCCCGTCATGCCTATGACTACACGATCGGCAGCGTCCACGTGTACACGGACTCGCCGTACCACCCGTCACGGGTCGCTGCCTGGACCACCGGGCGGCCGCTCGCCGAGATCGTCGCGCCGTACTTCAGCGAGGTCCTCCGCGCGATCCGCTCGGAGCTGTTCGACACGATCGGCCACCTCGACGTCGTGAAACGGTACCTCGTCCCCCACGTCACGCCGGCCCAGCTCGCTGCCGCCCCGGAGCTCTACGAGCCGCTGCTCGTGGCCCTCGTCGAGACCGGCGCCGCGCTCGAGGTCAACACGAGCGGTCTGCGTCAGGAGGCAGGCGAGATGTACCCGGCGGCCGCCATCGTCGAGCGGTACGAGGTGCTCGGAGGCACCAGAGTCGTCGCCGGATCGGACGCGCACCGAAAAGGAACATTCACAGCCGGCCTCGAGGCGGGGTATGGTGTCGTGGCCGCCGCGGGGTTCGGGCAGCTTGCCTTCCGTCGAGGCGGATCCAGGGTCGACGTGACCCTGCCGGATCGCTTTCGCACCCGGGGCGGTGTCGAGGGGACGAACACCTAACGGAGCACGGCAGTCCGTCGTTATGACCACCGACGACGCAACGATCGAGCGTCTCGTGACCGAGGCCCAGCTGGGGGACACCTGGGCGTTCGGGCTCATCTTCGACCACTATCACGAGCCGATCTACCGTTTCATCGCCAGCCGCGTCCAGCGCCCGTCGGACGTGGAGGACCTGACGCAGCACGTCTTCGTCAAGGCCCTGGAAGCGCTGCCGCGATATGAGTCGCGCGGCATTCCCTTCGGGGGCTGGCTCTTCCGGCTGGCCAGGAACGCGGTCATCGACCATGTCCGGACCCGGCACGATCATGCCGAGCTGGACTCGATCATCGAGTGGTCCCACGGCGACGCCGCGCCCGACGAGATCGCGGTCGTCCGGCAGGAGCTCGACGCCGTCGCGCTCGCGCTGGCGAGCCTGACCGACGAGCAACGGGAGGCAATCACGCTGCGGTTCTTCGCCGGGCTCTCCGCCCGCGAGGCCGCCGAGGCGATGGGCAAGCAGGAAGGGACCGTTCGCGGCCTTCAGTTCCGGGCCATCGCCGCTTTGCGGCGGCAGCTCGGGATCGACGCCGATGGGGAGCCGACGGAGCGGCGACCACAGCGCCTGAACGCAACGACGGATGGATGACGACATGCAGGCCATCGAGGTCCGGGACGACGAGATCGAGCGACGCCTCGACGCGTACGCCCGCGCCCGGCTGAGCCCGGATCCGCAGGCGATCGCCCGGGTCCGCTCGCGCATCATGCGCGAGGCGCGGCTCCAGTTCGAAGCCGCCCGGATCGCCGCCCACATCGCGCCGGCGATGGCCGTCGCGCGGCACCGCTCGTCCGTTCGTCGGGTCGCGATGCCGTTGCTCGCGGCGAGCGTCTGGATCGGGATCGCGGTGGGCTCGATCAGCGCCGGGCAGGCCGGGGGCCCGCTCTATTCGACTCGGATGTGGATCGAGCAGGCCACGCTTCCGTCGTCGGGCATCGCCCGGACAACGGCGGAGCTCGAGCGGCTCGAGGCGCGCCTGTTCGAGGCCGCCGCCGCGGCGTCTCGCGGTGATGCCCGTGCCGCCCAGGCTGCGCTCGACGCCTACGGCCAGATCGCCGACGAGATCGTCGCGAGCGCGAACGCCGATCCGGCACTTGCCTTAGTCGTTACGAACGCCCTCGACAAGCACCGGGCGATCCTCGCGGTGGTGGCCGCGAGCCTCGCGGCGAAGGGCAATGACACGGCGGCAGTTGCGCTCGAGGCGGCGATCCAGCGGGCCATCACCCATAGCCAGGCCGTGATCGACACGCTCGGGTCGGCCGGTGGTGGTGGCGGGTCGGGCGCCGGTGGATCCGATGGTCCATCGTCCGGCGGCGCCGGCACCGGGTCCTCCGGCGGCGGCGTGGAGAGCGGCGGGACCGGAACGGGCAGCGGGTCGACCGGAGATGGCGGCAGCGCCGGAGGGAACGAAAGCGGCGGCGAGAAGCCCGACCGGACCCCTCGGCCCACGCCTGAGGTGGTTCCTGCGAGCCCGGCACCGGATCGCGCGCCGCACGGACTGGGCCAGTAGCGGTCGCTCACTGTGGCGGGCCCCGATACGGGCCCGATCCTGCGAGGATGGCGTCGTGACCTCCTCGCACCCCTCACGGTTCTCGCTCGACGTCCTCGGCGCGGGTCCGGCGTGGTCGGACCGGCCCGGTTCGTCGGGGGCCGCCTATCTCATCCGGACCGGCTCGACGGCCGTGCTGCTCGACCTCGGCCAAGGATCGTTTCCGCGACTCATCGGCGCGATCGAGCCGAGCACGCTCGACGCCGTCCTCATCAGCCATCTCCATCCGGACCACTTCATCGACCTCGTCCCGCTGCGGCACTACCTCGCCTACCAGCTGGACCGCCCACGCCGGGTGCGGGTCATCGCCCACGCCGACCTGCCGCGGCGGCTCGATGCGCTGCACGACCACCCGGGGTTCACGGCGGCGACGCTCGACTGCGAGCCGTATCCGTCGGATCCGTGCGCGATCGGCGACCTCGAGTTCGAGGCGCGGCGCGTGACGCACACCCCCGACAGCTACGGGATGCGCCTCGCCCCGCCCGGTGAGCCGGGCCTCGTGTACTCCGGCGACTGCGGTGTGGCCGGCGACCTCGCTCCGCTCATCCGGCCCGGCGACACGCTGCTCGTCGAAGTGTCGTTCGGGGCGGGTCCGGTGCCCAACGCCGCGCCGCATCTGGATGCCCACCAGATCGCCGAGCTCGTCGCGGCGACGCGACCCGCCCGCGTGCTCCTCACCCACATCCAGATGGGGCTCGACCGAGCAGCGGCGGTCCGGATCGTCGCCGATGCGTTTCGCGGACCGGTCGGTCTGGTCGAACCGGGTGACAACGTCGACCTGCGCCGGACATGAGGAGACCGGGGCGCCTGGCACGCCCCGGTCTCCAGTCCGTTCAGGGACAGCGAACGGTCACGCCATATGTCGCGCCCGCCGCGGCTGGGTGAAGGCGAGGCTGCCGATCAGGGCGGCGGCCATGAGGATGAGCGCGATCCGCCATCCGTCGTTCGCGCCGGAGGCCGACCCTGCGGCGATCGTGTCGGTCGGAGGGGGCGTGACGCCCGGCGTCCCGACGATGCCGCCCACTTCGCCGGTCGGCTCGTCGAGCGAGTCGGTCGGCAGGTCGCCCTGGTCGCCCGCGTTGTCCGTAGGCTCGTCGCCAGCGTTGTCCGTGGGCTCGTCGCCAGCGTTGTCCGTGGGCTCGTCGCCGGCGTTGTCCGTGGGCTCGTCACCGGCGTTGTCGGTCGGCTCGTCGCCGCCGGCCTGCTCGGCCGGGCAATCGATGAGATCCGACTTCTTCGTCTGGACGGCCGGGCTGTCGGCGCTCGATCCGAAGGTCAGGCTGCTGTCCGGGCACGGGTTGCCGGTGTAGCCGAGGAGCGACCACGGGAAGAGCTGCGACCCGTCGTTCTCGGTGTCCTGGTCGATGCCGCCCTGGTTCGTCCCGTCAGCGTCGATGACGCAGACGCGGATCGTGACGGTCGGCTGGTTGGCGGCGTCGAAGTGCGCCGCATCGGTCGCCCAGTTGGCCGTGACGCCGGCCGCGTCGACCGTCGTCCAGACGTACTCCGGCGAGCGGGCGCCGTTGACGATGTTGTTGCAGGCCACGTCCTGATCGGACGGGTTGGCCGCTGCCACTGAGGCCGGCGCGAAGGCGGCCGTGGCGAGCATCGCGCCGGCGGCGATGAAGCCGGCGATGCGAGCGATTCCGCCGCGCCGGGCGGAACGATTCGAGCGAAGAGTCTTCATTGCATGGTCCCCGAGCTATGTGACGGAGGTTGGAGCGCGATCCCGGAGGTCCGGGAGCCGTTGCCTGGACGGCTCGGCCATCCTGCCGGACGTAGCTAGTACTCGTCTAGGACCTTTCGACGGGTCCGAATCCACCGGACTCCACCGGTCCCAACCACGGGTCGCGAACTGCGGTGCGGGGCAGCAACAACTGACCCAGGACCAGCCCCGGACCTACGGCCCAACGGTACGGGTACGACCGGCAGGAATCGGAACGGGGCGCCCCTCGCGGGGCGCCCCGTTCGTTGCGGGTGCTGGGTCAGCGAGCCCGGATCAGCGGTCCCGTCGGCGGGCCCGCTGGGGGACCGGCGTGACGAACCCGATGGTCAGGGTGACCGCTGCCACGCCGAGGAGGATGAGCATCAGGGCGAAGCCCGGATTGCTCGTGCCCGTGGCGGGCGTGAACACGTCGGTCGGGGGCGGGGTCAGCTCCTCCGGCGGCGGCGCCACGGCGATGGCCGCGGTGTCGCTGTCCGGGTTCGTCTGATCCGAGTCGATGGTCGCCGTGTTCGTGAGCGGCTGGGGCTGCTCCGCCGCGGCCTCGAGCACCGTGACGTCGTACGTCAGCGTGCCGTCGGCCGGGTCCGGCAGCGTGCCGGTCGCATCCCATCGCAGCGTCCACTGGTTCGTACCGCTGTCGAAGGTCGCGTCCGTGAAGGCGAAGTCGGCGTTCGAGCTCGCGCTCGCGTCGACATATTCCTCACCAACCGGCAGGACGTCGACGATGAACGCGTTCTCGAGCAGGCCCGAGCCCGAGTAGTGGAGCGTGAACGTCACGATGTCGTCGATCTCGGCGCCGGGAACGCCCAGGTCGGGATCGTTCACGGGCGCCTGGTCGTTGACGTCGGTGACGCTCTTCTCGATGACCAGCGCCGAGCAGAGGACGTCGACGTCACCCGGATCGCTGTTGTTTCCGAGGACGTCGTCGCCCTCGTTCGAGGCCGAGGCCGAGGCGACATTCGGGATGTCGGTCGAACCGCCCTCGCTGCAGTCGATGTTCGGGTTCTCGCCGACGGCGCTCGTCGGGGCACTGAGGTTGATCGTCTCCGTGGCACCGGGCGCCATGTCGCCGAAGTCGCAGGTCAGGACACCGGCCGCGATGTCGCAGTCAGCGTTGTCCTGGGTCCAGTCGAAGCCGGCAGGCAGGGTGTCGGTGAGGGTGACCTCGCGGGCGATCCCGTCGCCGACGTTCTCGACGACGATCGTGAACTCGATCGGATGGCCGGCCGGGATGTCGTTGTCCGGCTCGTCCGGGGTCTTGGTGACCTGGATATCGGGGCAATGGACGTCGACCGAGGCGCTGGCCTCGCCCGAGCCGTCGTTGGACGTCGTGACCGAGGCCGTGTTGTTGACCGTGCCGCAGTCGCTGGCGTCGGTGGTCGCTGAGAGGTGGACGGTGAAGGTGTCACCGGCCGCCATGGACGGGTCGTCGCAGGTCAGGGTGCCGGCCACAATGTTGCAGCTGACGCCCGTCGTGTCGCCGCTGGGGGCGCCGACCGACCAGGCAAGCCCGGCCGGCAGGACGTCCTCGACGTGGACGTTCAGCGCGGTACCGTCGCCGTCATTGGAGACGGTGATGTTGAAGCCGATCTCGTCACCGGCGCTAACCGGACCAACCGGATCCGCCGTCTTCGTGATGCCGATGTTCGCCGCGACGACGCGGAAGCATTCGGTGGTCTGGTTCGTGTGCGACGCGGCAAGGTACTTGGAGCCTTCCGCGGGCGTGTACTCGACGCGATAGCAGTAGTAGCCAACCGCGGCGGGGGTGAACGCGTTCGATGTCGCGGACCCGCCCGACAGCGTCTTGGTTCCGCGGCTCGTGCCACCGGTCGAGCAGTCGGGCGCCGCGCTGGCGCTGAAGCAGGTGAAGAACTCGACCGAGCCCGTCACGGTGCCCTTGGTGCCGGTCAGGGTGGCGGTGTCAGTCACCGACGAGCCCAGGTCGATCGTGCCGAGGGAACCGAGACTCTGGCCGTCCTGCTTGACCTGCGTGGCGATCTCCGGCAGGACGCAGAACGAGAACTGGCCGCCCGCGAAGTCGGACAGCGTCGCCGTGACGGACTGCGAGGACCGCGTCTCGGCGATGAACGAGGTGAAGCAGCCGGCATCGAGGCCGAGCGCGGTCAGGTTGATCCCGCCCTCGAACAGCTCGCCGGCGAGGAAGTCGTGCTCACCGGACTTGTCCGTGAACGGCCACGGAGCATTCTCGGTGTCGAGGTTCGTCGTGGCGCACGCCACGTCGGCCGCCGGGGAGGCGGTGCACGGGACGCCGGTCGCGACCGTGTCGAGGTGGGTCGAGACGTCGCCGCCGGAAGCCACCCATTGGTACACGCTGAACGTCGACACGCCGCCGCCGTTCGTGTAGTCCGCGAGGACGAGCACGTCGCCAACGGTGTGCGAGCCGCTGAACGGGCTGCCGGACGGGATGCCGGTACCGGTGGGGCCAACCTGGCTCTGGAGGAACCAGAAGCCGACGAAGTTGTCGCCGCTGGCGTCGTACTTGTTCAGGCCGAAGTAGACGAGCGTGTCACCAGCCGTGTCCGCGTTGGTGGCCGTGTAGGCCGCCGCGAATGCGTGGGTGATGTCGTTCTTCGCCTGCGGCTTGCTCGTCGTCCACAGCCAATCGCTGGTGTCGTTGATGTCCTTCGACGAGCCACCGGTGAAGATGTCGTCCGCCGTTGTGTTGACCTTGTCGGTCACGAAGGCGGGAGTCGTCACCGCGGACGACGTGCCCGCGAAGACGTGATCCCAGTCCTCGCCCGGAGCCGCGTCGCTGACGGCGTTCCCGTCGAGCTCGAACTGGCTCTCGTCATGGACGGCCAGGGCCGCCGGCGCCATCGCGAAGGTGGCGTACTGCAACAGCAATGACAGGATGAACAGGACGCTCCACGAGAGGGCGATCCCCCTCCGCGTCCGTGGACTCGCGAGCCCGAGGGCTCCCCGAGACACCATCGATGTGACCTCCCTGCAGGCTCGACTTGCGTCGATGCCCCATGTGCTCCCAATTCCCCACTGAGAGCGGATCCCCGAAACGCTTCTCCTGTGTCCCGGCCCCCTGCGGTCCTGATGCGCCACGCTCGATGGTCGGGCGCGGAGAGTACCGCCTGCCGGGAGGAGAAAGGTACTAGTGAAAACGCCGTATTCCACGGACGTTTGTCCTATGTCGGCCGATGGACGACGGTTGACGGTGCGGAGCGACACCACGGTGGTGCCTCCGCCTGCTGGTTCACGAGAGGGTACGAACGGGGCGCCGCTAGGCAACGACGCCCCGTCCGGGTCTCGGGGACCCGAAGGTTGGTTTCGACGGCGGTCCGTGCCCTGCCGTCCGGGTGATCGCTCACCCGTCGGGCCGGCCGTGGCCGATGTCGTCTCGATCAGCCGAGGCGATCCCGTCGGCGGACCCGCGCCGGCGCCGGGGTGATGAACCCGATGCCGAGCGTGAGGCCGGCCACGCCGAGGAGGATGAGCATCAGGGCGAAGCCCAAGATTGCCCGTCGCCGTCTGCGGCGTGAGTCATGCTGCCGATGAAGAAGAGAAGACCCCCGTTGAGGCCCCGAATGGAAGCCCCGAGTCGGTGCAAGTCCGAGCAGGCCGGTACTTCCGGTCCCTGAGAACCCCTCCCGGAAGGGAAGCGACGGCCAATGTACTGCTGAACGGATGGATAAAGGTACTAGTCCGAATTACCGCTGACTAGACCTGAATCCACCGGTGTCCACCGATTGACACCGCCGGAAAATCCGCAATCCGGTGCCGGTGGGCACCGAAGTCCTAGGACTCCTGGCTGGGCCGCTGGCCGCGCTACCATGGCCGCCCATCGCGCTGTGCCCGGCGCGCCTTCCCCGAACCGCATGGAGTTCGCCGCGACGTGAGTCCGTCCAGCCAGCCATGGACACCCTCGCCCGTCCGGACGCAGGTCCGCGAAGCCGTCGCGCGTGCCTGGCAGCACGCCATGGACGCGGGCGCCCTGCCGTCGCTCCAGGAGGGGTCGCCGACCCTCGACGTGGAGGTGGAGCGACCGGCCAACCCGGAGCACGGCGACTTCGCGTCGAACCTGGCGATGAAGTTGGCGCGACCCTACCGCCGCTCTCCGCTGGAGATCGCCGGGGCGCTGGCGGCCGCGATCGCGGCGGACGCCGCCGATCCTGCTGTCGCGACGCCAATCCAGTCCGTCGAGACCGCGCCGCCCGGCTTCCTCAACCTGCGCCTCACCGACGCCGCGCTCGAGGCGACGATCCGGTCCGTCCTCGCGGATGCGGGCGCGTGGGGTCGCGTCCCGGCCGTCCGTGCAAGGCGCGTCAACGTCGAGTTTGTCTCCGCCAACCCGACCGGACCGCTCACGATCGGCAACGCGCGCGGCGCATTCGTCGGCGACCTGCTCTGCCGCGTGCTCGAGGCGGGCGGCCAGACCGTCACGCGCGAGTACTACTTCAACGATTCCGGCGGGCAGATCGACAACCTCGGCGCGTCAGTCCTGGCGGTTCGACGCGGCGAGCCGATCCCCGAGGACGGGTATCACGGCGACTACGTTGCCGAGCTCGCGGCCGAGGTCACCGACGACGTTTGGGCCGAGGCATCGGCCGACGGGGCGGACGGCGCGGCAATCCTCGGCACCTGGGCGGCGGGTCGCGTCCGGACCCGGATCGAGGCGAGCCTCGAACGGCTCGGCGTGCACTTCGACGTCTGGAAGGGCGAGGGCTCGCTCCACGCCGAGGGCTGGGTCGATCGGGCGATCGAGCGCTTGCGCGCGGGCGGGCATGTCTACACGGCGGATGGCGCGCTCTGGTTCCGCTCGACCGCCTTCGGCGACGACAAGGATCGGGTGATCATCCGGGCCGACGGCCGGCCGACCTACTTCGCCGCCGACATCGGCTACGTGACCGAGAAGTTCAGCCGCGGCTTCGACCACCTGATCTACATCTGGGGCGCCGACCACCACGGAACGGTGGCGCGGGTCCGGAACGCGGCGGCGGCGATGGGCTACGACGTGGACGCGGTCCAGATGCTGCTGTACTCATGGGTGCGCTTCATCCGCGACGGCCAGGAGATCTCGATGAGCAAGCGAGCCGGCGAGTTCATCACGCTCGATGAGCTCCTCGGCGAGGTCGGTGTCGACGCCGCCCGCTGGTTTTTCGCATCACGCGCCGCGACGACCGGCATCGACTTCGACATCGAGCTCGCGAAGAAGCAGTCCGCCGAGAACCCCGTCTATTACGTCCAGTACGCGCACGCCCGGATCGCGTCGATCCTGCGCAAGGCGACCGAGGTCGGGCTCGCCCCGGGCCCCGACGTGGACGGCCTGCTCGGCGGCGGACCCGAGGCGGCCCTCGCCCGCGTGGTCGTCCGGTTCCCGGAGGTCGTCGAGGATGCGGCCCGCTCCGAGGAGACCCACGGCGTGACCGCGTACGCCACGGAGCTCGCGACCCAGTTCCATGCCTTCTATCGTGATGCCCGGGTCGTCGACGCGGACGAGCCGGAGCGCTCGGCGGGTCGTCTGGCGCTCGTGTCGGCTGCTCGGATCACGCTCGAGAACGCGCTCGGTCTGCTGGGGATCTCGGCGCCCGAGTCGATGTAAGTCGGTCTTGCGTTCCGCGAGAACTAGCCGGCGAGGCCGAGCGCGCCGGCGAGCGAGTTGAGCGCCGCGTCGTCTGAGCCGATCACGACCCAACGCTCCGGGCCGCCCGGTCCGGGCAGCAGCGCCGCCGGCGAGCCAAGCGCCGCGACCAGCGGCAATGCCGCGGCCTCGAACTCGGCGGCATCGCGAACGGTGTCCCAGACCGTGCGGAGCGCCACGCCCCAGGCGCCGTTCGGGCCATGCACGACGACGACCCGGTCGCCGCCCCAACCGGCTGCCGCCTGGTTCGCGACACCCGCGCCGATCGTGGTGTTCCCGCGCAGCCAGACTCCCAGCTGGAACTCGCCGAACGAGTCCTCGAGCGCGACCTTCCACCCGCTCCCCATCCGCTTCGCGAGGTCGCTCGGGAGCTTGACGCCGATCGGCGCCTCGGCGGTGTCGTACTTCTCCGGATGGATGATCTGCTCGGTCGACGCCGGGGGCTTGCGATACGCCTCGTCAACCGCCGCCCAGCCGCCGCCTCCCTGGAGCGTGCTGACGAACGTCAGCCCAGTCGTATACGGGAACAGGAGCGTGTCGCGGAGGACGGCCGGCATCGACAGGAGTTGCGCGGACGAGGGGTCGTTGGCCGACTGGGCGAGGAGCTGGAAGATCTCGGCCTGGCTGAGGAACTGGGTCTGCCATGCGCTCTGCGACAGGACCGCGTCGCCCTCGACGAGGGCGAGCCGCCCCAGCGACCGATCGGCCGAGCCGATCTCGTCGAGCTTCAGCGCGCCGAGATCGAAGTTCTGGTCCTGGAGGGCATGGGTGAACTCGTGGGCGAACGTCGTCTTCTCGGCGGGGCCGAGGTTGCCCGAACGGGAGACGACGTAGAGCGACTTGTCGTCCGGGCTGTAGAGACCCGCCACCTGGCTGCCGAGCAGATCGACGTAGAGCTTCGAGAGCGAGGCGTCTTCCGGAAGCAGGCCGAACGCCTTGAGCAGGCGCTCGTTGGCGTCGATGACGTCCTTCGGGTTGTCCTTCGCGAACGAGTCGGCCACGTACTTCTTGATGCCCGCCTCGTCGAGGACCTTCGGTTCGACCGGTGCCTTCGGATCGAGGCCACGGATGCCGACGACCTGTTCCTCGATCGCTGCATAGACGGTCTTCGGGTCGACAACGTTGGTCGGCGCCGCGCTGGCCGTCGCGGATGGGGTCGCGCTGGGGCTGGCGGATGGGGATGGGCCGGTCGCGCCGCAGGCGCCCGCGACCAGCGCGATGCTCGCAATCGCGACCGACGCGAGGCGATGACGAAGGCGACCGCTCGCGGCCCCCCGGCGGTTCGGGTGCATCGGCGGGATTGTCGCATGGGCCACGGGCGGCGAACGATGGCCCGGCCGTACTGGGTTCCGTAACGCTTTCTTAATCGCTCTCCCGGTTGTCGTTGAACGCGCTCGGTCTAGCGTTCGTTTCGGACCGAACCCTCAGGGGTTCCATCCTCCCTCCCTCCGAGAGGGGGCGCCGATTGGGCAGGCGCCCCCTCTCATTACGTTCCTGCGGTCGACGGCTGTCGCGCCACTGCCTTGGCATTCCCGCAGCCGGCGCGCCCAGAGGGCGCGGAATGCGCATGAACGCTCGGGTGTCCCGTCACCGAATGCCTGAATCCGTCGATCCCGGCACGGATGCGGACGGGTTCGTTGCAGATCCGCGCCTCAGGGCGCGGCGGGCGCCAGACGCGGACGCTTCGGTCCAGGTGCGTCGGGGTGCAGCAGCGTATGCAAGAATCCCCGCATGGAATTGACGTGGTATGGGCGGACCTGCATCCGCCTTCGGGGCAAGGACGCGGTCGTCGTGGCCGATCCGTATCAGGCGATCGTCGGCCCAACCGGGCGCGGGATCACGGGCGAGATCGTTACGTACTCGCATCCGGACGATCGGCCGCTGCCAAAGGCGAAGGGCACCCGGTCGCGTGACGGCTTGACCGTCCTCCCGTCCTCGCTCGATGACGCGTTCGTCCTCGACGGGCCGGGCGAATACGAGGTCAAGGACGTCCTGCTGACCGGCGTCCGGACGTACCGCGACGACACGAAGGGCTCGGTCCGCGGCAAGCAGGTCGCCTTCGTCGTGGAGCTCGACGGGATGCACACGATCCATCTCGGCGAGATCGGCCATCTGCTGACCGAGGAGAAGCTCGCCGACATCGGCCCGGTCGACATCGCCTGCGTGCCGGTGGGTGGCCCGCTGTCGCCCCAGAAGGTCGCCGAGCTGGTCGCCCAGCTGGACCCGCGGATCGTCGTGGCGATGCCGCTCGACGACGAGGCGCCCGACACCCAGGAAGCGCTGGCGAAGTTCTTCCACGAGATGGGCGGTGAGCCGGCGGTCCAGTCGAAGCTCTCGGTGACACCGTCCGGGCTGCCGCTCGAGACGACGACCGTCCTCCTGGAGTCGCGCGGCAAGGTCTAGTCGAGGGGCGCGAGCCCCACGGCCGAGCGATCCAGAACGACTCGCCCGCGCTTCACGACGGTCCGGACGAGATCCGCCGCCGGCCAGTACGGGATCTGGCGCGTCGTCGGGACCGACCAGATGACGAGGTCCGCCTGCTTGCCGCGCTCGAGCGAGCCGATCTCCTCGTCGAGCCCGAGCGCGAGCGCCGCGTTGATCGTCACGGCCACGAGGACCTCGTCGGGCGACATCCGCAGATTCAGACACGCCGCCGTCATCGCGAGCGGGAGGCTCGGCGTCGGCGACGTGCCGGGGTTGAAATCCGTCCCGATCGCGACCGGGACGCCGCGGTCGATGAACATCCGAGCCGGCGCGTGGTGGTCCTTCATCAGGAACCAGGTTGTGGCCGGCAGGAGCGTCGCGACGACCGGCCGGCCCTCGGCCGCTGCCTGGGCCATTGCCGCGACTCCTGCCTCCGACGGCGTCGCGAGATGGTCCGCGGAGCGTGCCCCGATCTCCGCGGCGAGCTCCGCGCCGCCGCTCGGTGCCAGCTCGTCGGCATGCAGCCGCGGTCGCAGGCCGAAGCCCGCCGCGGCCGTCAGGATCCGCCGCGACTGATCGGCCGTGAAGACCCCCTGCTCGCAGAACACATCCGCCGCCACGGCACGACCCTGTGCGGCGACGCCGGGGAGTTGATCGTCGATCAGCGACCGGACGAACGCCTCGGTCCCGTCGGGCCGCTCGCGGAACTCCGGCGGCACCGCGTGGGCCCCGAGCCATGTCGGCACGACCTCGACCGGGCCTTCGCCCCCGAGCCGGTGGGCGACCTCGAGCAGCCGCAGCTCAGTCGGGAGGTCCAGGCCATAGCCCGACTTCGCCTCCACCGTCGTGACCCCGTGACCGAGCATCTCGTCGAGCCAGCGCCGGCCGTGGGCGGCGAGCTCATCGGCCGAGGCGGCCCGCGTGGCCGCGACCGTGGACAGGATCCCGCCGCCGGCGGCGAGGATCTCGAGATAGCCCGCGCCCCGCTGCCGCAGCTCCAGCTCGCCTTCCCGGCTACCTGCGAACAGGAGATGGGTATGCGGGTCGACGAGACCCGGCGTCACCGCCCCTCCGGCGGCGTCCAGCCGATCGAACCGCTCGACTGGGTAGCCCTCCGCCGCCAGGCGCCGTTCCTGGTCGGCGAGGCCGCCGACCCCCAGGATCCGCCCCTCCCAGATCGCGACGGCCGGGGCGTTCGGAGCCCCATGCCCACCCTCTGCAGCCGCCTCGCGCCGGTCGACCTCGGCCTGGGCGGATCCGCCGCGGGGGCCGCCGGCGAGGGTGACGACCTCGCTCGCCCCGACCACGAGCATGCCGGGCAGGACGGGGTCGCTGCGGCCCCCGGCGATGACCCGGAAGGTCACGACCGCTGGGGGTCCGTTGCGGACCGCGCCGCTTCGAGCCGGAGCTCCAGTGCCTGCATCGGGCTGAAGTCGCGAAGCCGGAGGAACGCCGCAGCCGCGGCGAGCCGCTCCTCGACCGGGGCGTCCAGCGGCGCCGCGACGTGGTCGGCGACATCGAGGAAGGCGGCGACCGGGGCCAGGCCGATCAGCTCGGACTCGTAGAGTTCCACGCCATCCTCCGCCGCCTCGGCCCGGACCGTCTCCCAGACACGCCATAGCGGCGTGACCCGGAAGTCGAGGACGTTCATCGAGACCTGGGCGCGATGGAGCTCGTCGATGAAGAAGCCGTTCGCCTGGACCTTCGGCAGCCCGCCGCCGGATTCGCGGACGCGGCGGGCGATCCGCTTCGCGAGCTCGAGATCGCTGCTGTCGAGGTTGATGTTGTACGCGATGAGAAACGGACGGGCGCCGACCGCGATCGCGCCGGCGGAGGGGTGCATCCGGGCCGGCCCGAGGTCGGGCTCGCGGCCGTTCTGGCTGATCTCGACCTTCAATCCCTCGTATTGCCCACGCCGGACGTCGGCGAGCTTCACCCGATCGCCGCGCCGTGCCGCCTGGGCGTAGAGATAGACCGGCAGATCGAAGCGCTCCGAGATGCGCGACGCGAAGATCACGGCCATCTCGATCGCCTCGTCCATCGTCGTGTCCGCGAGCGGCACGAATGGAACGACGTCGACGGCACCGATCCGGGGGTGCTCGCCCCAGTGCTCGTCCATGTCGATCTCGCGGACCGCGGCCGCGACCAGCTCCTCGAGCGCATCGACGACCGCGGCGGCCGGACCGGCCAGCGTGAACACCGAGCGGTTGTGGCTGGCGTCGCTGGTCCGATCGAGCAGATGGACGCCGCGGACGGTCGTGATCGCGGTGGCGAGCCGCTCGACGACATCGAGGCGACGGCCCTCCGACACGTTCGGGACGGATTCGACCAGGCGATCGGCGAGGCTCGGGGGCAGGCTGGGCATCGCGTCCATCGTGCCATGCCACGGCTTCGGCTGAGCGGCGCTGCCATTGACTAACGCGTGTTAGATCGTAAACTAACGCCGCGATCCCCGACCCGTCGCCACCCCCTTACGGCGGCGCCCTCCTTGTCGCATCCCGAGGTGCCCGTGGCCGCGCCGACCGCCTCTCGTCCGACCGTCTTCCGCCTGCCGAACTACCGGAAGCTGTGGACCGCGGCGACCGTATCGCTGTTCGGGACCCAGGTCAGCCAGATCGCGATCCCATACATCGCGGCATTCGTCCTCAGGGCGTCGCCGGGCGAGGTCGGCCTGCTTACGGCGATCGAATTCCTCCCCTTCCTCCTGTTCACGCTGCCCGCCGGCGTCTGGGTCGACCGGTTCCCGAAGAAGCGGATCCTCGTCCTCGGCGACCTGGGCCGGGCGGCGATGCTCGTGTCGATTCCGGTTGCCTGGTGGCTCGACGGTCTGACGATCTATCAGCTGTACCTCGTCGGGTTCGTCAACGGCCTGATGACGGTCCTCTTCGACGTCGCCGACATGTCCTACCTGCCGACGATCCTCGACCGCGAGGACCTCGTCGACGGCAACGCCAAGCTCCAGATCAGCCAGTCGTCGGCCCAGATCCTCGGCCAGCCGTTCGGTGGCGGGATCGTCGCGGTCCTCCAGGCACCGTTGGCGGTGCTGATCGACGCCGCGAGCTACGTGGGGTCAGCCGGGCTGATCCTGTCGATCCGCGATGCCGGCGGGCGGGTCGCCGGCGCCGTCCGCGGGGCCGCTGCGACGGAATCAGACGCCGTCGACGAAGGCGTTGCGGAGGCGGTCGCGGCGGCGAACCCCGAGGCGATCGCGGAGTCCGCGGCCGCGACTCCCGGCGACGCCCCGGGGCCGACCGGCGGGATGCGGACGCAGATCCGGGAGGGTCTCCGCTACATCCTTGGCCACGAATACCTCGGCAATATCGCGGCGACAACGGCATCCTCGAACCTGTTCGGCAACATCGGGCTCGCGATCTTCCCGGTCTTCGCCTATCGCGAGCTCCAGATGTCGCCGGCCGCGGTCGGCACGATGGGCGGGATCGGCGGCGTCGGCGTCCTGATCGGTGCGCTGATCGCGTCACGGGTCCAGCGCCGGCTGGGGATCGGCCGGACGATCGTTCTGACGGCCGCGCTGTTTGGGCCGATCAACGTCCTCTTCCCGCTCGCGACCCCGGAGGTCGCGCTGTTGTTCCTCTCGACGTCGCTGTTCCTCGGCGGCATCTCGAACGTCATCTACAACGTCGCCCAGGTCAGCCTGCGTCAGGCGATCACGCCGGAGCACTTCCTCGGCCGGATGAACGCGACGATGCGATTCCTCGTCTGGGGCACGATCCCGATCGGGGCGCTCATCGGCGCCGGGCTGTCCGAGGTGGTCGGTGTCCGGTCCACGATCTGGATCTCGGCGATCCTCACCTGGTTCGGCTTCCTGCCGGTGCTCTTCTCGAAGGTCCGGACGATCCGGACGATCCCGACGGACGACCCGGAGGCAGCGCCGAGCACGCCGGGCGCCTGACCGCCCGCGGAGTCGGGGCGGCCGGCCCGAAGGCCGGCCGCACTGCCGTTGAGGGGGCGGAGCCCGCTACTTCAGGAACTCGAACCGCGCGTTGCGGTACGCGCCGTCGTCGAACGTCAGCTCGAACGAGCGGCACTGGTTGACCCACGTCTTCTGCGTCTTCCACACGTACGTGTAGGTGTTCGTGGCAGGGTCGTACTGGAGCCCGCTGCCACCGGTGGTCGTGGCCTCGACGGCGTCGGTCCCGGCGCCGAGATCGCACGTGAACTGGTTCGCGGTCGGCGTCCCGAACAGGACGTCGAGCCCGAGGTTGCCCGACAGCTGGAACATCACCGGGACGCCCTGACCGGCCTTGACCGTGTTCAGGATCGGGGGATTGTCGACGGGCGCCTGGAACCCGTTGAACCCGAAGTTCTGAAGGTCCAGGCCGACGACGATCGGGTCGTGGTCGGACGCCCGGTACGCGTTCGGCTCGTAGAGCGCGTCCTGGGCCGGCGGCTTGAAGCTCGTGTCGTAATCGAGGATGTCCGGCTCGTCCGAGTTGATGTGCCAGTCCGCGGCACCGGTCACCTGGCCCGTGAGGGTCGGACTGGCCAGGGCATGGTCGAGGTACCCTGCCTGGCCGTCGAAGACGTAGGAATGGGCGAACGGGCCCTGGTAGGTCGAGATGAGGTTCGTGTAGTCGTCGGCGGTCCCGGCCGAGTCGTCGGCGCCGGCCCGGATCGCGCTGATCGGGTCCTCCATCGCGTAGGAGTTCAGGTCACCGACGATCAGGTAGTCCCGATCGCCGCTGCCGGTCGGGTCCGTCGCGAGCCAGTCGACGAGAGCCTGCGCCGCCGCCGTCCGGGTCAGGTTGCAGTTGCCCTGGCCGTCGCCCGTGTCCGGGTCGCCCAGGTCGACGCAGGCCGAGCCCTTCGACTTCAGGTGGTTGGCGGCGACGGTGAAGATCGCGCCGTTCGAGAGCTGCCGGAACGACTGGGCGAGGACCGGCCGGCTCTTCGTGTCGACGAAGCGCGGGTCGACCGTGTGGTCGAGGATCTTGAAGGCGCCGACCGGCTCGACCTTGTCGGTCCGGTAGATCAGACCGACGCGGATCGCGTCGGTCCCGATGACGCCGGTGTCGATCGCGGCATATGGGCCCACACCGGGGATCGCGTTGGCCCCGGCGACGAGTCCGTCCGTTGGGTCGCTGAGCGGCTCGACGCCCGGCGTGTTCTCGAGCTCGCTGAACGCGATGACGTCAGCGTCCAAGCCGGCGATCTCGGCGACGAGCTTGTCACGCTGGCGGGTGAACTCGTCGGGCTGGTCGGCGTCGGCGCCGCGGCAGTCGAGGTTCTGGTTGGCGCCGCACGGGCCGGGCCCGCTGTCGCTGGCCGTGGTGTCGAGCGTCAGGAAGAAGTTCAGCGCGTTCATCGCGCCCACCCGGAGCGTCCCGCCGACCGGATCCGGCGCGGCCGGCCGGTCGTTCTCCGCGGCGTACCCTGCGTCGGCTGTCGGCTGGATCCGGTACACGCCGAAGTCGTAGCCGAGGATGCCGGTCGTGTTCGTGACGGTGTCACCGCCACGGAACCGGTTCGTGAGCGAGAACGGATCGCCGTTGGGGTGCCTGAGACTCGGCGGGTTCTGGGTGCCGAGGCCGTCGTCGAGTGTGATCCGGCTCAGGAGGTTCGCCGCCGCCCGGGCCTGGGCGGCCGCGCCGGGCTCCTCGAGCAGGGTCGGCGTGAACGGGCGGTCCTCGCCGTCGAGCGGCTCGGCGAGGACGAGCTCACCGAACCGGTCGTAGTTGAAGTACTCGCTGATCACGAGCGCCTGCGGCAGGCGGACGAGCATGCCTTCGAAGCGCTCCGGGAAGTCGCTCGTCGCGAAGGGGAGGCTGACATCGACCGGGTCGATCGTCGGGCCGACGCCGCACGGGACGATGGTCGTGGTCGGGGCGGTGTTGCTGTTCGATCCATTGATCGAGGTCTGGTTGAACCGCTCGCGGGCGTAGCCGGTGACACGAACGCGGTCGCCCGTGGCGACGTGGTTGTCGGTGTCGCCCGTGAAGACGAAGATCCCGTCCGAGGTCGCCGGCTCGCCGTCGCCGGTCTCGTCCTGGAGGTAGAAGCCCTGCAGGCCGACGGCGGTGGTGCCCTCGAAGTCGCCGACCACGATGCCTTCGGTCGTCACGGTTCCGGTGATCGCGGCGTTCGGGCCGCTGCCCTGGATCGACGGGATCGGCGTGAACGACTGGTCGCAGACGTTGAACGCGTCGAAGGTGACGACGAAGTTCGAGGTCATGTTGTCGGGTGGGTCGTTGCCGTCAACGTCCTTCACCTGCGCGGCGAGGACGGTGACCGTACAGGCGTCGCCGTCGACGAAGTCGGCATCGGGGTCGAGCGTGAAGGTCGTGGGACCGCCGGAGGCGGTCGCGGTGTGGTCTCCCGAGAGCGAGCACGCGATCGAGAACCAGGCGCCCGTGACCGTCACCGCCTCGCTGAACGTGATGGAGACGTTCGTGTCGATCGGCGCCTGGGCGCCCGCCGCCGGGGACGTGCTGGCGACCGTCGGAGCCGCGTCGGCGCCGGTGGTTCGCGGGTTCGGGGTGGCGGACGTGAAGTCGGCGGCGTTGTCGTCGGTATCCGTCGCGCCATTGCCGGCGCGGAAGTCCGCGAGCGTGATCGAGATCGTCGGCGCCGGACCCGAGCCCTCGAAGAACGTCGCCCCCGAGGTGCCGGTTCCGTATCCGACGAGGTCGACGATCCGAGCCTTGGCGGCGTTCGGGCAGGGTGTCGTGGACCCGTTGCAGCCGAGGCTGGCGTCGCCCGACACGATCGCGACCTTGCCGGCGCCGGCGGCCATTGCGATCGGGGTGCCGTCGGTGATGTTCGGGTTCGGCAGCGGCGATCCGTTGAGGCCGCCGGACTCGACGATAAGGATGTACGCCCCCGGGTTGAGGACATACGCCGGTAGCTCCGTCAGCTGACCTGCTGTCGCACCGAAATTGCCGGTCCCGGTCGCGCTCGCGTACTGGATCGAGTAGGCGTCGAGGTCGACCGCGCTAACGCTGCGGTTGTACAGCTCCACGTAGTCGTTCTGGAAGAGCGCGCCGGTGTTGCCACCGGCCCCATAAACCTGGCTGATCACGAGGTCGGGCGACACGGCCAGGGCCGTGCCGGCTGAGGCCGGCAACATCCCGGCCAGGATTCCCAGGGAACCGAGCACGGATAGAACGGGGCGGCGCGCAGTGCCCAGACGCACGATGGTGTCCTCCTCTGGCGCACCCTTCCCCGGCGCGCTCGTCAGAGTGAAGCGTAGGTTGCAATCCGGCCGCGGATCGTTACAGACGCATCAAAAGCTCGTTACAAGCCGCGTCTCAGTCGAGCATCGGGATCCGAACGCCGCGCTCCCGGGCGACCTCGATCGCCCGCTCGTAGCCCGCGTCGACGTGACGGACGACACCCATCCCCGGGTCGCTGGTCAGGACCCGCTCCAGCTTCCGTGCGGCGAGCTCGGTCCCGTCCGCGACGACGACCATCCCCGCGTGCTGGGAGTAGCCGATCCCCACCCCGCCGCCGTGATGAATCGACACCCACGTCGCGCCGGCAGCCGTGTTCACCAGGGCGTTGAGGAGCGGCCAGTCGGCCACCGCGTCCGTGCCGTCGGCCATCGCTTCGGTCTCGCGGTTCGGGGAGGCGACGCTCCCCGCATCGAGGTGGTCGCGGCCGATGACGATCGGCGCCGAGACGTCACCGGCGGCCACCAGCTCGTTGAACGCCGCCCCGGCCCGGGCCCGCTCTCCATAGCCGAGCCAGCAGATCCGGGCCGGCAGCCCCTGGAACGGGACCTTCTCCCTGGCCATGCGGAGCCAGCGATGGAGGCCCTCGTCGTTCGGGAACAGCTCGAGGATCGCCGCGTCGGTCCGGGCGATGTCCGCCGGGTCGCCGCTGAGAGCGGCCCAGCGGAACGGCCCGCGACCCTCGCAGAACTGGGGCCGGATGAACGCTGGCACGAACCCCGGATAGTCGAAGGCGTTCGCGACGCCGGCCGACTGGGCCTGGGCGCGGAGGTTGTTGCCGTAGTCGAAGACGACCGCGCCGGCGTCCTTGAACGCGAGCATCGCCCGGACGTGATCGGCCATCGCGGCCATCGAGCGGCGGACGTACTCGTGGGGCTGGGTCCGCCGCAGGATCGCCGCGTCGGCGAGCGAGATCTCGGCCGGGACATAGCCGACGAGCGCATCGTGGGCCGACGTCTGGTCGGTGACGGCGTCGAACCGCTCTCCGGCGCGGGCCCAGCCGGGCTCGATCTCCGCGGCGTTGCCGATGAGCGCGATCGACTCCGCGCGACCGGCTGCCGCGGCATCGCGCGCCCAGGCGAGGGCCTCGGCGGGGTTGGCCGAGAGACGGTCGACGTAGCCGATGTCGAGCCGGCGCCGGGCCCGGGTCTCGTCGACCTCGATCGCTAGGCAGACCCCGTCGTTCATCGTCACCGCGAGCGGCTGGGCGCCGCCCATCCCGCCCAGACCGGCGGTGAGGACGACCCGGCCGGCGAGCGAGCCGCCGAAGTGCTGGCGGGCGAGCTCGGCGAACGTCTCGTACGTGCCCTGGAGGATCCCCTGGGTCCCGATGTAGATCCAGGACCCGGCGGTCATCTGGCCGTACATCATCAGGCCCTTCGCCTCGAGATCGCGGAAGACGTCCCAGGTGGCCCATTTGCCGACGAGGTTCGAGTTCGCGATCAGGACGCGTGGTGCCCATTCGTGGGTCCGGAAGACGGCGACGGGCTTGCCGGACTGGACGAGGAGCGTCTCGTCGTCGGCGAGGGCGCGGAGCTCACGGACGATCGCGTCGAACGCGTCCCAGGAGCGCGCGGCCCGACCGGTGCCGCCGTAGACGACGAGCGCGTCGGGGTTCTCGGCGACCTCCGGATCGAGGTTGTTCATCAGCATCCGGAGCGCGGCCTCCTGCTGCCAGCCGCGGCAGGTCAGCTCGGTGCCGCGCGGGGCGCGGACGGGTCGGGGGCCACTCATCGGTCGATCGTAGCCGTCACTCGCCGGGCAGGTGCATCCGTCACGAGGGCAGCCGCTCGACGACCGTCTCGCCCAGGAGGGCGAGCCCGATCGACGTGATCGAGACGACGATCGCGCCACCGGCGACGCGGACGTGATAGGTGTGAGCGCCGCCGGCGCACGTTCCGATGAACACCGTCCGCCCACCGATGTCGGTCTGGAGGTGGCGGCTCACGCCGCCGGCCTCGGCGCACGCGGACTCGTCGTAGCTGTCGCGCCAGCTGCGGAACCACTCGTCGTCGGCGCTCGGGTTGTGGAGGCGGACGACGCTGACGATCGCGAAGTCGAGACTGTCCGGGGGTGCGCCGGACGGGCGATAGAGCGCGATCGCGAGACCGGCGGCGTCCGATGCGAGCGACGGGTCGGCAGCGACCTGCGCCGTCGTCTCGGCGTCGTAGGTTCGCTCGAGGCCGTCGCCCGAGTCCGGCACCGTCGCGAGCAGCGTCGGGTCGACCGCGACGACATCGCCCGAAGGCGCGCTCGCGGGCGGCACGCTCGCCGAGGGCCGCGGGCTCGCGCTGACCGGCGGGAGCGGGGCCGTGGTCGGCGCCCGCGATTCCTGCGGCGCGGATTGGCACGAGGCGATGACCAACGCGCCGACGAGGAGCGCCACGGTGCCGAACGTCCGATCACGGATCGCCATCGTTACCCCAGCTCGCGGCGAACGACGGGGAAGCGGTCGTCCTCGACCGCGAGCGCGAACCCGGCGGCGAGCCAGAACGCCGGTGTCGCGGCGCTGGTCGCGTCCGGCCGCGTGTCGCGTTCCGGGTAGGCCTCGACCGCGGCGAACCCGCGACCCGCGAGGTCATCGCAGACCGCCGCGACGAGCCGCTTGGCGTGGCCGGCGCCGCGCGCGGCGGCCGTCGTGGCGATGCACGTGATCACCGCCGGCAGCGGCGCGTCGGGGAGCTGCGAGTAGAGCTCGCGCAGCCGCTGCGCCCGCGGGTACGCGGAGAGCGGCCCGAACTGCGCGTATGCGACGGGCTGATCGTCCACGAGGAGGACCTTCGCATAGCTTCCGAACACGCCGAGCCCCCGCCCGAGCAGGCCGAGCTTGCGTGGCACGTCGTTCCCGACGGACGGGCGGGCAGCCGGTCGCGGCGCGAACGGATTGTCGAGCGGGCCGTCGTCGTCGTCATCCGCGAATGGGTTGAATGCGGGCCGCGACGAGCGATCCGTGGCCGCGAACGGGTTGAACGCGGGTTCGTCGCGCGCCGGAGCAAACGGGTTGTCGGAGGGCGGCGCCCTGCGCGTCGGCTCAGGTGGTGGCGACGCCGAGAGCCACGCCAGCCGGGCGGCTTTCGAGCCGCGATCGGCGTCCTCCCAGTAATCGCATGAGCGATGGTCGAAGCCCGGATCGGCGCAGGGCGGGATGAGCCGGAAAGATGGCTCGTCGGTGACGTCGATGATCCGGATCGCGGTCATCGCTCCGGGGAGTGGAGGGCGGTCGACCCGCCGCCCGGTGTCGGATGGGCGCTCGTGACGAGGTCGACGAGGGCGCCCTCGTGGACGAGACGGGTGAGCGCCGCGAGATCCGGCCCGGGCTCGCGGTCACCGGTGAGAGGCGCGACCACGGCCCGGATCCGCTCGCTCGCGGTGGCAACACCGGCGCCGGGCACGCGCGCGGCCGGAGCGGCAGGCGCCGCAGGCGCGTCCGGCGCGGCGGCTCCGGGCGCGAGCATCGCCAGCCGACGATCGAGCGCCTCCGCCGCCACGAGCAGCTCGATCGCGACGATTTGCTCGACGTGCTCGAGGACCGATCGGGCGTGGCGGGCCGCGATCGGGCCCATCGAGACGTGGTCCTCCTGGTTGGCGCTCGTCGGCACCGAGTCGACCGATGCGGGATGGGCGAGCACCTTGTTCTCCGAGGCCAGGGCGGCGGCCGTGTACTGGACGATCATCAGTCCCGAGTCGAGGCCGCTGTCGGGCGCGAGAAATGCCGGCAGGCCGCCATTCAGCCGCGGGTCGAGGAGGAGCGACGTGCGTCGTTCGCTGATCGCGCCCAGCTCCGCGATCGCGATCTTCGCGAAGTCCAGGGCCAAAGCGACCGGCTCGCCGTGGAAGTTGCCGCCGCTGATCACGCGGCCGCCACCGGTCGCGAGCGCGTCGGCCGCCGCGACGCCGCCCTCGGGGAAGACCAGCGGGTTGTCGGTCGCGCTGTTCATCTCGATGTCGAGCACGCGCCGGAGGTAGTCGAGCGCGTCGCGGACGGCGCCATGGACCTGCGGGACACAGCGCAGCGAGTACGGGTCCTGGACCTTGTGGGCGTCGTCGTGATGACTGGTCTGGACGGTCGAGTCGCGGAGGAGATGGCGGAGCTCCGCGGCGACCGCGATCTGGCCCGGATGCGGACGGGCGAGCTGGTAGGCGGCGGAGAAGGCCACATCGGTCCCGAGCAGAGCCTCGACGCTCATCGCGGCCGCGACGCTGGCCGTGGCCCCCAACCGATCCGCGTCCGCGAGCAGCAACGCCCCGATCGCGGTCATCAGCTGGGTGCCGTTCAGCAGCGCGAGCCCTTCCTTCGCCTCGAGCTCGAGCGGCTCCAGCCCGACCTCGCGGAGCGCGACGAGCGCGGGAAGGCGCTGGCCCTGAAGCTCCACGAACCCGCGGCCGATCAGCGGCAGCGCGAGATGGGCGAGCGGCGCGAGGTCTCCGGATGCGCCGACCGATCCCTGCGCCGGCACGACCGGATGGATGCCGTGCTCGAGGAACGCGAGCAGCCGGTCGACGAGCACCGGCCGGCAGCCACTGTGCCCGAGGGCGAGCGTGTTCGCCCGGAGGAGGAGCATCGCCCGGACGATTTCCGTGTCCAGTGGCGCGCCGACGCCCGCCGCGTGGCTCTTCAGCAAGTTTTCCTGGAGCCGGGCCGCGTCGGCCGGCTCGACGAATCGTGACGCGAGGGCGCCGAACCCGGTCGTCACGCCGTAGACGACCTCGCCACCGGCGACGAGCCGCTCGATCAGGTCGCGCGACTCCTGCATCCGGGCGCGCGCCGCGTCGTCGAGGACGGCGGCGGCCGCACGCCGGGCCACGGCCTCGACGTCGACGATCGACAGGTCGGCGCCGGTGAGGACGATCGGATCGGCGCCGGTGGCACCCCTGGGTTCGGTCACGTGCCGAGGATAGTCGGCTATCCTCCGCCCGTTCCCGTGTTCGCGCCCCATCGCGAGGCTGCCTTGCTCGCCTTCATCGACCAGATCGTCATCCCGTTCCTCGCGAGCCTGTACGGCTCGTTCGGCTACCTCGGCGTCGTCGTCGCGATGGCGATCGAGTCGGCGATGATCCCGCTCCCGTCCGAGCTGATCCTCCCGTTCGCGGGGTTCCTCGTCTCCGACCCGAGCAAGATCGAGCCGCTGACGCACGGCCCGTGGGGCTTCTGGCTCGTCGTGATCGCCGCCACGATCGGCAACACGATCGGCTCGCTGATCGCTTACGGGATCGGGGCGTGGGGCGGCCGGCCGTTCCTCGAGCGCTACGGTCGGTATCTGCTGATCCGGCCGCACGAGATCGAGCTCGCCGAGCGCTTCTTCGACCGCTACGGGTCGGCCACGGCGTTCTTCAGCCGGCTGCTGCCGATCGTCCGGACGTTCATCAGCTTCCCCGCGGGTGTGGCGCGGATGCCGCTCCGACGGTTCGTCGCCTACTCGACGGCCGGCGCATTCCTCTGGTCGCTCCTGCTCGTGTACGCGGGCACGGTGCTCGGCGCGAACTGGGTGGACATCCGCCACGCGCTCCAGCCGTTCGATCTGCTGATCGCGGTCGGCGTCATCGCGCTGGTCGTTCTCTTCGTTTGGTGGCGGCTCGGGATGCCCGGGCGCCGGCGCCGGGCCGGCTAGCGACGGGCAGCCCGCTCATCGGGCGCTCGGCCGGAGCGGAACGCGCGGTACAGCAGCAGGTCGTACGCGATCTTCAGCCCGCCCGCGAGGAAGAACGGCAACGACGCCATCCCGCTGCTCGCGACGAGCGGCGCCGAGAGGGCCGGCGACAGCGCCGCGCCGGTGGTTCGG
>DASXTH010000035.1:0-11537 GCA_036505555.1 Candidatus Limnocylindrales bacterium | reverse complement strand
CGCGATCGTGTTCGTGTTCGGGCTCGCGCGCGGCCACCTCGTCGTGCGCCAGGCGGGTCTGGCCCTCCTCGGCATCGCGTCGCTCAAGGTGTTCGTGTTCGACCTTGCCTCGCTTGACGTTGCTTACCGGGTCCTGTCGCTGGTGGCCCTGGGTGTCCTCCTCCTGCTGACCGCCTGGCTCTACGCCCGCCTTCGGCCTCCCACCGTGAAGCCGCCGTCGCCGCTGGGGCCGGAGGAATCGACGGCCTGAAGGCCCACCGAATCGAGCCCGGCGTTCGCGGGGCGCCCTTCCTGTATCATCCGCCGCTGATGCGCAAGACCGGACCCATCCTGATCCTGATCATCGGGATCCTCGCCCTCATCGTCGACTTCGTTCCGGGCCTCTCCGTGCCTGATGGAGAGTCCACGCGCCCGATCGAGACGAAGGTCGGCCTCGACCTCCAGGGCGGCCTTCGGGTCGAGTACCAGGCCCTGCCGGTCGGCGACAAGGCCCCGCGCCCGGAGGATCTGGAGGTCATCCGGACGATCATCGAGAACCGGGTGAACGCGACCGGCGTGTCCGAGCCGGTGATCACCGTTCAGGGCAGCGACCGGATCGTCGTCGAGTTGCCTGGGGTCTCGGACCCCAATGCCGTGCGCCAGTTGGTCCGTCAGACCGGTCTGCTCGAGTTCGTGCCCCTCGGCCAGACGGCGAAGCAGAAGGGCGACATCATCGATCCGAAGCAGTTCCCGTCGCTCTTCCCGGGCACGGAGCTCCAGTCGGCCCAGATCGCCCAGAACCAGACCCTGGGCCGCGTCGTGACCTTCCAGCTGAAGGACCAGGGCGCCAAGCTCTTCGAGGACTACACGGCGCAGCACATCGGCGACTACTTCGCGATCGTCCTCGACGGCAAGGTGATCTCGGCGCCGACGATCGACTCGCGGATCCCCGGCGGCAACGTCGAGATCTCGCAGAAGGGCACGATCGGCGGTTACCCGCTCAAGGAGGCGACCGAGCTCGTGACGGTCCTCCAGTTCGGTTCGCTGCCGTTCCCGATCACCGAGCTCTCGAACCAGACGATCAGCGCGACGCTCGGCGAGCAGTTCCTCAGCCAGAGCCTCCTCGCGGGACTCGTCGGGATCCTGCTCGTCATGGCCTTCATGCTCATCTATTACCGACTGCCGGGCGTCATCGCGAGCTTCGCGCTCATCTATTACACGCTCGTCGTGCTCGGGATCTTCCGCCTCGTGCCGGTGACGCTGACCCTCGCCGGGATCGCCGGCTTCGTCCTCTCGATCGGCATGGCGGTCGACGCCAACATCCTGATCTTCGAGCGGATGAAGGAGGAGATGCGCGTCGGGAAGTCGCTCCCGGCCGCGGTCGAGGCCGGCTTCGGACGGGCCTGGAACTCGATCCTCGACTCGAACGTGTCGAGCCTGATCACCGCGACGATCCTGTACCTATTCGGCTCGTCGACGATCCGCGGGTTCGCCCTCGTCCTGATCATCGGCGTCCTCGTCTCGATGTTCAGCGCGATCGTCGTCACGCGCTCGATCCTCCGCGCGGTCGTCGCTCAGCCGTGGTCCCGCAAGGCCCGGCTCTTCGGCGTCGGCGAGAAGGAGTTCGTTGCGGGCGTCGGGGCTCCGACCCGTGGCCGTCTCCGGGGAGAGGCGCGCACGCGTGTTTGACATCATCGGCAAGAAGCGCTGGTTCTTCCTCTTCTCCCTCCTGGTCACGATCCCCGGCCTCTTCTTCATCGTCCTGACCCCGCTGACAGGCGGGAAAGAAGGGCTCCAGTTCACGATCGACTACACGGGCGGCACGACCTGGCAGATCCGCTTTGCGGATGCCAGCGTCGGCGCCGACGACGTCGCCGCGGTCTTCCACGCGAATGGGCTCCAGGCGATCGTCGTCAAGCAGGGCAACGGCTTCATGGACATCAAGACCGAGGCCATTGGCCTGCTGCCGGCGCCGGCGCCGACCCCGGTCCCGTCGGTCGAACCGTCGGCGAGCGCCGGAGCCAGCGCGTCCGTCGAACCGTCGGCGAGCGCGGCTGCGAGCGCCTCGGCGGCGGCCCCGTCCGGCTCGGCTGCGCCGTCTGCGTCAGCTGCACCGTCGGCCGCGCCGAGCCCGACCCCGTCTGCAGCGCCGAGTGCCGCGCCATCGGCATCCGCCGGTGCGTCGGCCTCGCCATCGGCGTCGCCGCCCGTCGCGACCGGCAATACCCAGCTCCCGACCGACGGCAAGGGTGGCGAGATGGTGAAGGCCCTCGAGGCGCGGTTCGGCAAGATCGCCGAGCAGGCGTCCCTGACGACGATCGGCCCGGTCGTCTCGGCGGACCTGATCAACCAGGCGCTGATCCTGATCCTCGTCGGGTCGCTCGGGATCCTGCTCTGGATCACGTATCGCTTCCAGGACGTGAAGTTCGGGGTCACCGCGCTGGTCGCGCTCGTCCATGACGTGATCGTCGTCGTCGGCATCTTCGCGATGCTCGGGACCTTCTTCCGGATCGAGATCGACGCCCTGTTCGTGACCGCGATGCTGACCGTCATCGGCTTCAGCGTCCACGACACGATCGTCGTCTTCGACCGGATCCGCGAGAACCGGGCCCGTCATGCCGGCGAGCCGTTCGCTGAGATCGTCAACCACTCGATTCTCCAGACGTTCGCCCGTTCGATCATGACGAGCTTCACCGTCGTGCTGACGCTCCTCTCGCTGTATCTCTTCGGTGGTGCGGCGATCCGGAACTTCGTCCTCGCGCTGCTCATCGGGATCATCTCGGGGACGTACTCGTCGATCTTCAACGCCTCGCCGCTGCTCGTCGTGTGGCACGAGTGGGAGGACCGCCGCCTCGGTCGAACCGGCGCGTCCCGGGCTCCGCGGACCCGCCGCGCCGCGTCCTGAGCCGAGCCTGCTCGGTGATCCTCGGCGCATCCTCGGATGGGCCCGGATCCACTCGATGATCCCGCGATGAGCGCGCGATGAGCGGGCGTGCATCCGGCGTGCATCGCCAGTGGGCTCGCGGGTGACCGCGGCATGGCATCCTGAGCGGGTGATCGAACCGCGCTTCGCCTGGCGGGTTGCCGAGGCCGTCACCCCGGCACCCGACCTCGTCGCCGCGGGTGCGCGCTGGGGCGTCGGCCCCCGGGCGATCGGGCTGCTCGCTACCCGCGGGTTGTCCAGCGCTGCAGAGGTCGATGCGTTCTTCGTAGAGCCGCTGGCTGGGCTCCATGACCCGCGGCTGCTGCCCGACGCGGAGGTTCTGCTCGCGCGCCTGTGCACCGCCCGCGCCGGCGGCGAAACCGTCATGGTCTTCGGTGACTTCGATGCGGATGGCCTGACGGGTCTGGCGATCCTCGTTCGGACGCTGCGCGCCTGGAGCATGGACCCGCTGCCGTACGTACCGAGCCGGCTCGATGAGGGCCACGGCCTCTCGTTCGCCGCGATCGATGCGGCGCGGGCGGCCGGTGCCACCGTCATCGTGACGGTCGACTGCGGCTCGACGAGCGTCGCGGAGATCGCGGCGGCGCAGGCGTCTGGGATCGACGTCCTCGTCACGGACCACCATCGGTTGCCGCCGGAGCTCCCCGCGGCGCTCGCGATCGTCAACCCGCAACGGGCCGACAGCCGGTATCCGGAGCGGCGCCTCGCCGGCAGCGGCGTCGCCTTCAAGCTCGCGCAGCTGCTCCTCGCGGACGAGCCCGGGGGTCCTCAGGCGGCGCTCGAGCTGGCCGATCTCGCCACGATCGGGAGCATCGCCGACCTCGTGCCGATCCTCGGCGAGACGCGGGCGATCGTCCGGCTCGGCCTCGCCCGGATCGCTGCGAAGGCGCGGCCCGGCATCGCCGCACTGCTGGCGGCCTCATCGATTGCGCCGGAGGCCGTCGACGTCGAAGCCCTCTCGTTCTCGGTCGCGCCCCGCATCAACGCGGCGGGACGCGTCGGCGAGTCCGCCTCGGCCGCGGCATTGCTCCTCACCGACGACCAGGCGGAAGCGGACCGGCTCGCCGCAGAGCTCGAGGCCGCGAACCGGACCCGGCGCGACCTGACGAGTCAGGCGATGGCCGAGGCCCGACGCGCGATCGCGGGAGGCGCGCCCGAAACCGGGTCGGCCGCGCCGCCCGATCCGGTCGCCGTCCACGCGACCATCGTGCGCGGCCCGTGGCCCGTCGGGATCGTCGGGCTCGTCGCGTCGCGCCTGGTCGAGGACCGCGATCGGCCCGCGGTCGTCGGGGCGGACCTCGGGGAGGTGATCCGCGCCTCGTGCCGGAGCGACGGGCGGCTGGACCTCGGGGCAACCCTGGACGCGTGCGGTCCGATCTTCCTCCGACACGGCGGCCACGCGGGCGCGGCGGGCTTCGAGATCGAGGCCGCGCGTTGGCCGGAGTTCGTCGCCATCTTCGACGCCCTCGCCGCTCGCGCCGTGCCGGCCGACCCGCGGCTGCCGCTCGCGATCGACCTCGCCCTGCCGGCGCTCGACGTCGACTACGCCCTCCATCGCGACCTGCGACGACTCGATCCGTGCGGGCAGGGCAACCCGGAGCCGCTCCTGATCGTCCAGGACCTGACCGTGACGCGCGTTCGGGCCGCCAGCGGCGGCCACACTCAGCTCACCCTCCGGCGCCGCCTCGATGTCCTCGACGGGATCGCCTTCGGCCGCCCCGATCTCGCCGAGACCGTTCACGAGGGCGATCGTGTCGACGTCGTCGCCCGGCTGACGAGCCGAACGTTCGGCGGCTACGAATCGCTCCAGCTCGACATCCGCGACGTCGCGACCGCGAGCGCCGCGACGAGCGCACCCGATCCGCTGCCCGACGCGGCCGCCACCGGCGGTCTCGGGCTCCCGGTGGCGACGTGACCCGTTCTGGGCGGCCGGCTCGGTCGCGTCCTGGCCGCGCGGCCGGTGCACCCCGCGATCCGTACGGCATCGGGCCGGTCAGCGGGTACATCGGACCGGTGCTCGCGGTGCTGGCCCTGGCCGTCGTCGGTGCGTTCACCCTCTCGCTGCTCAACGGCCAGATCCCGTTCGTCCGGACGAGCACGCCCGGCGGCGGTGGCGGCGACGGCGGTGACGGGGTCGCGGTCACGCCGGCCCCGCCCGATACGGTGATCGTGCCGCCGAAGGCGATCTTCCCGGGTTCGATCGTGTACGCAAAGGCCGGCAACATCTGGATCCAGACGGCCTCGGGCGCCCACCAGCTGACGAAGTCCGGGAGTGACTCGATGCCCTCGTTCTCGGCCGACGGGCAATTCATCTACTTCATCCGCGTCCAGCTCGGCCGCGGCAAGATGGCCCTCGGGAACAGCGCCCGCGCCTGGTACGACCTCGCGACGCCGACCCTGTTCCGGATGAAGACCGACGGCTCGGAGGGCAAGCGCCTGCTCACCGGCACGTTCGCGTCCGGCTCGTCGCGGTGGTTCTACTGGCTCCGCCAGCCCGTCCCGAGCCCGGATGGCAAGACGATCGCCGTGATCTCCGACGGCCCGAACCCCCTCCAGAGCGACATCGTGCTTCACAGCTTCAGCATCGCGACCGGCAAGCTGACGTCGATGAACCTGCCCGAATCGCTCCACCTCGGTCACCAGGACCCGGCGTGGCGACCCGACGGACGGTTCCTCCTCTACGTCAAGAACGGCCGCGAGCTGACGCGCGGCGCACCGCAGATCTACCGGTACGAGCCCGCCACGAAGAAGATCCGGGCCTTGACGGGGCCCGGCTACATCGCCCCGGCCTACTCGCCGGACGGCACGTGGATCGGGGCCACGAAGACCGACGCCTTCGGAACGGACATCGCGATCCTCGATGCGAACGGCAAGGAGGTCCTCCGCGTCACCGACGACGCTCACTCGTTCGCGCCGGTCTGGTCGCCGGCCGGTGATGCGATCGCCTACCTTCATCTCGAGGGCACGATCGTCGACCTCAAGATGGTCAAGCTCGACCGGAGCACCGGGCACTGGACGGCGGGGGAGACGATCGACCTGACGAAGGTCTCCGGGCTCGACGGCGCGTCGCGCCCGAGCTGGTACGTGCCGCCGGCCGAGATCCCGACCGCAAGCGGGGTGCCGGCCTCGCCGGCCGCATCTGCACCGTGACGAGTCTCGACACGTCGACCTCCGTCGCAGACACGGCCGCAGGCGCCCCGACCGGCTTTCTCGGCCGGCTAGCCGAGCGATCTGCAGCGACCGGGACGGTGCTCTGTCTCGGGATCGATCCGGATCCCGAGGCGCTGCCCGACGGGTTCGCCCGCGATCTCCGCGGCGTGGAGGCATTCGCTCGGCTGCTGCTCGAGGCGGCGGGTCCCTCGGCCGCCGCGGTGAAGCCGAACCTCGCGTTCTTCGAGGCATTCGGGTCGGGCGGCCTGGCCGTCCTCGAGCGGCTGCGCGCCGCGGTCCCGGCAGGCGTGCCCGTGATCATGGATGCGAAACGCGGAGACATCGGCCCGACGGCGGCTCGCCAGGCGGTCGCCCTCTTCGATGGCCTCGGCGCGGATGCCGTCACGGTGAGCCCGTACCTCGGCGAGGAGGCGATCGCGCCGCTCCTCGCTCGACAGGATCGATTCGCCTACGTCCTCTGCCGGACCTCGAACCCAGGTGCAGGTGAGCTCCAGGGCCTCGTCGTCGCCGCCGACGACGCGGACGGCGCCCCGGCGGAGCCGCTGTGGGCCCGTGTGGCGCGTCGCGCACAGCGCTGGGGTCCGGCCGGCACGGTCGGGCTCGTCGTCGGGGCGACCGCTCCCACTGAGCTCGCCGCGATCCGTGCGATCGCGCCGGGTCTCGCGTTCCTCGTGCCCGGCGTTGGTGCCCAGGGCGGCGACGAGGACGCGGTCCTCGCGAACGGCCGGGCGACGGCGGAGCCGGCGGGTGGCCGAGCCGGCGGCGGACTCCTCGTCAACGTCTCGCGCGGGATCGCCGGCGCGGCCCGCCGGGGCGTCGCGGACGCCGCAGCAGTCGACCTCGGGGACGCGATCGCGGCGGCCGCCGCCGCCTGGGCCGGCCGGCTTCCCGTGCTACCCTAGCCAGCGCGCGATCACGCCGCGTCGAACGAAACGAGGTCGAATCACCCCCACATGCCGAACATCGGGCCTGTAGAGCTCATCGTCATCCTGATCATCGCGATCATCTTCATCGGCCCGGGCAAGCTCCCATCGGTCGGTGAGGCCCTCGGAAAGAGCATCCGCGAGTTCCGGAAGGCGTCGTCCGACCTCTCGGATGCCACCCGTGTCGACACGTCGCCGCTGCCACCGAGCGCAACCCCGGCGCCGACCACGCAGCCGACCGTCCCGACCCCGACCGCCTCGACCGCGCCGGCGCCGACCCCGGCGCCGCCCGCTCCGGCGTCCGACGACGAGCCGAAGAACCTGCCGGCCTAGTCCGGTCCTCGCCCCGACCTGATGGCCGACACCGACACCGTCCGCGGGGCCGGCCTCCCGGACCTCGCACCCGCGCTCGACAGCCCGACCGGCCCCGCCCGGCCCGCCGAGCCCGAGAAGGTGATGACCCTCGTCGATCACCTGACCGAGCTCCGTTCGCGGATCATCCGCTCGATCCTGAGCATCGCAGCGGGAACCGTCCTCGGGTTCGTCGCAGCCGAGCCGCTCCAGAGGTTCCTGACCGCCCCGCTGCCAGCGAGCGCCTTGCCGCTCCAGACCCTGGGACCCGGCGACGCCTTCGCGATCACACTCCGGATCGCGGTCGCCGTCGGGATCATCGTCGCGATGCCGGTGCTGCTCTACCAGCTCTGGGCCTTCATCGCTCCGGGCCTCACCGCGGCCGAGCGACGCGCGCTCCGGCCGTGGATCCCGCTCGCCCTGTTCTTCTTCGTCCTGGGCGTGACGATCGCCTACGTCATCCTGCCGTTCGCGATCGGGTTCCTCCTCGGCTTCACGAACGAGATCATCGTGGCCCACCTCGCCGCGACCGCCTACTTCGACTTCGTGACGACGATGTTCCTCGCGTTCGGGCTGCTCCTGGAGTTCCCGATCGTCATCTATGCCCTGGCCAGGATCGGCATCCTGAGCTCCGGGCGGCTGCGGTCATCACGGCGAATGATCATCCTCGGGATCTCGATCTTCGCCGCGGTCGCGACGCCCGGCGGCGATCTCATCAGCCCGCTCGTGCTCGGCGGCACGATGTACATCCTGTTCGAGCTCACGATCGTCGCGATCCGGCGCTCCGGCCGCTGATGGCCGCTGACCCCGAGCCGGGCAGCGGCGGCCTCGATCCGGCGGCCGCGGCCGCGGCTGCGGATCCGCGTGATGTCCACGAGGCCCAGCACGTCGTGCTCCTCAGCGGCCTCTCGGGCGCCGGAAAGACGGCGGCGGCGAAGCTGTTCGAGGACCTCGGCTACACGGTCGTCGACAACCTGCCGGGCGAGCTCCTGCCCGAGCTCGCGGAGCTCGTCGCCGACGACCACGAGCGGTTCCAGAAGGTCGCGATCGTCCTGGACGTCCGATCCGGCGACGCGCCCATGGCGTTCGGGGCGATGCGCGGCGCCCTCGAGGGCCGCGGGATCCGCCCTCAGGTGTTCTTTCTCGAAGCGCGCGACGAGGTCCTGATCCGGCGGTTCTCCGAGACCCGCCACCGTCACCCGCTCGCAGACCAGCGCGGGATCGCGAGCTCGATCGCCGCCGAGCGCCGCCTGCTCGACCCGGTCCGGAGCGAATCGGACGTCGTGATCGACACGAGCGACCTGCCCCTCCGCGAGCTCCGCGAGCGGATCTTCACCCGCCTCGGCGAGGCCGCCGATCCGGATCGGTTGGCGATCCAGCTGATCAGCTTCGGCTTCAAGTACGGCGTGCCGCTCGAGGCCGACCTCGTGTTCGACGTCCGGTTCATGCAGAACCCGTACTACATCGACGACCTCCGCCAGCTGTCCGGACTGACCGCCGAGGTCCGCGCGTTCGTCCTCGGGCAGCCCGTCGCCCAGGAGTTTCTCGCGTACCTCCGCCAGTTCCTCTCGTTCGTCCTGCCGGCGTACGTCGGCGAGGGCAAGACGCGACTGACGATCGCGCTCGGCTGCACGGGCGGCTATCACCGCTCGATCGCGCTCACCGAGGCGCTCGCCGACTGGCTCCGGGGCGAGGACTTCGGTCCCGTCGCGGTCTTCCATCGCGAGCTCGATCGGACATGACGGACCCCCGCCGATCCGACGCCGACCGGATCCCGGTCGGGAACCTGCGGCGCTGGCTGACCCCGGGCATCGGCGTCAAGCGCTGGTTGCTAGTCACGTTCGCCGGGCTGCTCGTCCTCGCCCTCGGTGCCGCCCACATCATTCGCCAGGCGACGCGCGACCTCGAGCCCGGCGGCCCGGCCGGCGCGATCCTGGACGCGGTCACGTTCCAGTTTCTGCCGTACCCGCTCCGTGGCCTCGTCGTCGGGCTCGTGGGTCTGGCCCTCCTGGGGTTCGGGGCGTATCGAACGATCGGCGCGCTGACCGCTCCGTTCCTCCCGTCGAGCGGGGGCGGCCGGCTCGTCGAGCTGATCTACCAGCGGAAGTCGCTCGCCCGCGGGCCGCGGGTCGTCGTGATCGGCGGCGGAACCGGGCAGTCGACGATCCTCCGGGGCCTGAAGGAGCACACGAGCAACCTGACCGCGATCGTGACCGTCGCGGACGACGGCGGCTCGTCCGGCGTCCTGCGCGAGGAGCTCGGGATCCCGCCGGTGGGCGACATCCGGCGCTGTCTCGCGGCCCTCGCCGACGCCGAGAACCTCGTCGGCGAAGTCCTCGAGCATCGCTTCGCGGGCTCGCCGACCGACGCCGCGCCCGAGGCCGGCGGACCCCTCGGCGGGCACCCGGTCGGCAACATCCTGCTCGCCGCCATGACCCAGCTCGAGGGCGGCGACTTCGAGGAGGGGATCCGCCGGGCGAACCGGGTCCTCGCCGTCCGCGGCCAGGTCCTGCCGGCGGCCGCGACGCCGCTGACCCTCCACGCCAGGACACGGGACGGCGAGGTCGTCGACGGCCAGTCGCTGATCACGAAGACCGCGGGGATCGAGCGGGCGTGGGTGACGCCGGCCGGCGTGGCGGCGAGTGAGGACGTCCTCGCCGCGATTGCGGAGGCGGATCTGATCGTCCTCGGCCCGGGCAGCCTCTACACGAGCCTCCTCCCGAGCCTCCTCCTGCCCGAGATCCGTGACGCGGTCACCGCATCGCCTGCGCTTCGGGTGTATGTCTGCAACGTCGCGACGCAGGACGCTGAGACGGCCGACCTTGACCTGGCCGGCCACGTCGAGGCGCTCGTCGCTCACGCCGGGGCCGGCATCGTCGACGTCGTCCTTGCGAACAACCGCCCGGCCGAGGCGGGTGCGCTCCGCGTTCCGTCGGTGCCGGTGCGGCTCACCTGGCCGCCGAAGCTCACGACGCCGCCGCGGCTGGTCCTCGACGACGTCGTCGACGCGAACGCAGCTCAGCGCCACGACTCGCACCGGCTGGCTGCGGCCCTCCTGCGGATCCTCGATCGCGAGGGTGCGGCCCGGCGGCGGGTCGTGGCGTCCCGCTCCGCCTGACGTGGTGAGCCGGATGCGGGCGTGAGCGGCACCGATCGCGATCTCGTCCTGGCGATCCGCTCCGAGCTCGCGGCCATCGACCCGAACCGGCCGTGCGACCGGCGGGCGGAAGCGATCGCGCTCGTCGGGATCGGCGTGGCCCGGGACGGGCCGCTCGCCCGACTGCTGCTGCGGCTGGCGCGGGAACGCGCCGCCCTGGGTGGGGGAGCGACCAGGGACGCGACGAGCGGCCCGTTCGATCCGATCGATGCGTTCGACTGGGAAGCCTCCGCCGATCACTGCCGGCTCGCGTGGCTGCGCGGGCTGTTCCTCGCCCGGGGCTCGCTCAGCCTCGCCGGCGGCCGGACCCATCTGGAGTTCGTGGTCGACCGGACGGATGCGGTCGTCCTCGCCCGCCGTCTCGCCGATGTCGGGCTGCCGGCGTCGTGGCGGATCCGGCGCGGCCGGGGGGTCGTGACGTGGAAGAACGGCGATGTCGTCGGCACGTTCCTGCGGCGGATCGGGGCGACCGGCGCGCTTCTCCAGGTGGAGGCCCGCCAGGTGTCGCGCGCGCTTCGCGGCGACCTGAACCGGGTGATCAACGCGGAGTCGGCGAACCTCCAGCGCGCCGTCGGCGCGGCGGGCCGCCAGCTCGCGGCGATCGAGGAGCTCACGGCCAGCGGCGAGCTCGCCGAGCAGCCCTTCGTCGTCCGCTCCGTGGCGGATGCGCGGCGCGAGACTCCCGAGGCGACGTTGAGCGAGCTCGCCGATCGCCTCGGCATCCATCGATCGGCCGCCCAGCGCGCGCTCGAGCGCATCGAGCGTCTCGCCGCCACCCCTGACGACGGCACGCGACGGGTGCGCCGCACGGAGCGAGGGTCGCGGCCGGCCCCCGCATCGACGCGGCCGCCCCTCCGGACCCGAGCCGCAACCGCGGGCGCCGAGCGTCCTCTGGCATGATCCAGCCCATGCGACCCGTCGTCATCGCCGCCAACTGGAAGATGAACACGACCCCGGCCGACGCCGGCGAGCTCGCCGTGACGATCGCCGGGCGAACCCGTGTCCAGGGCGT
>DASXTH010000034.1:0-17120 GCA_036505555.1 Candidatus Limnocylindrales bacterium | reverse complement strand
CCGTTCGTACTACGTCAAGGGGGTACCGCAGTCCCATGTGCGTGCGGTCAACGAACTGTCGTCAGGTTGTCACTCCGTCCGTCTCAGACCCGACACGACCGCACTGGACCCTGGCCCGGGACGCCGCGCCGTGGTCGCTCGAGGGCTGTCCCATGAGCCGGTAGCGCGGTGTCTCCTGGCACCGGATTGGCATCCGAAAGGCATGCGGAGCGTCGACGCCAGGCCAATTGATAGGCATCCTCCGCGAACCGTGCCATCATCTGATCCCGCGCGCGGCGGTGATCGAAGCCCGCGAGGAGCCTCGCGGCGGGAGGGAAACGCGTGACCACCGGCCGAATCGACCCACGACTCCGCCGCCACCCCGGCGCTGCGGCGACGCGGGCCCGCCGTCACCCATTGGGGGCGATATCGGCGATCGCGATGGCCGGCCTCGTCGCGATCGGCGGCGCCATCGCGGGGAACGTCGGCTCGTTCGCCAGCGCTGCCGGCGCGACCCTCTTCTCCGACGGGTTCGAGAGTGGCAGCTTCTCCGCGTGGAGCGCACCGCCGGTCCTGTCGGGCGATGGGGCCGCGGTGGTCCAGAGCGGTGTCGTCAAGTCGGGCGTCTATGCCGCCCGGCTCAGCGAAAGCACCGGTTCGACTTCGGGTGCGTACCTGCGGCAGACGCTCGCGCCGAGCCGGACGGAGCTCCAGGTGACCGGCGATTTCAATGTGGAGGGCGAGGGCCTGTCCGGCTCGAGCGTGCCGCTGATCCGTCTGTTCAACTCGGCGGGGACGCGCACGGTCAGCCTCTATCGGCAGAACGCAACCGGCGGAAAGATCTACGTCCAGCACAGCGGCCTGTTCATCGCGACGACCGGGACCCTGCCGCTCGGCACGTGGGCGGCATTCGATCTCCACGTGATCGTCAACGGCGCCGCGAGCACCGTGGAAATCCGGCAGGGCGGCGCGCTGATCTATCAGACGACGACCGCCAGCCTCGGGACCAGCCCGATCCTCAACGTCCAGCTCGGCAACGAGGTCAAGGCCCAGGCGTTCTCTCTCGTCGCCGACAACATCGTGGTCACAGACGGCGCGACCGGCGGCGGCTCTCCCTCGCCGAGCCCGTCGCCATCGCCAAGCCCCACAGCCACGCCGTCGTCGTCGGCGGGCCCCACGCAGATCAAGCACGTGATCTGGGTCCTCTTCGAGAACAAGGAAGTCACCGACATCACCCCGGCGAGCGCGCCGTACTTCACATCGTTCGCCTCGACCTACGCGAACTTCACGAACTTCTACGCGCGCTACCACCCGTCGTTGCCGAACTACATCCTGTCGTGGTCCGGCTCGAACCAGGGCGTGACGAATGACACAGACCCAAACCTTGCCGCCGACAACCTCTCAGCCCAGTTGACGGCAGCCGGCAAGCAGTGGCGCTCGTACGCCCAGAACTACAACGGCACGCCGACCTTCTGCAACAAGGCGACCTCGATCACCGGCACCAGCGCCGACGGACCGGGGCTCGTCGGGACCTACGTTCGCCGGCATAACCCGCCCATGGAGTTCACGAGCGTGTCCGGCACGCTCGGAGAGTGCGCAAAAATCCAACCGCTCGCGAACTTTGATCCGCTCGTCGACATGTCGGTCGTCGTCCCGAACCTCTACAACGACATGCACGACGGTGCCAACCTTGCGACGCAGATCACGCAGGGCGACGACTTCCTCGAGGCGTTCGTGCCCATGGTGACGAGCAGCCCGGATTGGGCGCACACGCTCCTTGTCGTGACCTTCGACGAAGGCCTGACGAGTGCCGGCGGCGGCGGTCATGTCTACACGGCTGCGGCTGCCCCGTGGCTGAGCCACCAGACGATCACCGCAACCTACGACCACTACAACCTGCTGCGGACCACGGAGGACATCTTCGGCGTACCGCCGCTCCTCAACGCCGGCACAGCCGCGCCGATCACCGAGCTGTACCCGCCCGGCGGACCCGGCCCGACGCCGACGCCCACCGCCGTCCCCACCCCGACTCCAACCCCGTCGCCGACCCCGACACCCACGCCGACACCCACGCCGGGCGGCACCATCTTCTCGGACACCTTCGAGTCGGGCTCGTTCGGGTCGTGGATCGTGAAAACCACTGCTGACGGCACGGCCACGGTCCAAACCTCGATCGTGAAGACCGGAACCTTCGCGGCGCGCCTGACCGCGGCGTCGACCGCGAACTCGGCGGCCTACGCCCGGGCGTCGCTCGGCGGAACCCGGACGCGGCTCCTCGCACGGGCCGATGTTCGCCTGGCGGTCGAAGGCGCCGCGAACGCGAACGTTCCGCTCCTCCGCCTCTTCGATGGCTCGGGCACCCGGATCCTGTCGGTCTTCCGCCAGAACCAGAGCGGCAATCGCCTGTACGTCTCATACGGCGGTGCCAACATCCTGACCAGCGGTCTGTTGCCGCTCGGGACGTGGGCCAACGTGTCGCTTCATGCGATCGTGAACGGAACGTCGAGCACCGTGGAGGTCGCGGTCAACGGAACGATCGTCTATCAGACGACGGCGGCGAACCTCACGAGCGGGTTCGCGACGATCCAGATCGGCAACGATACGAAGAAGCAGACTTTCGACATCGCCGTGGACAACGTCGTCGTCACGGACGAATAGGCGAGTCGATCCGTCGCTTGTCGCACGACGTAGTGGACAATTGACGGATTCGGGGCATTAGGTGCAGTCGAGTACGATCCGTCACATTCATTCTCGGCTGGACTCATCACGCAATCTACGAGGGATCGATGGGCTCTGGGGGTGCCGCGCGTCACCGACGCAGGCAGGTTGACGTCTTCGGGCGCCTCCTCGCCTCCGGACTGATCGTCGCGTCCGTCATCGCGATCCTGCCGGCCTCGACGCTGGCGGCCGCCACGACCATCCAGGCCGACAACTTCGAGACCGGCTCGTTCGCCCCGGGCTGGAGCACGGTGGCGACGGGCGGCGCCGGTACGGCGATCGTCCAGCAGGTGGTCGTCGCGACCGGGTCGAATGCGGCTGAGCTGTCGTCGACGTCCTCGTCGACCGCATTCGCCCTCCTGAAGGACACCTTCGCGCCGGTCGCTCAACTCACGGTCTCGGCATCCATCGACGTGATCGCCGAGGGCTCAACGAACGGCAACGTCCCGTTCATCCGGCTGTTTGATTCGACCGGCGCCCGGACCGTCAGCTTCTACCGCCAGAACGCGACGCAGGGCTTCCTGTATGTCTCGTACAACGGCCTGTTCATCAAGACGACCGGTCAGGTGGCCCTCGGCCAGTGGGCATCGGTCGAGCTGAACGTCACGGGTGCCGGCACCGCCTCCGCCTCGATCCAGGCCAAGCTCAATGGCGCTGTCATCTACAGCGCGTCCGGGCTCGCCCTCGGCACGGGCGGGATCTCCGCGGGGCAGTTCGGGAACGAGGTCAAGGGCCAGGCATTCGACCTCGCCCTCGACGACGTCGTGATCAGCAGCGATGCCTCGCCTTCCCCGACGCCGACGCCGACACCGACGCCGGTCCCCACGGCGACGCCGACGCCGACGCCGTCCGCAACGCCGACGCCGACGCCGACCCCGTCCGGCGACACGACACCGCCCAACACGACGATCACCGCGAATCCGCCGTCCTCGACCTCAAGCACGAGCGCGACCTTCTCGTTCACCGCGACCGAGCCCGCCACCTTCGAATGCGTTCTCGACGGCGCCCCGTTCGTTCCTTGCGCCACCCCCGAGTCGTATTCGGGCCTCGCGCTCGGCAACCACACGTTCAGCGTCCGCGCGATCGACACGGCCGGCAACGTCGACGCGACGCCGGCGACGTGGTCCTGGCAGATCGTCGCCCCGTCCGGCTGCAACGCCGGGACGGCGACGCCCACGAACACCGACCCCGGCACGGTCGTCCTGGCCGACAACTTCGAGAGCGGTCTCGGCCAGTGGACGAAGGTCTCCATCCAGGGCGATGCCACGATCGTCACCGAGAACGACCGCGCGAAAACGGGCCTCTGCGGGGTCCGCGAACACGTCACCTCGATGATCTGGGACTCGCGAGCCAATCTCCAGAAGGGTCTGCCCGCGGGAACTGCCGAAGTCTGGCTGACCGGCTGGTTCTACTACGAGCGCGAATCGACGGATCCCGGTTGGAACATGCCGTCGTTCCGCCTGTTCTCGAACGGGAAGCGCGTCCTCGACCTGTCGCGCCAGAACGTGACCGGAAACGGCTTCCTGCGCTATCCCAACGGGGCGGGTGGCTGGTCGTTCATCATGACCGGCCGCAAGTTCGACCTGAACCGCTGGTATCAGATCAAGGTCCACGCGACGGCGAACGGAAACCTCGGTAAAGCCGAGGTCTGGGTCGACGGCCTCCGCCTCATCAACGCGACGAACATGACCATGGGCGTCTGGGCCTTCGACGATGCATACCTCGGTGCGGAGCACCAGAACCAGGAAGGCGATTTCGTCGCCGACGACGCGGTCATCAAGGCGATCGTCCCCCCGCCGACGTCGACCCTGTTCTCCGACGACTGGGAGACCGGCGGCTTCGGCGCCTGGTCGAACGTCACGGTGGCCGGCAGCGGCGCGGTCGCCGCGCAGAACGCGATCGTGAAGTCCGGGGCCTGGGCCGGCTCCCTGAGTGCGACGAGCACGGCAGGATCGCTGGCCTACGTTCGACAGACCCTCCTCGCGACGCAGAACGACCTGATGGTGACCGCCGACGTGAATGTCACGGCGGAAGGCGCCTCCGGCGGGTCCGTCCCACTCCTCACGATGATCGACCCGGGCGGCATCCAGCGAGTCATCGTGTCGCGCCTGAACCTCAACGGCGACAAGCTGATCGTCCAGCACACCGGGTCGACCTACACGCTGACCCCGACCCTGCCCCTCAATACCTGGGCCCACATCCAGCTCCGGGCGGTCGAGCGCGGCGACAACCTCGACATGGTCGAGGTCTGGCTGAACGGCGTCCTCGTCCACCATCTCGACACGGCCAACAACGGCACGGGCGGCATCAAGACCGTCCAGCTCGGATCGAGCAGCGCCGGCAAGGCGTTCGGTCTCGTCGTCGACAACCTCGTCGTCGACAAGGGCTCGACCGGTCTCGGCAACGACCCGCAGTACAAGCTCCTGATCGCCGACTACCTGAACAAGCGGCTCCTGATCACCGACTTCGACGGCCGGGTCATCTGGAAGTGGGACAACCCCACACAGCGATCCGACTACACGTCCGGCCCGATCGGTGTCCGCTGGATGCCCAACAACCGGATCCTCGCGACCTTCGGAACCGGCGAAGTCGGGCTGCTCGACGTCGCGACGAAGACGTGGGTCTGGAAGGTCTGGGGATTCAACGGCGAGAGCTTCAATTCGCCCTACGACGCCGAGCTGCTCCCGGACGGCAACCTGGCGGTCGCACTGCGGTTCAACAACGGCGGCCGGATCAGCGTCTACAACCTCACGACCGGCGAAGAGGTCTGGAAGCACTACCTGAGCAATGCCCACTCGGTCCACTTCCGGACCGCAGCCGAGAGCTACAACAGCGACGATCCGACGCTCCTCGTCGGTGGCTGGGGCAACGTCCGCGAGGTCGCCTACCGGCTCAACGGTGGCCAGACCGTGACCTGGCAGGTGAAGACCGAGTACACCCACGACGCGATCGTCGTCGACAACGACCGGCTCCTGACGATCGAGGGCTACTACATCCAGAAGATCGATCGCGCCGGCACGAAGCTCTGGAAGCAGATGACGCCTGACGAGGACCGTCGTGTCGGGCTCAACCCGAACACGAACGGCGGTTATGTATTCACGGTGGCCGAGTCAGATCGGGTCGAGTTCCGCGACGCATCGGGCAATCTGCTCCGCGACTGGTCGGCGCTGTCCGACGGGACGAACCTCGACTACCCGTACGGGATCCAGGTCATCCAGTACCCGGGCTGAACGACGCGAACGATCGCGCGGCATGACCACCGCGCGGTCGCGACCCATCCGGCCGCGGACGTCGACCGGCTGGCCTATCGCGTCGGCGGAGGGAGACGTAGGTCCTGGCCGGCCCGCAGCCCGGTCTGGGCGAGCCACGGGTTCATCGACCGGACCGTGCTGAGTGGGACGCCGAACCAATGGGCGATGCTGAAGAGGTTGTCGCCGCTGCGGACGGTGTAGATCCAGCAGCGCGGCGCGTCCTGACACGGCCGCAGCACGGCATACCGGTCGCTGCGCGGTATCGCTGAAGGCTTCGCCGTCGGCGTCGCGGTGGGGCCGGCAGCGGGTGATGGATCCGCGGACGCGGACGGTGACGGCGGGGCGCTCGCAGACGGGCTCATCGTCGGCGTCGCCGCCAGATCCGGTGGACTCGGGGCGGGACTGCTGGTCGCAGCCGCCGCGATCGGGCGTCCCGGTGACGGCTGCAGCGGGTACGGCAGGCCGCCGCGAACATACGTGAACCCGATCGCGGCCGCGATCGCGACGAGCAGGAGAAGCGCGGCGGATCGGCGAATCGGGATCCCGCGGCCTCCCTCACGATGATGCGAGGTTGGGATGCGGTCGTCCGGACGCAGTCGTCCCTCGGAATCGGGCGGCGGCGTTTCGTGGTCCGTCCGAAGGTGCTCGGTCATGGACGTCCAGTCGTCTCCGGCTCGGTCGCTTGTCTGGGGGGCCGCAGCGGCGGAGTCTACTTCGAATCTCGGCCGCGGGCCGATCCGCGTGAGTCGAGGGCCCGCGGAGCCGGTTCAGGTCGGGCGACCCGGACACCTACGGCATCGTCGCCGCGAGACTCGACCGCGATCGCCCGCTCGAGCTGGTCGCTGCGATCGGACCGGTGGCCGGATCGCCCTGCTCGACGTCGCCGACGGCGCCCTCACGATCACCCAGGAGCTCGGTGGATTGGCCTGCCCGACCGCCTTCGCCGTCGGCAGGTTCGGATCCGATCGGTTGCTCGACGTCGCGGCGGACCTGCGCGGAGCAGAGGTCACGATCGTCATGAATGGCAACTGACGCGGCCGGGCGTCGGCTGGCCACTCCAGCGGCCATCGTTCGTCCCATCTGACGGGTCCTGGTCCCCAGCCAGTACCATCGGACCAGGCCGCCGAGCGGGCGTGGTGCGCACGGTCACCACAACGATGCTGGAATTGGTACCAAACGTCCTATCTCTCTATGAACGGCCAGTGACGTCACGTAAACTCTGATGCATTCTGGCCTGGTCCGATTGGGTCGGGGGGCCTGTAGGCGCGATCTACTGGAGACCTGGACCAATGGCGGTTTCTCGCACCTTCCCGACAGCCGAGGACGCGGCTCCCCCGCACGACTACCTCACCGTGGTCGGCGAGCCCGTGGCCGACGACGGCCTGTCGATTCCGGTGCTGCCGCCGCGCGTGACCGTGGTGATCCCGACGCTCAACGAGGAGCGCAACGTCGGCTGGGTGATCGAGCGCGTGCCGGCCATGGTCGACGAGATCATCCTGGTCGATGGCCGCTCGACGGACCGGACGATCGAAGTGGCCCTGGCCATCCGACCCGACATCGTCGTCGTCCGCGAGTCGCGTCCCGGCAAGGGATCAGCGCTGCGCCGCGCGTTCTCCGCCGCCACCGGCGACATCATCGTGATGCTCGACGCAGATTGCAGCATGGATCCCGCCGAGATCCCGGCCTTCGTCGAGGCGGTCAGCGCCGGGGCGGACGTCGCCAAGGGATCGCGATTCCTTGACGGCGGCGGCAGCATCGACATCTCCCGGCTGCGTCAAGTCGGCAACGCGGCCCTGCTGCTGTTTGCCAACGTGATCTTTCGGCGCCGCTTCTCCGAGCTCTGCTACGGATACATGGCGTTTCGCCGGGAGTGCCTCCCGCTCCTGGGCCTCCAGAGCACGGGCTTCGAGATCGAGACCGAGATCGTCGTCCGCGCCGTCAAGGCGAAGCTCGACATCGTCGAGGTTCCCAGCTTCGAGTCCGCGCGCCGCTACGGCGCCTCGAACCTGCGCACCTTCCGCGACGGTTGGCGGGTGGCTCGGACGCTCCTGACCGAGCGCCTCCGGCCCGCCTTCGACATCGACGTCCTCAGCGAGCCGCCGGTGATCGGCTTGGCGCCGGTCTCAATTCAGGAGTCGCAGGTTCGCAAGGAGCCGTAGCGCCGTCAGGACCACCATGACGAGGACGAACGCGAGGATGCGCGACCGATAGCGCCGCGTCCGGACCGCCAGGCGATGCCCCTCGGGCAGGGTGGCGATCACCTCCAACCCGACCAACCCGAGGACGGCGAGTCCGGCGAGGACCGGCAGGACCGCGGCGCCGAGCAGCAGCTCCGGAACTCCAGGGATCAGGTTCGCAAGGACGACGATCAGGGCGAACGCGATCAGACCCAGTCCGGCTGCGCCGGTGAGGAGAGCCAGGACGCCGACGGCGACCGCGGATCTGCCATCGGCCGCGCTCAGCGGGACGCGCGAGTCGAGCAGGCCACTGAGCGCGCTCCGCCAGTTCCCGGCGAGGAAGCCGACGAAGTACGGGATCCGTCGCGGCGCACGGAACGTTCGCGCGATCCAGTACGCTGCCGCGCCGAACGGCACCGCGAGGAGGCGGAGCGCGGGCCGGCCGTGCTTTCGGACGAGCCGACCGAGCCCCGCGCCGTCGTCGGCCCATTGCGCCCGAGCACTCGCCAGGCCGGGCGCGAAGCGATGGACGACCTCGACCTGCTCGGACACCCCGACGGCTACCCCATCGAGCCCCAGCCGGATGCGTAGGTCGGCGTCCTCGCCGGAGCGGAGCGCCGGATCGAACGGGTGCGAGCGCGCGACCTCCGTGCGGAGCAGCGTGGCGCTGACACCGAACCAGGACCGACTCCGGCCGTGGTTGTGGTGCCACGCCAGCTGCTCGCTCCAGTAGTCCGTCCCGATCGAGCGGAGACTCGCCTGAAGCCCGTCGAGGCTTCGCGCCGTCGCCTCGTCGAGCAACGACTTCACGGCTCCGGCCGGGAGCAGGACGTCGACGTCGACGAACAGGACCCAGGGATGGCGGGCAGCTTCGACGCCGCGGTTCCGGGCGGCACCCGGCCCCTGCCCATCGTCCCGGATGATCTGGTCGGCAAGGTTCTCCGCAAGCATCACGGTGCCGTCATCGGAGCGCCCGTCGACGAGGATCACCTCCCCTGGACCGGCCGCTCGCACGGCCTCGAGACACGACACGACCCAGTCGGCCGCGTTCCGCGTCGGGACGATCACCGATACAGCGGGCGGCCGTTTCGCTCGCCGTTTCGTGCTTGGAGCGGGCTTCGTGCTTGCAGCCCGCTTCGTGCTTGCAGCCCGCTTGGTCACGGAGCCGCAGTCGCGCCCGGCGTCCAGAGATAGACGGTCACGTCCTCATTCTTCAAGACCTGGACGAAGCGGCGGTCGGTCGCGAGCGCCCCGTCGACTGCCGCGCGGAAATCCGGGACATTCTGGAAGAGGCGCATCGCGGCATCGTCACCGCGGCTGACGACGACATAGATCGGCCAGCCCGGGTTCTGCCAGGCGTGGTCTTCCGGTCGGACGTAGCCCACGATCCCGGACACGCCGCCGGACTTCGGAACGGTGCTGTTCCGTGCATCGAGATGGGTGCTGTTCTCGAAGACGCCGGCCGGCGAACCCCCGTACACGTTGGCCGGAGCGTGGGTCTCGACGTAGTCGAAGCCGGCGAGCTCGCCGGGGCGGACGTAGTCGTAGAGCTCGTTCCCGTAGTGCGTCAGCACGTGGACCGGGGCCATCACGATGACGATCGCCGTGACGGCGATGGCGAACCGACGATCGGCGAGATTCACGGCGACGACGGCGGTCACGATTGGCAGGACGAAGAGCAGCGACCTGATCAGCATCTCACCGCCGTAGACGGTGACCGGCGCCACCAGCGCGACGCCGAGCACGTAGGCGACGACGAACCGGAGCGGGCGACCGAAGGATCGGCGGCGGTACATCAGGGTCGCGGCGGCTGCGCCGAGCCCGAAGGCGGCGAGCGTCGCCACGATCCGCAGCTGGGCGATGAAGGCATGTCCGTCACTGCCGCGGACGCGATTGGACAGGTTCGACTCGAGGAAGCTCGGCAGGTCGAGAATCGTCTCGAGGAGCTGGGTCCGATAGGACTCGAAGAACGGCGCGGCCAGGTAGACCTGCCAGACGAGGAAGATCACGGCGCACGTCACGAACACCGTCCATTGCCGGATCAGACGCGTCAGGACCAGCGTGAACAGGATGCCCAGGCCCAGCAGGGCCGTCAGGACATGGGCGCTCGTGATCACCGTGAACAGGCCGATCGTGAGGATCAAGGTGAGCGGCGTGAACCGGCCATCTCGCTCGAGGCTCACCCGGACCAGGACGACCACCCAGATCAGGAAGACGAGGAAGGCGAACGCCTGCGGGCTGAAGTAGTCCTGTCCCGTCCAGTCGAAGACAGGGAAGAGCCACAGGGCGAACGCCCAATACGGAGGACGGCTCGGACGCGTGGCGGCGGCAGACGCCGCGCCAACCGCGGCATCGGATGCCTCAACTGTGGGGGCGGCCGGTCCGCCCGCATCGGCCCGGCCGATCCGGATCACGATCGCCGACAGCGGGATGAGATACAGGATGATCGCGACGAGCGGGAACCAGGTCATCAGGGTCAGCGGGTCGACCCCGAGCTTCACGACGCCGGCCATGAGGATCGGAAACAGCGGCCAGTTGTGGTAGATGAACCGGCTGGGCAGGAGCCCCTCGCCTCGGACGAGCGGATCGACGTAGCCGTAGTTGACGTAGGACGTGCGGAACCGCGGCGTGCTCTCAAGGATCGTCGGCAACAGCCAGATGACGGCGATGAACAGGATCACGTGGAGCACGATGAGCCACGGCTGGGCGGCCGGTCCGCGGCGCAGCTCGAGGAACGACGCGACCGGGAGCAACGCCAGACCCACGAACAGCGTCGGCGGCAGGCCCTTCGCCAGACCGAGATCGTCGAGGTCGAGACGCGCCCAGGCAAGTGACAGGATCAGCACCACGACTGCGACGCCGGTGAGGATCGCGGAGGGCCTGATCCCCACCCCGAGCCGCTCGCGGGTGAGGCCGAGGCGCGCCGTCATGCTTCGCCCGGTCCCGGTCGGGACGAGGCCGCCGGATGCGGCCGCCGAACGCGGAACCGCCGTCGAACGCGACCGTAGGCGTAGCCGGCGGCCGCCACGACGGTGCCACCCACGATGGCCACGATCCCGCCAAGCGACCCCGCCGGCCGGTCGAGCCGGAGGAGACTGCCCGTCCGCCGGACGACCCCGGAGGTGAGGGTTCGGACCACGTAGGCGCGCTCGGTCCCCAACGCATCGCCGGCGCTGATCTCGCGAACGACCGCCTTGGAGATGCCCTCGTAGAAACAGCGCCGGATGAAATAGCCGATCCGCGCGCGCGAGGCGGACACCGCGTGGTGGACCTCCGCGTCGGCGACGAGGACGATCGAGCTCCCCGGGAACGACCGGCGGATGCGCAGGCAGAGCTCGGTCTCCTCCGCGCCGATCGGCAGGCTGCCGAGCCGGCCCACCGCGGCATCGAACCCGCCGACGGATTCGAACACATCGCGCCGAAAGGCCATGTTGCAGCCGAGAGGATTGCGAACCGGGCCCGATTCGGGCTGGCCGCGATAGGAGCAGCCGACCACCCACAGGAACTCGTCCGGGAACCACCGCGGCTGGCCGGACTCCCAGACCGCGGTCGCTCGACCCCCGACGACCATCACCGCCGGATCCGCGAATGCGGCGGTCAGCCCCGCGAGCCAGCCAGGTCGGGGCTCGGCGTCGTCGTCGATGAACGCGACGATGTCGCCCGTCGCCCGTCCGATTCCGGTGTTCCGGGCACCGGACAACCCGCGCGGTCCCGTGTTCGCGACGACGTCAACGCCGGGGACGCGCGAGCGCAGCTCCTGGGCCAGCTCGTCGTTGTGATCCGCGACGAGGATGACTTCGTCCGGCGGCGGATCCTGAGCGAGCGTGGCCGTCAGACACCGCTCGGTCAGCGCAAGCCGATCGAGGGTGTAGGCGCAGACGACGACGCTCCGCGACGGAACCGAAGACCGCTCGGACATGCTGACCCCACTGCGAGTTCGGGCGGGAGTGTACGCGACGTTCCGTGTCATGCGGCAGGTTCGCCGGGTCGCGACAGGATGGTACGGTGGCGGGAATGGAGCTCGTGTGCGGCGTTCCGGGCCAATTGGCGGTGCGTTGCGTCGACGTTTCGGCCGATCTCGCGACGTGGATCCGGACCGAGCTCGATGCCGTCTCGCCGGTCGACGACGTCCGCGGCCGGGTGACGATCCGGGCCGCACCGGCCGGCTCGAGACTCGAGCGCCCGCGCCGCGAGCAGATCAACGGCGACGCTGGCGACGGGGTTGTCGTCGGCCAGGCGGACGGCGAGCTCGTCATCGACGACGCCGGGGGCTGGACGTCAATCGCGGGGCCGCCCGAAGACGTCCAGATCACGATGGGTCCGACGACCGACCGGTGGCGGGTCATGCGGGACCTGCTCCGTCCAGCCCTCCAGATCGCGGGGATCGAGCACGGGACATCCGTCGCGCATGCCGCCGGTGTCCGGATCGCCGATCGCGGTGTCCTCCTGACCGGCTGGTCGGAGAGCGGCAAGACCGAGATCGCCCTCGCCCTCGTCGAACGCGGCGCCGAGTTCCTCGGCGACAAGTGGATGGTGTGGTGGACGCCGCAGCCAGCAGCGGCGACCGATGGCGGGGCGCTGATCGCCCCGTTTCCCAACCGGGTCGGCGTTCGGGGATGGGTCGTCCCCTATTTGCCCACGATCGAGGCCAGGCTCCGGCGCGGCCAGCGCCTCCGATTGCGGTTCGGCGGCCTGGCCGCGGCGAGCGCGCGCGGCCTGGGGCGGGCCGGACGTCGGAATCGACTCACCGACGCCGTCCTGGGCCCGATCGGGGCCGCCGGGAGCCTCGCCGATACGATCCGGCTGACGCGCCACGATATCGGCCAAGACGGCCCCGGCGCGCTGCCGCCGCAGGCCAAGCTCGGGGCCGTGATCCTGCTGGAGACGATCGAGCAGGGTGAGGCGGCGTCCCTCGATGTCGTCGAGCCCGCGCCGGTGGCCGCGGCGATGGCTCGGTCGGCGGCGTTCGAGCGGCGCCGATACCACCTCCTGGGCGAGCGGACTGCGGGCTTCCGGCCGCATCCGATCCCTGGATTCGAGATCGTCGCGCGCGAGGCGGCAGCCTACGAGCGCCTGATCGCGAGGACGCCGGTCTATCGGGTCCGCGCTCCGTTTCCCGGCGACCCACGGATCGCGGCCGACCTGATCCTGCGCGCTCTGTGACTCCGCCCGCGTCCAGGGGCTCGGTGGCGAGCGGGGGCGACCCGCGGGCGTCGATGCCCGGCCGCGTCTGGCCGGATCGAGCCCTCACCGTGCTGAGCCCGCCGGCGCTCATCGACCACTTCGTCGCGGAGTACGGAGAGGGGCAGGCGTTGACGGTTCCCGGCGCCCCGGAGCCGACCTCCATCGGTCCCCAGGTGATCGTCCGCGCCCTCGATGCCAGGCGCGGTCCGTCGGGAGCGACGGGTGCGGAGCGGCGGATCCGCCGTGAGCGCCACAAGACGACCCGCTGGCGAACGCGACTCGGATCACCCGACCACGAGTCGATCGACTGTGAGGTCGAGACGATCGGCGTGTTCGGTCGCTCGCTCCTCCAGAGCGTGGTCGTCGAGCCGTTGATCGCGATCGCGCTGGCCCGCCGTGATCTGGCTCTGCTGTCGGCGGCCGGGATCGTTCTCGACGGTCGGGCGATCGCCATCTGCGGAATGTCACGGACGGGCAAGAGCACCCTTGCGCTGCGCGCCTGGGCGGCCGGCCGGCGGGTTCTCGCCGACGACCGCCTCGTCGTGACGAGCGCGGGCCAAGTCGACGGCTTCACCCGCCGGTCGCGGATCTACCCGGACCTGGTCGCGACGGCTCCCCTCGCAGCCGAGCGGATCGGACGCCGGCTCCGCACCCGGCTGACGGTGGCGGGCCTGGTCCGGCGCGTGTCGGGCGGGTTTGTCGGCCTGCCGGTGCTCGCGGACCGACACCTGCTCCAGCCCATCCAGAACGACCCGGTGCCGTTGGGGGCGATCTTCGTGATCGACCGGACCGATCCGAACGTCCGAGAGGACGCAGTCGGCGACCTCGACGACCCGGCTGCAGTCCGCGCCCGGCTCGAGGCGATCGCGACGCGCGATCTGGCCTGGGTCGCGGCGAATGGCGACGATTGGAGGGCCGCATCGGCCGCGACGGTCCGAGCTCAGCTCGACGTCATCGATGCCGCGCTGGCGGCCTCAGGGGCGGCCACCCGGGTCCTGGCGGTTCCCGGATCCTGGGATGCCGTACGCGCCGTTCGGACCGTCGCCGACCTCCTCGAGACCGGATGACGCCGACGACGCGGCTCTTGACGGCCGCCCGCATCCCGCTGGTTCGGAACACCGCCGCGCTCGTCGCCAACACGGCGATCAACGGGGTGCTGGGGCTCGCGTACTGGGTCGCGGCCGCAAGGCTGTACGACCCGACGACGGTCGGTCTCGGCGCCGGAGCCGTGAGCGGGCTCGTGTTCGTCGCGAGCATCGGCTGGATCGGCATCCAGCAGGTCCTCCTTCGCTACCTCCCAGTCGCAGGGGCGGCCCGCGGACGCCTGATCGTCGCGGTCTACGCATCCGCGATCGGGATCGCCCTCGTCAGCGCCGTCGTGTTCCTCGTCTACGCGAGCGGCAATCGCGAGCTCCAGTTCCTCGCTGCCGGACCGCTCCCGGCGGTGGGCTTCCTGTCGGCGGTCGTGGTCTGGGTGGTGTTCTCGCTCCAGGATCCAGCCTTGTTCGCGCTGGGCAAGGCGCACTGGGTCCCGGCGGAGAACCTCGCGTTCGGGCTCGCGAAGCTGGGGCTGCTCGTCGCCTTCGCCGGGCTTGCCAGCCCGTGGGCGATCTTCGGCTCGTGGATTCTCGGTGCGGCCTGGCTCGTGTTCGTGGTGAACGCCGCCGTGGCCCGGGCCGCGGCCCACGTGGATCCCGCGGCCGGGCCGGGCGGTTCCATCGCTGCCCGACGGATCGCCCGCTTCGCGATCGGCCAGCATGTCGTGGCCGTCCTGGCAGCTGCGCCCGACTCGCTGGCGCCGCTCATCGTCCTCGGTCTTCTCGGTGGTGAGGCGACGGCGTACTACTACGCGGCCTGGACGATCAGCTTCAGCGTCCGGCTGCTCGCGGTGAACCTCGGCAGCGCGGTCACCGTCGAAGGCGCCCGGCAGGGGTCCGCGATGCCGGATCGTCATCACATCCGTCGGCTCGTCATGATCGTCGTCGTCCCGGCCGCGGCGGCGGCCTGGCTCCTCGCGGGCGTCGCGATGTCGATCTACGGCATCCGCTATGCCGAGCATGGGACCGATCTCCTGCGCGTCCTGCTCGTGGCCGTCGTTCCATTCACGGGGACGACGCTCTTCCTCGTCGGGGAGCGGATCGCCGAACGGACCGTGGCGTCCCTCGCCATCGTCGGAACGACGACGCTCGTCACGGTCGGACTCGACCTGGCGCTGCTGCCGCGGCTCGGTCTGGTGGGCGCGGGCTGGGCCATGCTCGTCGCCCAGACCCTCGCGTTCGTGATGACCCGAGTGATCATCGCGAGTCGGGTCCGTCCGGGCTGACGGTCCGGGAGCGCGACTCTCCGACACGGCCGCGGTCCGGGCGACGGCCCTGGTGCAGGTCGGCACCACGTTCGGCCGACCGTCCTATTCGGAACCAGGACGATCGGGCTATCATGCGACACCCATCCGTGCTGCAGGCACTGGATGTCACCCAAGCACCCAGATCACAAGGGGCCGATCCGTGCGCAGAAACCGCCTAGCCGTCACGATGGCGATTGCCGTCTCGATGTTCGTCACCGCACCGGTCTCGGCCGGGCGGACGGCCGTCGTCTCGGCCCCGGCGCCGACCGCAGACATTGCGTCCGACACCACCCTCTTCACCGACGACTTCGAGTCGGGCTCCCTCTCGAACTGGATTGTCACGACCGCCGTGAACGGAACGGCCGGTGTCGAGACCCGGGCCGGCCACACCGGCGCCAACACCCAGATGGCGCGGCTCACCACCCCCGACTACTCGAACGGCTCGATCGCCTACATCCGGCGGAACCTCTCCTCGTCGGTGTATGCCCTGTCGGCCAGCGGCTGGTTCAACGTCCTGTCGGGCGGCTGCGACGGCTCGGCCGGCTATTCCGCGGGCAACGTTCCATTCCTTCGGTTCTTCGATACCGCTGGTCGGCGGGTCGTCGGTCTGTACCGGATCAACGGCGCCTGCAACAGGCAGGCCAAGGTCTACGTCCAGCACAGCGGCAGCTTCTTCCGGGTCAACAAGAACCAGTCGTTCAACGAGTGGGTCAAGTGGGAGCTGCGCGTCACGATCAACGGCGGCTCGAGCTTCGTTCAGGTCTACATGAACGACAGCAAGGTCTACGACTCGGTCGCCAACAACGGGATCGTCCCGCTCGCGAGCGTCACGGTTGCCAACGAGCACCCGAACCAGGTCGGCGACCTGCTGGCCGATGACATCCGCATCGCGACGTTCGACGCCGCGCCGCCGGCGAATCCGTGCGACGCGAACACCGCGACCCCGACGAACGCCGATCCCGGCACGGTCGTCCTTGCCGACAACTTCGAGGCCTTCAACCTGAACAAGTGGACCGCAACCGGCGTCTCCGGTGACGGCACGGCCGTCGTGACGACGTCGGCGGCCAAGACCGGGAATTGCGGCGCGCTGCTCCACGTGAGCAGCGGCACGGCCTCCCGCGCCTACCTCAACAAGACCCTCCCCGCGGGCACGAGCGAGGTCTGGGCCGACGGCTGGTTCAACGTCAGGGCCGAGGGCGCCAGCAACAGCAACGTCCCGTTCTGGCGTCTGTTCGACTCGGGCGGCAGCCGCCTCGTCGATGTCTACCGGACGAACGTCGCCGGCGCGCTCTATCTCCGACTGCCGAACGGGTCGGGCGGCTACGCTTACACGTCTCTTGGACGCACGGTCGCCCTGAACACCTGGCACGAGATCAAGCTCCACGTCGCGGCGGGCACGGGGACCGTCGAGATCTGGTACGACGGCACGCAGGTCGGCGGCACGCTGACCGGCAAGCCGATCGGCTC
>DASXTH010000033.1:0-12008 GCA_036505555.1 Candidatus Limnocylindrales bacterium | reverse complement strand
GATGGGCGGCTGCTCCGCCTGCCCGACGTCGGCGGCTCGCTGGCCGCGCTCGGTCAGCGCCTGGTCGTCGACCTTGCGGATCCAGCGGCGCCCGGCCTCGAGCCGGCGGCCCCGCTGTCGCTCGAGGCCGTAGAGCTCATGATCGCGCCCGGCGACCCGATCGCGATCCTCGGGACCGCCGAAATCATCCGACTCGAGGCGACCTCGGACGCCGCCGGCGTCGCTGGATGGACGACGTTGAGCCTCCGCGGCGACGCCGATGGCTGGGCCTGGGACCGGGGCGACGGCACGTCGCTCGAGCTCTACACGCCGCCCGCCGATCGACCGAATCGGATCACGATCGACAGCACCGCGCCGGTCTTCGGCGGGTCCGGGTTCGACATCCGCTTCCGACTCCTCGCGATGCCACCGCTGCTCGAAGGCGCCGCGTCCGGCGGCGGATCCGGCACGGACGGCGGCGGAGCGCCGATCCTGCCGATCATCGCCTCGTCGGAGTTCCTCACCCGGACCGGCTCGACGGTCGGCGACACGCTCCAACTGTCGAGCCTCGGCTCGCCGCTGAACGCGCGGATCGTGGCGACGACGAGCCTCTTCGCGCCCTTCGACCCGGCAACGCCGTTTGCGCTGACGGACCTCGCGACCCTCGATCTCGTCGGCTACGCGACGTCCGGCCGGACCGAGCAGGCCGACGAGTGGTGGCTCCGCGTGCAGCCCGGAACGGAGCCGGCGGTCCTCGCCGCCCTCCGCGACCCGGGCGCGGGGACGGCGAGCGTCGTCGGCCGCGAGCAGCTCACCCGCGAGCTCACGACTGATCCGGTGCCGCTCGGGCTGATCGGCGTCCTCGGCCTCGGGTCGATCGCGGCCATGCTGTTCGCGGGGATCGGGTTCCTCGTGAGCTCGACGATCTCGACGAGCGAGCGGATCGGCGAGTTCGCGCTCCTTCGCGCGCTCGGCCTCTCGACCGCGCAACTGTCGCTCTGGCTGTCGATCGAGAGCGTGTTCCTGCTGGTCGTCGGGCTCGTCGCGGGGTCGGTGCTCGGCTTGATCCTCGCCTGGCTCGTCCTGCCGTTCGCGACCCTGACCCAGACCGGGCTGGCGCCGATCCCCGCGCCGGTCGTCGACGTGCCGTGGACGGCCCTCGTCCCGCCCTACGTTGCGGCGATCCTGCTCTTTGTCCTGTCGCTGTGGCTCGTCCGCCGCCAGCTCCCGGACATCCGGATCAGCGGCGTCCTGCGCGCGCGGGACGGCTGAGCGGATGTCGTCGATCCTCCTCGGGCTGCGCCGGATGCGCGACGATCGCGCCCCCGCGATCGGACTCGCTCTGCTGATCCTCGTGACCGCGACCCTGTTCGGGATCGCCCCGCGGCTGGTCGACCAGGTCGGCGACGACGCGCTTCGTGGCGTCGTCGCGAACGCCCAACCCTTCGATCGGAACATCGCCCTCCTCGAGGAGGAGGTCCTGCCGCCGGATCCGACCGAGCCCCTGAAGCTCATCGACGAGGAGGGCGACCAGCTCGACACGCGAATCCCCGCCTCGATCCGGGCCATCGTCCGCGAGCGGCTGACGATCGTCGACAGCGCGCGCTTCCACGTCGAGGCGCCGACGCCGGACCCGACCTTCATCCGGTTCCGGATCCAACCCGGCGCCGAGGAGCGGATCCGCTACGTCTCCGGCGTCGCCCCCACGGCGACCCACGAGCAGATCGACCTGCCGGCCGACCTCCGCCGACTGCTCCCGCCCGAGGAGGCTGGCGCGGAAGCGCCCCTCGCGGTCGGCGTTCTGGAGGGCTCGGTCTCGAGCGAGGGCGCGAAGGCGCTCGGGAACGGGGTCGGTGACCTGGTGTTCCTCTCGCTCGACGGGCGCGACCCGCTGTCGAGGCGGCAGCGCGGCGTGGTCGCGATCCGGATCAGCGGGATCTACGAGGTCAGCGACCCGGACGATCCGTTCTGGTACCACGACCAGTCGCTCAACCATGTCGGGGTCCGGACGCTCGGCGGTGACTCGCGGCTGTTCGACGTCGGGGTGTTCCTGCCGGCCGCCGCGTACGAAACACTCGTCTCCGGCACGCCGCCGTTCGGCATCCCGGCCCGGACCACGTGGCGTCACTTCGTCGATCCGTCGCGACTCACCGCGGCCGGCCTCGGAGCGGTGCTCGCCGACCTGCGCCGGCTCGAGACGACGTTCCCGCAGACCCAGGTCACCACCGCTTCGCTGACCGGCGCGGGGATGCGGAGTGGGCTGCTGCCGCTGCTCACGACCCACGCCCAGCGCTGGGCGTCGGCGTCGGCGGTTCTCACCGTCGTCGCGATCGGTCCCGCGGCCGTTGCGTTTGCCGCTCTCGCGCTCGTGGCAACGATCGCGGCGCGACGGCGCCGGCCCGCCCTGGCCCTCGTTCGCGGACGCGGCGGGACGCTCGGCCAGCTCATCCGGGCGGTGTTCCTCGAAGGGTGCGTCGTCGCGATCCCGGCCCTCGGGCTCGCGATCGCGCTCTCGGTCTGGCTGATCCCCGCGGGCAGCGCCCAGGCCACGATCCTGACCGCGAGCGCCGTCGCGACGGTCGCGATCGGACTCCTGATCGTGACCGCGCTGCCGGGCACGACCGCGGCCGTGCGGGCCGCGCGCGGCACCGATCCAATCCCGCGCGGTGTCACGGCGCGGCGGCTCGTCCTCGACGCGCTGGTGATCGTGCTCGCCGTGGGCGGCGCATGGCTCCTCCGTGAGCGCGGCGTCCGTGGAGCGAGCAGCACCGGCGCGCTGGCGGGCGCCGACCCCCTGATCGCCGCGGTCCCGGCGCTCGCCGGTCTGGCCGCCGGCCTGACGGCGATCCGGCTCGTCCCGCTGCCGCTTCGCCTGCTCGGGCGGATCGCCGCGCGTGGCCGCGGGCTGGTGCCCCTCCTCGCCTTCCGCCGCGCGAGTGTCGGGGGCACGAGCGCTCCCGTGCTCGTCGTCCTTCTGGCCGCGGCCTCGATCGGTGTGTTCTCGACGACCGCGCTCGTCCATCTCGATCGGGCCGCGGCCGCCGCGTCGTGGCACCAGGTCGGGGCGCCGATCCAGATCGCCTCCCAGGGCGGCCCGCTCCCGGCCGGCTTCGACCCACGGACGGTCCCCGGTGTCCGGGCGAGCGCGCTCCTCTATCAGATCTCGACGAGCGTCGGCCCGCGCAACCTGCGGATCACGTTCGTCGCGGTCGACATCGACGCCTATCTCCGCATCCTGGCGGGCTCGCCCGCCGATCCCGGGATCCCGCCGGAGATGCTCGGTTCGACGGTCCCGAACGGCGTGGTCCCGATCATCGTGTCGCCGAGCCTCGCCGCCCGGTCCGACGGCGTGCCACTCGGCACAGCGTTCAGCCTCCTCGCCGACGGCGATCACTACCAGGTCCAGCCGATCGCCACCCGCGCGACCTTCCCGACGCTCCCATTCGACGGGACGTTCGCGATCGCCTCGCGCCAGCAGCTCAATGTGCTCAACCCCAAGGCGCCGCTGGCGCCGAGCGTCGTCTTCCTCGATGCGAGCGACGACGACCTCGGCGCGATCCAGGCTGCCGTCGACGCGGTGACGTTGTCCGCGACCGTGCAGAGCCGGACGGCGGTCGCCCGGGCGTTCAGCGACTCCCCGGTGACGAAGGCGATCATCGTCGGGATCGCCATCGCGTCTCTCGTGGCGGCCGCCTACGCCGCGCTCGCGGTCACGGCCGCACTCGCGCTCGCCGGAGCCGCCCGCTCGAGCGAGGTCGCCCACCTCCGGATGATCGGGCTGTCACGGGGCGATGCCCTCGGGCTCGCGCTGATCGAGCACGGCCCGACCGTCTTCCTCGCGTTCATCGTCGGCGTGGCGCTGGGGCTCGGGCTCTTCGTCCTGCTTGAGCCGAGCCTCGGGATCGACGCGATCGTCGGCTCGACGGTCGAGGTCCCGCTGTCGCTCGATCCCCAACAGCTCGCGATCATCGGCGGCGGAGTCTTCGCGATCGCGGCCCTCGGGATCGGCCTCGCCGCGTGGATGCAACGACGGGGCGGAGCCGTGGCGGCGCTCGCGCGCGGCCTCGAGGCGTGACGATGGATCGACACGACAGGCCCCAGCGGAGAGGAGCGGGATGAGCGACGAGCGCGACGAGGAGTCGCAGGTCGAGATCGTCGACCTGCCGCGTGGCGGCGGCCGCGCGTCGGCGATCGCCGTCGCCGAGCCGCCAGGCGCCGGCCGCGGCCGCGCCCGTCGACGTGCGACGAAGCCAACCGGCGACGGTCGCCAGATCGTCTGCGAGGGCCTGGTCCGGATCTACAAGGTCGCCGATCTCGAGGTCGTCGCCCTCCAGGGCCTCGATCTCGTCGTCGGCGAGGGCGAGATGATCGCGATCGTCGGCGCGTCGGGGAGCGGGAAGTCGACGCTGCTGAACATCCTCGGCGGGCTCGACGCGCCGTCAGCCGGGCGAGCGGTCGTCGCCGGCCACGATCTCGGCCAGATGGGCCGCCGAGAACGGACGCGGTACCGCCGGCGCGAAGTGGGGATGGTCTGGCAGCAGACTGCACGGAACCTCCTGCCGTACCTGACGGCCCAGGAGAACGTCGAGCTGCCGATGACGCTCGACGGGCGCAAGGACCGGGCGGATCGGGCGAAGCGACTGCTCGAGCTGGTCGGGCTCGGCGAGCGGCGCGACCATCGGCCGGAACGGCTGTCGGGCGGCGAGCAGCAGCGCGTCGGGATCGCGGTGGCCCTGGCGAACGAGCCGGAGGTCCTCTTCGCCGACGAGCCGACCGGCGAGCTCGACACCACGACCGCGGCCGAGATCTTCGCGCTGCTGCGCTGGGTCAACGAGGAGCTCGGCACGACGATCGTGATCGTCACCCACGACACGCTGGTCTCCGAGCAGGTCCAGCGAACGGTCGCGATCCGCGACGGCCGGACCTCGACCGAGACCGTGCGCCGGTCGTCCTGGTCCGAGACCGGCGAGCACACGCTGATCTCGGAGGAGTTCGCCGTGCTCGACCGGGCCGGCCGGCTCCAGCTCCCGAAGGCCATGGTCGCGGCGCTCGGGCTCAAGGATCGCGTCCGGCTCCGGCTCGAAGACGACCATGTCGAGATCTGGCCCGATACGGGCTCCCTCGTCCACCCGGTCGCCCCGCCGCCCGTCGCCCCGCCCGAGGAGCCGAACCGATGACCGTCGTCGATCCCGTCGGCCGCGCCGGGCCGTCTCCAACCGGGCCGCTCCTCCAGGCGATCGATCTCGTCCGCGACTATCCGTCCGGCGACACCGTCATTCACGCATTGCGCGGCGTCTCGCTTGCGGCCGATCCGGGCGAGCTCGTGGCGGTCCGCGGCAGATCCGGCAGCGGCAAGACGACGCTGCTGAACGTCCTCGGCGGGCTCGACCGCCCGACGTCCGGGCAGGTGGTCATCGATGGCCACGAGGTCTCGGCCATGTCCGAGGACGAGCTGGTCGATGTCCGGCGGCGGTCGGTGGCGTTCATCTTCCAGTCGTTCGGGCTCGTGCCGATCCTGTCGGCCTCCGAGAACGTCGAGATCCCGCTGCGCCTCGTCCGCGCCGAGCCGCCGGCGCGCGACAAGCGCGTCCGCGAGCTCCTGGAGCTGGTGGGGCTCGGCGGCCGGGCGCGCCATCGGCCGCACGAGCTGTCCGGCGGCGAGCAACAGCGCGTGGCGATCGCCCGGGCCCTGGCGAACCGGCCGCGGATTCTGCTCGCCGACGAGCCGACCGGCCAACTCGACTCCGAGACCGGCCACGTGATCATGATGCTGCTCCGCGACGTGGTCCGGACGGAAGGCGTCACGGCGGTGGTCGCGACCCATGACCTGGTGATGCTCGATGTCGCGGATCGCGTGGTGGAGCTGCGAGATGGGGAGCTGTTCGCCGCTCCGCCGCGAGCGTAGACCCCGCCCGGCGCCGCGACACCCTGCGCTGCCATTTGACACCCTGCGCTGCCATTTCCAATAGCCGAATGATTCGAATCACGCGATATTCGGCTATTGGCAACAGGGGCGGATCAGTCGCTCAGCGGCCGCTCGCTCAGCGGCCGGCTGCGGACGCGGCCACGATCACGAGCGTCACGATGTACACGTGCGCGGCCGCGCCCCACACGATCGACTGCGTCCGCCACGTCACCCAGCCATAGATCGAGCCGCCGGCGAACGTGGAGAGGAGCTCGGCCTCGGGCTTCGTCAGGTGGGTCAGCGTGAACGGGAAGAGCGCGACGACGAGCGCGATCGGCCCCAGCACGCGCGCCAGGCACAGCATCAGGAAGCCGCGGTACAGGAACTCGGTCGGGATCAGGTCCATCGCGTTCGTCGCGAGCAGCGACGGCAGCGGGTCCAACGACGGAGCGTAATAAGCTCGGAAGTCGGGGGCGCTCGACAGGACCAGCACGATCGGCGTCATCACGACGCAGCCGGCGACCGCCAGCCCCAGCCCCCAGCGCCAGTCGCCGAGCCGCAGCCCGTAGCGCGAGGGCCGGTCGCGGAACCCGAGGACGACGATCGCCAGCGGCACGAGGAAGAACAGCCCGACCCGGCTGATCGCCTGGAGCCGTTGGATCCCCGGGTTCCGGTCGTACCGGACGAGCTCGTCGGGGATGAAGGTCCGCTGGAAGTCGAAGATCACGATCAGGATCACCACGACCACCGCGACCGTCGCCCGGACCGGCAGCTCCAGACCCGCGAGCCGGAACGTCCGGAGGTCGCGACCGTCGGGCGGGTAGGACGGCATCGCAAACATCCGGCCGAGGAATGCACGAACCGGGAAGCGTCGGGCCGTCACGGGCCGGAGCCTAGCAGCGCCGGGGCTGCTACCGTGCGCCAGTGGATGACGCCGAGCTCGCCCGTCTCGAGCACGAGAACATGCGCGAGTGGCTCCGGATCTCGTTCGCGCAGGTGCCGGGCGCACTCATCGAGTCGACCGCGGAGCTCGGGATCTACGCGACCGGACTGCCGGTGGCGCTCTTCAACCAGGTCGTCACCGATGACGGGGCGGCGGCAGCCGACCTGACGACCGCGATCGAGCGGCTCCGCGTCCGCGGGGCGCCGTTCTATCCGTGTCTCCGCCGTGGGCAGGACGACGCGCTGCGGCCCGTGCTCGAGGGCCTCGGCCTGCCGCTCGACGACGGGACCCTCCCCGGCATGGCTCTCCACCCGATCCCGCCGGACCTGCCGACGACGGCCGACGGGCTCGCGATCCGGGCGGTCGATGACGCGGCCGGGCTCCGCGACCATGCGATTGCTGCCGCCGCGGGCTTCGGGATGCCCGGGTCGATCGTGACCGCGTTCATCGGCGAGGAGCTCTGGACCCGGCCGGGCGCGACGGTCTATGTCGGCTACGCCGCGGGCGAGCCGGTCTCGACCGGGTTCTCGATCCGGACCGGCCGCACGGTCGGCGTCTACACGATCGCGACCGCGCCGTACGCTCGTGGTCGCGGCTTCGGTGCCGCCATCACGGGGCGGGTCGTCGCCGACGGCGCGGCGGCCGGCTGCGACGTCGCGACGCTTCAGGCAAGCTCAATGGGCCGGCCGATCTACGAGCGGATGGGCTTCCGCCTGGTCCAGGAGTACGACATGTACCTGGGCTGAGTTCCGAGGCGAACTCCGCGCCCCTGGTGCCGATCAGGTCAAGGAGCGGATGGACCGGAACCCCTTTCGCAGCTCCTCGGCGAAGATCGTCGGCTCCTGCCATGCCGCGAAGTGGTTGCCGCGGTCCAGCTCGCTGAAGTAGACGAGCTTCGGATACGCGAGCTCGGCCCAGCTCCGCGGCGCTTGGTAGAGCTCCCGTGGGAAGACGCTCACGGCCGTCGGGACCTTGACGCCCTTGATGTCGAAGAAGCCGAGCTTGTTCTCCCAGTACAGGCGACCCGACGACACGCCCGTATTGGTCAGCCAGGTCATCGTGATGTTGTCGAGGACCTCGTCCCGGGTCAGCTGGTCGATCGGGTGGCCCGAGACGGCCTGCCCGATATCCTCAAGGCTGTAGGCGTCGTGATCGAGCATCCAGGCGGCGAGCGCCACCGGCGAGTCGGACAGTCCGTAGAGGGTTTGAGGCCGATTTCCCATCTCGAGTGCGTACCCAATGCCCTTCGTGTAGAGGAAGGCCAGCCGGTCGTAGGCGCGCTGCTCGTCGGCCGATAGGCCGGTCGGCGGCGGGTCGCCGGCGCCGAGGACGTTCGAGGCGAGCGCCTTGGCGATCCCGGGTGGGACGGTTCCGGGCATGTTCGAGTGGATGCCGAGCAGGCCCTTCGGCGCCTTCGATCCGATCACGTCCGTGATCTGTGCGCCCCAGTCGCCGCCCTGCGCAACGTAGCGGTCGTACCCGAGACGCCCCATCAGCGTGATCCAGGCGTCGGCGATGTGGACCGGGTCCCAGCCGCCCGTCGTCGGCCGAGCCGAAAACCCGTAGCCCGGCATCGACGGGATGACGACGTCGAACGCATCCTCCGCTCTGCCGCCGTGGGTCGTCGGATCGGTCAGCGGGCCGATGACGTTCAGCATCTCGATCACAGAGCCCGGCCAGCCGTGGGTGATGATCACCGGCAGCGCGTGCTCGTGGCGCGACCTGACGTGGATGAAATGAATGGTGAGACCGTCGATCTCCGTCAGAAATTGGGCGACCGCGTTGAGGCGTGTCTCGAACCGCCGGAGGTCGTAGTCGTTGGCCCAGTAGCGGACGAGTTCCTGCGCGGTCGCGAGCGGGACACCCTGCGATGCGTCGTCGACGGTCTCCTTCTCGGGCCAGCGCGTCGCCCGTAGCCGGCGGCGGAGCTCGTCGATGTCGGCCTGCGGCACGTCGACCCGGAAGGGTCGGATGGCCTCGGGATCGGATGTGCCGTCTCGCTCGGCGACGAGGCTTGCACCGCCCGCTGAAGAACGTGAGGAGAGATTCGAATGCGACACCGGGACGCTCCTGTTGCTTTCTCCGGCGACTGGCCCTGCAACGGACCGGATCGCCAACTCCAGGCTCGCGGTTGTGCGAACCGACGGACGGGCCGTCGATGCCCGCTTGCTGACCGGTGTTCAGTCGGAGAGCGCGCGAATCCGAACGCGGCGCCGTCGTCGGCGAACAGCAGCGCTGCCCCGATGCTGCAACGTCCCGGCCGCGGTCGATCTCGATCAGGCAGGTCTGGGATGGATACGCGCGGCGGGCTCAGCTCCAGGGGGCTGGTGTCATCCGGAACACCATGATTCGACGGCGACATCGTCTCACGGCATCGATTCTTGTGGGTTGAGCCGCCCGCGGACTAACCGCCCGCGAGCGCCCCGAGATGCTCGGTCAGCCGCAGGTTCTCGCGGTAGTCGATCGGGACCTCGACGAGGCTCGGGCCGTCGACGTCCAGCGCCCGCCGGAGCGTCGGCAGCAGGTCCGCTGCGGACGACGGCCGGAACCCCGCGATCCCGAACGAGCGGGCGTAGTCGACGAAATCGGGGTTGCCGAACTCGACGCCGAACGGCCGCCCGAACTCGTTGCGCTGCTTCCAGTCGATCAGCCCGTAGCCGTCGTCGCGCCAGACGACCACGGTGATGTTCGCCCCGATCCGCTTCGCGGTCTCCAGCTCCTGGCTGTTCATCAGGAAGCCTCCGTCGCCGCACAGGGCGACGACCTTGCGCTCGGGGTGGACGAGCTTCGCGGCCACGGCACCCGGAAGCGAGATCCCCATCGCCGCGAAGCCGTTCGAGATGATCACCGTATTCGGCTCGTACGCCTGGTAGAGCCGGGCGACCCAGACCTTGTGGGCACCGACGTCGGACACGACGATGTCCTCGGGACCGAGGGCCGCACGGAGATCGGCGATCGCCCGCTGCGGGGTGATCGGCAGGGCGTGCTCGCGGGAGCCGGCACTCCCCGCCAGCTCCTCCAGGAGGGCGGTCCGGAGGTCCGCATGGACGAGCGTCTCGCGGCTCTCGTGGCGCTCCCCGGCGTCGCGGCCACTGATGCCACGGGGCTGGATCGCGGCGAGGAGCCGGCGGAGCGAGCCTTCGATGTCACCGATCAGCTCGATCTCGGGGCGGTACTGCGCGTCGACCTCGGCCGGCTGCGTGTCGATGTGGACGATCCGTTTGCGGCCATCCGGGTTCCAGCGCGCCGGGGCGTACTCGACGAGGTCGTACCCGACGCAGACCACGAGATCGGCCCGGTCGAACCCCGACAGGACGTGGTCGCGGGCCTGGAGCCCCACCGCCATCAGCGACAGGTGCGAGCGATCATCCATGGCGCCCTTGCCCATGAACGTGACCGCGACCGGCACGTGCAGCCCGCGCGCGAACGCGCGGAGCTCGGGCGCCGCGCGCCGCCGAAGAACGCCATTTCCGGCGAGCACGAGCGGCCGCTGCGACGTCGCGATCAGCTCGGCGGCGTGGGCGATCGCCTCGTCGGTCGGCTCGGGGAAATCGGCGTGGCCGGGCTCGAGCGGCCGGGCGTCGTCGGCGACCGCCGCGGCCGCGACGTTCTCCGGCAGCTCGATGTGGGTCGGCCCGGGCTTCTCGAGGATCGCGACCCGGAAGGCCTTGCGGACGATCTCGGGGATCGCCTCGACCCGCTCGACGCGGGTGTTCCACTTCGTCACCGGCTCGATCATCCGGACGATGTCGACGACTTGGTGGGCCTCCTTGTGGAGCTTGTCGGAGCTCGCCTGACCGGTGATCGCGACCATCGGCGCCCGATCGAGGAACGCGTCGGCGACGCCCGTGATGAGGTTCGTCGCGCCCGGCCCGAGGGTCGCCATCGCGACCGCCGCCCGACCGGTCAGCCGGCCGTAGACGTCGGCCATGAACGCCGCGCCCTGTTCGTGGCGAGTCGTGATGTGGCGCGGCCCGCCCGCGCCCGACGCCGCGACGGCGCCGAGGGCATCGAGGACGTCCATCGTCTCCTCGCCGGGAACCGAGAAGACGTACTCGCAGCCCTCGGCCGTCAGGCAGTCGACGAGGAGCTGGGCGGCCGTTCGGTGGGTCACGCCCGGAGGGTATCCCGCGCTCGGCATTCCTGGGGCGCTTCCGCTGTGTTCGATTTCCCGCCGGGCGGGAATCCCAGGCAAGCGCGACCCGCTCAGGCGGCGCCGGCGCCCTCGATCAGGATCCGGTGGACCGCGATTCGGAACGTGTCGTAGCGGTCCGAGATCGACGGCCAGATCGGCGCTTCGAGCGACCTGCCCGCGGGCACCCCGGACCACGTCGTCACGAACGCGATCTCCACGTCCGATCCGAGGACCCGCCGGCCCACGAAGGCCTCGACCGCCTCCGCCGGCAGCTCGGGAAGCCGCTTGCGGAGCTCCTGCTGAATCTCGGCGTCGAGCCCGCTCGCGACCGTCCCGGCGGTCAACCGGAGCCAGGTCGCGTCGCCCGATCGGCGTCGAGCCGCGCCGTCGTCGATCTCGTAGTAGTCGACCCGGGACATCTCCTCGCCGTGGCTGCGAGCATCGAGCGTCCGCGGCACGGCCAGATCGCCGTCGTAGGCGGCAAGCGCGGCCTCGACCGTCGTCCAGAGCGTCATCGCCGCGAGCCCGTGGCTGCCGTCGGGCCGATCGCGGGCGCCCACGACGAATCGATCGAGTCCGACCGCCTTGGTCGCGATCGGGAGGTACCCGGATCGATAGGCGTCGATGACGTCGTCGAGCTTCCCGGGAGGCACACGTCCACTGACGACTCGGAGGATCACCCGCGCCCCTCTGCTCGGGCGAGCGCGCCGCGACTGGACGGGCGCCACTCACCGACTCGATCCGACCGCCGCGCCGATGCCCGCGCCTGGCGGTCCTTCCTCAGCCTCCGGGCGACGCTCCCCATGTCGCCCGCCGAAGACATCTGGCCCGCCCGGAGGGATTCGAACCCCCGACCTACTGATCCGAAGTCAGTCGCTCTGATCCACTGAGCTACGGGCGGACAAGGCCGGATGATACCGCGTCGCCGACTGCGCCCCGCCGGACCGATCGTGACGCCGTCGGCTTGGTGCCCGATGATGCCGGCGTCGCATGGAAACGCTCGTTGCCGTTCTCGCGGTCCTCGTCGCGATCGCGATCCTGTTCGA
>DASXTH010000032.1:0-16403 GCA_036505555.1 Candidatus Limnocylindrales bacterium | reverse complement strand
AACCGCGGCGCCTCGACGATGTCCCGGAACTTGTCGTAGTCCGCGATCAGGCCCTGCCGGAATGCCGTCAGCCACGACGTCTCGGGATGCCACACCCCGCCGCCGACGTAGATCTCGCCGGGCTGGAGGTGGAAGTAGCCGCCGCTCCCGTGAACGTCCTCGCGGTGCGACCGGCCTGCTGCGTCATCGCCGTCGCCAGCCCAGCCGAAGCTCGCGGCGACATGAGTCTTGTACGGCGACTTGTCTTTCGAGAAGCGGACGTCGCGGTAGATCCGGAACGGCGAGCGCGCGGCATCGGCCCGGAGCGGCAGCTTCCTGGTCCGGAACTCCTCGTCGAGCGCGGCGCACAGTGCCTCGAGCGGCTCCTTCAGCAGCCGCTCGTACTCGGCCTTGCGCGGCTGGAACCACGAGCGGTCGTTGTTGGCGGCGAGGTCGACGAGGAACTGGATCGCCTCGGGACGGAAGCCGGTGAACGTGGACGGCGATGCGACGGCCATGGCTGATCTCCTGGGTCTGCGACGTGCCGACGATCCTACGCCCGCCGCCTCATCTCGCGGTTACTCCACCGCGCCGAGGACGAGGGCGGCGTTCAGGCCGCCGAACCCGAACGAGGTCGACAGAATCCTCCGGAAGTCGCCCGTGCAGCCATCGCGGAGGAGCCCTGGCAGGAGCTCGGCCACGTCCGGACTCGGCGATTCGAGGTTGACCGACCCGGGCACCCAGCCGTCACGGATCGCGAGCGCCGCGATCGCGGCCTCGATCGCGCCCGAGGCGCCGAGCGGGTGGCCGTAGTAGGCCTTCGTTCCCGACACGGGCACGGACCCTGCTCGCTCGCCCAACGCCAACCGGATCGCCCGGGCTTCGGCGATGTCGCCGAGCGGCGTCGACGACGCGTGGGCGCTCACCCAGTCGATCGTATCGGCCGCTACGCGCGCGTCCGCCAGGGCGATGGACGCAGCCCGTCCCGCCTCGGAACCGTCGGCACGTGGCTGGACCATGTGATGAGCGTCCGACGTCGCGCCGTAGCCCATCAGCTCGCCATACGGCTCCGCACCACGAGCCCGGGCCGCCTCCTCGGCCTCGAGGACGAGCAGCGCGACGCCTTCGCCCATGACGAATCCGTCGCGCTCGGCGTCGAACGGCCGGCAGGCATGCGTCGGGTCGTCGTTGTGCCGGTCGGAAAGCGCCCGAATGATGTCGAACGCCCCGAACGCGAGCGAGCTGAGGGGAACCTCCGCCCCGCCCGCGACCGCGGCGTCGATCTCGCCCGCACGGATCGCGTTGAGCGCCTCGCCCAGCGCGACCGCTCCGGACGCGCACGAGTTGGCCGTCGACAAGATCGGGCCGCGGACGTCGAGGGCGATCCCGAGATTCGCGGGAGCCGCTCCCCCGAACACCGCAAGCGCCAAGTTCGGGGCGACCGCCCGGATCCCTCGCTGCAGGTAGACCTCGTGCTGGTGCTCGGCGTACACGATCCCCCCGAGCGCGCTCCCGAGATAGATCCCGATCCGCTGCGGCGAAGCGGCCCCGATCTCACCGGGTCGCAGCCGGGCGTCGTCGAGGGCGAGCTGACCGGCGACCAGCCCGAACTGGCTGAATCGATCGAGCTGCCGGGCGGTCTTCGGGGGCATGAAGGCGAGCGGGTCGAAGTCGTCGACCTGGGCGGCGACCTGGCTCCGGAACGGAGACGGGTCGAACCGATCGATCCGCTTGATCGGCGACTGACCGGCGCGCAGCCCTGCGCGGAACCCGTCGACGCCCGTGCCGATCGCCGTGATCACGCCGATCCCGGTGATCCAGACGCGGCGTCGTCGCTCGCTCATCGCTCCGCGACCGCTTCGGCGATGGCGCGGAACGTGGCGAGGGTCCGGCCGGCGATCGGGCGGGTGAAGAGCCGGTCCACGAACGGCGCCCACCCACGAACACGCGGCTGGAAGTCATGCTCGATCTCGACCCGGCAGCCTCCGTCCGGCCGATCCTCGATCCGCCACGTCACGTCCATGCCGCTCGTCGCGCCGCCGATGTGGACGAACCGGAGCTGGTGCTCGGCGGGCTCGGACCACGTTCGCGACCGCCACGTGACCGGGAGCCCGAGACCCAGCAGCGCGAAGACCGGCCGACGGGCCACGAACCGGACGACGAGCCGGCCGTCTCCGTCTGGCGCGCCATGCCGCAGCGCCGAAACGTAGTGCGGCAGGAGGGCCGGCCAGCGCTCGACGTCTCTTGCGAGCCGGAACACGAGCTCCGCGGGCGCCGCGATGTCGATGGCGATCGTGCTCCTCATGGGGTCGTGTCCACGAAGGCCAGCCCGACCGCGTATCGCGCCAGCTCCACGAGCCGCATGCCCGCGAGGTCCGATCGGCTGACCCACGCGCAAAGGTCGGTCGACCCGTCAACCTCGTTGCGCAGCGCGCCACCGACGATCCGCATCCGATACACGATCCCGATGAAGTGGAGGTCGGCGCCGGCGGCGAACTGCGACCCGCGATAGACGTGCGAGAAGACGCCGGCGACCTCGTCGATCTCGCCATCGAGCCCCGTTTCCTCGCGCAGCTCCCGGACTGCGGCCGCGTCCGGGTGCTCGCCGAAGTCCAGACCGCCACCGGGGAGGGTCCAGGCGCCGACGTCGACCTCGAGCTCGGACAGTCGGGCGAGCAAGATGCGATCCGCGTCGTCGATGCAGATCGAGTACGCGCCAAGGCGGGTTCGACCGGCCGGCAAGGCCGGCTCCATGACCGCTGGATCGGTCACCGGCCGCGGCTCACGGACGGAGGAGGGACGCGAGGAACCGCGGATCGAATGCTGTCGAGGCCGGGACCAGATCGCCGATCACGCGGCCCATCGTCTCACGGACCGCGGGCCGATCGGCAAGCCGGCGAGCCGCGTACTCGAATGCGGGCGGGACCGCGAGGAACGCCTGGACGACGAGGCTGACCGCGTCCTTCGCCCGCGTCCGGCGGGCCAGCGCGCGGTCGTAGGCCGCCAGGGCGCCCGCGACACCGGCGAGGTGCCGGTCGACAGCCTCCACCGCGAGCGCCGCAGACCGCAGCGCCCGGTTCAGACCCTCACCGGTGAACGGGTCGAGGAAGCCGGCGGCGTCGCCGACGAGCAGCCAGCCCGGGCCCGCCCGGCGCGCGATCCGGGTCCCGACCGGCGCGACGCCCTCGATCGGATCGCAGCGCTCCGCCACGGGCCACGGAACGGGGTCGTCGGGCGCCGGCGGGATGGCTGCGAGCACGGCGCCCACGACCGCAGCAGCGCCCGACTCCCGAAGTCGTGCCCGCCACCGCCCGCCGGCAACGACGATCCCGACGTTGACCCGACCACCGGGCACGGGCGCCAGGCCGACATATCCACCGTCGAAGACGATCATCCGGGCGTCTCGGAGGGCGCCGGGGTCCGGATCCGCAACGTGGAAGCTCAGCGCCGGCCGGTCGCCGAGTGGCGGTCGCCGGACGACCCCGGCCTGGCGGGCGACCATCGAGCGCAACCCGTCGGCGCCGACGACCACGCCCGCCCGGATCGGCGCGCCGCCTCCGCCCGCCTCCACGACCCCGTCCGCGCGAACCGAGTGCACCGAGACGCCGGTCCTGATCTCGGCTCCCGCCTGCCGGGCGAGATCGAGCAGCAGTGGATCCAGCCGCGACCGGTCGAGCCCGACGGCCGACCTGGTCAGCGAGCCATCGTCGCCGTAGGTCAGCCGGAAGGTCGCGCCGCGCGGGGTCTCGACCCGCATGGCCGGGATCCGCCGCGCAATCGCGGCCAGATCGGGCTCCGTTACGCCGAGCCGGCGCAGCCCGGTGACCGCCGCCGGCGAGGTGAACACGCCGCAGGCCCGCCAGCGCCACGCGGGGGCGCGCTCGAGGAGCAGGACGTCGCGGCCCCGCTGGGCGAGGCCGATCGCCACCGCGGCTCCGGCGGGTCCGCCACCGACGACGATCACCTCGCGGCGTTCCATGGCGGGAGCGTAGACCCTCAGCGCGCCGCGATCGCCACGCGGTGGCCCGCGAACCCGCGAACCGTCGCGACGGGCCGGAGCCCGGCGGCCGCGAGGAGCTCCCACAGCTCCGACTCGCGATAGGCGCGGCGGACCGAGAGCGGCCCGTCATGGCGCGTGTAGCGGCCCGTCCCGATCGCGTGTACGACCAGCCAGCCGCCGAGCCAGAACCAGGGCCCGCGGACGAGGTCGTTGACGACGATTCCGTCGCGTGCGACGCGGCGGAGCTCGCGCAGGAAGGCGATCGCGTCGTCGGGTTCGAGATGATGGATGACCAACGACGCGTGGGCGACGTCGAACGAGGCGTCGGGGAATGGGAGCCCCCGTCCGTCGGCGATCGCCAGGTCCAGACCTGGCGTCCGCTCGATCGCCGGACGCGCTCGGCGCGCCGCGGCGAGGACCTCCGCGCGGCTGTCGGTCGCGGTGATCGACAGCGGCCGTCGGCTCCGTGCCGCGAGTGCGAGCAGGGTCAGCGGGATGTCGGCGCCGCCCGTGCCGACGTCGAGGATCGTGGTCGGGTCGCCGAGCGCCGCGATCGCGCGCACGGACAAGTTGGTTCCGCCGGTCAGACGGTTGATCCTGGCGAGGTCGCGGAGATTGCGTTCTAGGGCTGGCGGGTCGTCGAGCGGGCCATCGAGCAGCTCCTCGACGCCGGTCACGCGGTCCACGTCGGCAGCCTAGCGGCCGACCCGGGCTCTAGCATGGGTTCTGTGATCGTCGTCGCCGGGGAGAGCCTGATCGATCGGATCATCCGAGCCGATCGCGCCTCCGTCGATTGTCCCCGGCGGCGGGCCGTTCAACGTCGCCCGAGCCCTGGCACGGCTCGGCGTGAGGGTCGCCTTCGTCGGACGGATCTCGACCGACGAGCACGGGCGGACCCTGCGAGCGGCCCTCCTGGCGGACGGCGTCGATCTCGGCATGTCGATCGAGACCGATGCGCCGACGCTCCTCGCCGACGCGACGCTCGACGCCGACGGAACCGCCCGCTACCGGTTCACGCCCGACGCCTCCGCGGCGGCCGGTCTGGCGGCGACTGACCTCCCGGAGGCCCTGCCGCCGACGACGAGCGCGCTCCACGTCGGCTCGCTCGGGCTCGTCCTCGAGCCGCTGGCCGGCGCGATCGAGGCCCTCGTCGCCGCGGCGGCGGCCGACATCCTCGTCTTCGTCGATCTCAACATCCGCCCGGTGGCAATCACGGACACGCTGACATTTCGAGCCCGGCTGGCCCGGCTCCTCCGTCGGGTCGACGTTGTCAAGGCCAGCGCCGAGGATCTCGCGTGGCTCGCACCTGGGACCGATTCCGTCCTGGCCGCCCAGCTGCTGATCGGCGGAGGTCCGGCCGTCGTGCTCGTGACGGACGGCCCACGGCCCGTCCGGGTCGTGACCGAGACCGAGGCCATGGCCGTCGACGTGCCAACCGTGTCCGTCGTCGACACCGTCGGTGCCGGCGATGCCTTCGGCGCCGGCTTCCTCGCTGCGTGGACCGGCGCGGGACGCGGTCGAGTCGAGCTTGCCGATCTCGAGGCGGTGGTCGAAGCCACCCGGTTCGCCGTCGAGGTCGGCACGAGAGCGGTGATGCGGGCCGGGGCCGACCCGCCGACCCTCGTGGAGCTCGGCGAGTCGGCTCGTCGCTGGTAGGCTCTCGGCGTGTTCCGGCCGGCCGCCGCCTTGCTGCTCGCCGCGCTCCTGGCGCTGGTTGCGGCGCCGACGGGATCCGCGGCGACAACGATGTACGCAGTTCCGGGCGTCGCGTTCCCGGTCCAGAGCTTCGCCGACCGCGGCACCGACGTCCTCGCGATCCAGCGGCTGGTCCGCGCCAGGTTCGCGGAGGTGCCATCCGTGCCGCAGCCGCCTCCGGCGAACGGACGGTTCGCGTCCGGCACGGCGACGGCCGTCAAGATCTTCCAGACGTCGCGCGGACTGCCCGCGACCGGGATCGTCGACGGCGCAACGTGGGCGAAGCTCGCACCTGTGCTGTCGCAGGGGTCCAGCGGCGAGGCCGTCCTCGCCCTCCAGGCCGAGCTCGTCGCGAAGCGTCATGCCTCGATCGCGATCGACGGGGTGTTCGGCGCGACGACTCGGACCGCGATCATCACCTTCCAGACCCACATTGGCCGGCCGGCGACCGGGATCGTCGACACGGCGACGTGGCGCGGCCTCACCTGGCACTACGAGCTGCCCGCGTTCACGACCACGAGCCTGTGCGACTACTCGGTGGGAAACGGCCCCGCGAACTGGGGTTCGGCGGAGGCGATCGACACGCTCGAAGCCGTCGGCCGGACCGTGGTCGCCGCAGGGTACGGGCTCGTCGCCGTCGGCGATATCTCGCTCGAACACGGCGGCGACATCCCCGGCCACGAGACCCATGAGCGCGGGCTCGACGTCGACGTCCGGCCCCTCCGGATCGCCAACAACCAGTGCTCGATCGCCGGCACCTTCTGGAGCTCGACCGGGTATGACCGAGCGGCCACCCGGGCGATGATCCGGGCCTTTCGGGCGGCGTCGCCGGGCCACATCAAGCTGATCTGGTTCAACGACCCGGTCCTGATCCGCGAGGGTCTGACAAGCTGGCACAGCGGCCACGACGATCACGTTCACGTCCGCTTCTGCGAGAAGATCCACCCGATCGCCGCCTACGATTGCTGATCCCTCATTCGCGACGCACAGCGGCTCATGCCATCATGGTCGGGATGGCGACGAAGACCCCGGCTGATCGACCGGTCGACCCGGCGGCGACGACGAACGGCTCCGGAGCCGTGACCCGAGTGGAGCACGCACCCTCGAGCTGGGGCTTGGGCGACGGCGCCGCGATCCCGTGGGAGTACGCACCCGCACCAGAATCGCGTGACGTCGTCACGCTCAAGGAGCGGTACGGGCTGTTCATCGGCGGCAAGGACGTCGCGGCGTCGGATGGGCAGACCTTCGTGACCGTCAACCCGGCCACCGAGGAGCCGCTGGCGACCGTGGCTCGGGCGACCCCAGCCGACATGGACAAGGCCGTCCGCGCCGCCCGCCGCGCGTTCACGCGCTCGTGGGGCCAGCTCTCGGGCAAGGAACGGGCGAAGTACCTCTACCGGATCGCCCGCATCCTGCAGGAGCGCTCCCGCGAGTTCGCCGTGCTCGAATCGATGGACTCGGGCAAGCCGATCAAGGAGTCGCGCGACGTCGACGTGCCGCTCGCGGCGGCGCACTTCTGGTACTACGCGGGCTGGGCGGACAAGCTCGAGTACGCCTTCCCGGGCCGGGTTGCGAAGCCGCTCGGCGTCGCGGGCCAGATCATCCCCTGGAACTTCCCGCTTCTGATGCTGGCCTGGAAGATCGCGCCCGCGCTCGCCGCAGGGAACACCGTCGTCCTGAAGCCGGCGTCGACGACGCCACTCAGCGCGCTGCTCTTCGCCGACGTCTGCCGCCAGGCCGACCTGCCACCGGGCGTCGTGAACATCGTGCCGGGGCCCGGCGCGGTCGGGATGTCCCTCGTCACCCACCCCGATGTCAACAAGGTCGCGTTCACGGGCTCCACCGAGATCGGCCGCCAGATCTTCAAGGGCGTCGCGGGGACCGACAAGGGCCTCACCCTCGAGCTCGGCGGCAAGGCGGCGAACGTTGTCTTCGACGACGCGCCGCTCGACCAGGCCGTCGAGGGCATCGTCAACGGGATCTACTTCAACCAGGGCGAGGTCTGCTGCGCGGGGTCGCGGCTACTCGCCCAGGAGTCGATCGTCGAGCCGCTCATCGAGAAGCTCAAGGATCGGTTGTCCACGCTGCGCGTCGGCGATCCGCTCGACAAGAACACCGATGTCGGCGCGATCAACTCGCGCAGCCAGCTCGAGAAGATCACGGAGCTCGTCGCGGCCGGCCGCGCCGAGGGCGCCGAGATGTACCAGCCAGCGTGCGACCTGCCCGAGCGGGGTTACTTCTTCCGGCCGACCCTGTTCACGAACGTCGCCCAGTCGCACCGGATCGCGCGCGAGGAGATCTTTGGGCCGGTTCTGTCGGTTCTGACGTTCCGGACGCCCGAGGAAGCGGTCGAGAAGGCGAACAACACGCCGTACGGGCTGTCGGCGGGAATCTGGACCGACAAGGGCTCGCGCATCCTCCACATGGTCAAGCGGATGAAGGCTGGCGTCGTGTGGGCAAATACGTTCAACCGGTTCGACCCGACGTCCCCGTTCGGCGGCTACAAGGAGTCGGGCTTCGGCCGCGAGGGCGGCATGCACGGGCTCCATGCCTACGTTCGGCTCGAGGACCGCTGAGGTGACCCGTGGCGCCTGACCGGCTCGACGTCCGCAAGACCTACAAGCTCTACATCGGCGGCGCGTTCTCGCGCTCGGAGAGCGGCCGCTCGTATGTCGTCTCGTCCGCGGGCGGCGATCCGATCGCCAACGCCGTCCGGGGCTCGCGCAAGGACCTGCGCGAGGCCGTCCGCGCCGCGCGAAAGGCGTTCCAGCCGTGGGCCGACAAGACGGCGATGAACCGCGGTCAGGTCCTGTACCGGGTCGCCGAGCTCATGGAGGGTCGGCGCGATCAGTTCGTCGCGGAGGTCGCGGCGGCCGAGGGGCTGCGCGAGGCGAAGGCCCGCGAGACCGTGGACCGCGCGATCGATCGCTGGGTCTGGTACGCCGGTTGGGCGGACAAGATCGCCCAGGTCCTCGGATCGTCGAACCCGGTCGCCGCGCCGTACTTCAACTTCACGATCCCCGAGCCGACGGGCGTCGTCGGGATCGTGGCACCCGAGACGTCATCGCTCCTGGGGCTCGTGTCACGCCTCGCGCCGCCGCTCGTGACGGGGAATGCCGTCGTCGTCCTGTCGTCGGAGACCCGGCCGCTGCCCGCGATCACGCTGGCCGAGGTCCTCGCCACCTCCGACGTCCCCGGTGGTGTCGTCAACGTCCTGACCGGGCTCAAGGCCGAGCTGATCCCGTGGCTCGCCGGTCACGTCGACGTCGACGCGATCGACGTCTGGGGCGTCCCCCCGGACCTCCGGACCGAGACCGAGCTCACCGCGTCTGACGACATCAAACGCATCGCCCGCCGGCCGGCCGGCGTTGCCGACGCGAAGTTCGATTGGCTCGACGATCGCGCCGCCGAGCGGCCGGAGTGGATTGCGGCCTACCTCGAGATGAAGACCGTCTGGCACCCGATCGGAACCTAGGCCGGTTGAGTTCCGGAACATCCCGGACCTGATCATCACCCGTGCCCAGCGTTGGGTATCGCGTCCGAGGTGCCGCCGCCGACCAGCGACCTTAGACCGTCTTTAGGCCGGTTCAGCCGCGCGAGGGCGTCGCCTCTTGGGGCGCCATCGCATGGTCGATCCATGGACGCGGCGAAGTCCCTGGACGCGGAACCACTCGAGTCGATCGAGAGGGAGCTTCGGCTCGTCCGGGAGGCCATCTCGCTCGTGGCCGGCGGCGCTTCGCAACGGGTCGTCCTGGCGGGCATCGAGCACGGCGAGGAACTCCTCGACACTGGTCGGCGGCTCGCGCTCGCCGCCGGCGTCCGCATGGTGCGACTGTCGCGCGAGATCGACGGCCCGGCCGATCTCGCGGTCGAGCGGATCCGCGACTAAGCGCCTGGTGAGCAACACCCGCCCGATGCGGGGCCGAAAGCCCGCCGACCGCCGAGTGCGGATGGACCGGCCCCACTCACCGTATTTCCGCTACACCGGACCGGGACAGCTCACCGCCAAGGAAGCGGCGTCGCTGCCACGGACGCCGCTCGGCCGGGCCCTCGCTCGAGCGCGCGCCGTCCTGTTCGGTCGGCCGCTCTCGATCCACGACGAGCTGAGCGAACGCCTGAACGTCTTCACGGGGCTGTCGATCTTCGCGTCCGACAACATCTCGTCCTCGGCCTACGCGACGGAAGAGATCATGCGCGTCCTCGTCCTGGCCGGGGCGGGCGCGCTCGTCCTGACGCTCCCGATCACGATCGGGATCGTGATCGTCCTCGCGATCGTCGTGATCAGCTATCGCCAGACGATCGCCGCGTATCCGAGCGGCGGCGGCTCCTACATCGTGGCGAGCTCGAATCTCGGGACCTTGCCCGGTCTGACGGCCGCCGCCGCACTGTTGATCGACTATGTCCTCACGGTCGCGGTCTCGGTTGCCGCGGGAGTCGCCGCCCTGACCTCGATCGTCCCGGACCTCTTCGCGTATCGCGTGGAGGTCGGCGTTGCGATCATCGCGATCATCGCGATGGTCAACTTGCGCGGCCTTCGCGAGAGCGGGCTGGTGTTCAGCATCCCGACGTACGTCTATCTCTTCTCGATCTTTGGGGTGCTCGGATTGGGGTTCCTGCACGTCGCCACCGGGACGATGCCCACGTATCACCCGCCGGCGGACTGGCTCAGCACGCAGGCGGCCGAGCCGCTCGGGCTGCTCCTCATCCTCCGGGCGTTCTCGTCCGGTTCAGTCGCGCTGACCGGCACCGAGGCGGTCTCGAACGGCGTGCCCGCGTTCCGACCGCCGGAGTCGCGGAATGCCCAGGTCGTCATCACCTTGATGGGCATGTTCTTCGGGCTGATCTTCCTGGGGATGAGCTTCCTGGTCGGCCAGATCGGGATCCTGCCCGACCCGACCGAGCAGGAGACGGTCGTCAGTCAGCTGACCGCGGTGCTGGTCGGAGGAGGGACGCCGTTCCACCTCTTCGTCCAGGTGTCCACGGCCGTCCTCCTCGTGCTGGCCGCGAACACGTCGTTCGCGGACTTCCCGCGGCTTTCCAGCATCCTGGCTCGTGACGGCTTCCTGCCACGGGTGTTTCAGTTCCGCGGCGAGCGCCTCGCCTTCAACGCCGGGATCGTGGTCCTGGCCGTCGTGGCTGTCGCGCTGATCGTCGCCTTCGGCGGCAGCGTCACGAGCCTGATCCCTCTGTATACCGTCGGGGTCTTCATCGCCTTCACGCTCAGCCAGTCAGGGATGGTCCGACGCTGGTGGCGGCTCCGGCGAGACGACCGTGGCTGGCGCCACAAGGCAGCGATCAACGGAATCGGAGCCGTGACGACCGGCGTGGTGGCCGTCGAGGTGGCCGCGTCCAAGTTCTTCCTCGGGGCGTGGGTCGTCCTGATCCTCATCCCGGTCCAGATCGCGGTGATGCTGTTCATCAACCACCACTACCGGACGTCGGCAGCGAAGCTCGCCGTCCGCGACGACATCGTCATCCCGCCGCCGCGGCGCGAGGAGCGGGTCGTCGTCCCGATCCCTGGCATCAATCGGGCCGTGATCCAGGCCGTCAACGTCGGGCGGTCGATCGCGACCGACGTCCACGGGGTCCTCGTGTCCGATGACCCGGCCGAGGCCGCACGGGTTCGGGAACGCTGGGACCGCCAGCTGCCGGACGTGCCCCTCGTCGTCGTCGAGTCACCCTATCGCGCCCTGATCGGGCCATTGCTCGCCTATCTCGACGTCCTCGACGATGCCTGGCCGCCGGATCGCGAGGCGCCGATCACGTTCGTCGTCATCCCCGAGTACGTCGCCAGCAGCTGGTGGGAGCGCCTCCTCTACAACCAGTCCTCGAACCGCCTCCGCCGGGCGCTCATCGGACGGAGGCATACCGTCGTCGTCAATGTGCCATACCGCCGCGAGGGGGCCGAGTCGGAGGAGACCACCACCCTGCCCGCCTGACGGCGACGCCCTACCGGCCGGCCCATTGTCAGACCGACGGTCGGTCTGTTATACAACGTGGCACATGGCACGGACACTGAACTCCGCGAAGCACGCTGTCCGCCGGGACGCCTTCGTCGATGTCGCTCAGCGACTGATCCAGACGAAGGGCTACGAAGGCTTCACGGTGCAGGACATCCTCGACGAGCTCGGTGCGTCGAAGGGCGCGTTCTACCACTACTTCGGATCGAAGCTGGATCTCCTCGAGGCCGTCGTCGATCGGATGGGTGACGCGGTCGAGGCGACCTGGGCGGATCCGCTCACGCGGCCCGGCCTGTCCGCGCAGCAACGTCTCGAGTCCGTGTTCGCCCTGACGGCGCAGTGGAAGAATGCCCGCAAGGAGCTCGTGCTCGGCATCCTCGACGCCTGGATGTCCGACCACAACGCGATCGTCCGCGAGAAGTTCCGCCAGCTCGTGGCGCGTCGGATGACCAGCCTGCTCGAGCGGATCCTGCGCCAGGGCGTGGCGGACGGCGACTTCACCGTCGTGGATCCCGAGTCGACGGCGAAGGTGATCGTCGGGCTCATCCAGGGAACCCAGGAATGGGCCGGCGAGCTCTTCATCGCCCGTCAGGACGGGCGGGTCACCTACGAGGAAGTGAAGCGGTCGTTCGCCGCGTACACGGAGGCCTTCGAACGCATCGTCGGCTTGCCAAGCCATTCCGTTCAGTTCGTCAGCGAAGAGACGTTGCAACTCTGGTTCGGCTAGGGGTCAGGAAGGAAGCACCATGACAGCGATCATCGAGACGCAGAAGCTCACGAAGTCGTACGGCGTCCATCGCGGGATCATCGACATCGATCTGGCGGTGAACGAGGGCGAGGCCTTCGGCTTTCTCGGCCCCAACGGCGCCGGCAAGACGACCACGATCCGGACCCTCCTCGACCATCTCCGCGCGACGTCGGGCAAGGCGTTCGTGTTCGGCATCGAAACGACCGTCGACCCGGTCGCGATCCACCGCCGGATCGGGTACCTGCCCGGTGAGTTCGCCCTCTACGACAAGCTGACCGGCGGCCAGACGATCGACTACTTCGCCAACCTCCGCGGCGGTGTCGATGTCGCCTATCAGGCCGACCTGATCCGTCGCCTCGACCTCGACACGAGCCGCCGGTTCAAGGAGTACTCGAAGGGAACCAAGCAGAAGGTGGGCCTGATCGTCGCCCTCCAGCACCGGCCCGACCTGCTGATCCTCGACGAACCGACATCGGGCCTGGACCCGCTCGTCCAGCAGACGTTCTACGAGGTCATTCGCGAGGCGAAAGCCGAGGGTCGGACGATCTTCCTCTCGAGCCACATCCTGAGCGAGGTCGAGAAGACGTGCGATCGCGTCGCGATCATCCGCGACGGCCGCCTCGCGAAGGTCGACCGTGTCGAGGCGCTTCGCGATCTCGCCCACCACCAGGTCGAGCTCCGGTTCGCCGGCGAGGTACCGGTTGGGGCGTTCGCCGCCCTGCCTGGGGTCAGCGACGTGACCACCGACGAGAATCTGCTCCGACTGCGCGTCTCCGGGTCGATCACGCCCGTGGTTCGGGAGGCCGCCCAGTACGAGCTGCTCGACTTCGTCAGCCGCGAGCCGTCGCTCGAGGAGACGTTCCTGGCCCAATACGGCCCGCAGGCCGGTGAGGCTGCCTGACATGACCTCAGAGGTTCAGCGGCGGCCCGCGGCTGCCGTCGTGTCACGCAATTCGCTGTGGAGCCGGATCTACGGTCTCGGCAGCGTGTTCGGCAAGACGATGCGCGACTCCCGCCGGGCGACGCTGGTCGTCGGCGGCGTCATCGGCCTGCTCCTCATCGGCGTGTCGAAGGCAATCGTCAGCGAGTTCAACACCGTGGAGTCCCGGAAGACGCTCGAGGCGGTGATCTTGTCCGTCCCGCCCATCCTCCAGGGGCTTGCGGGAAGGGTGGTCCACGTCGACACGCTCGGCGGCTATCTCACGTACAAGTACGGGAACTTCCTCCCCGAGATCACCGGTCTGTGGTCAATCCTCGCCCTGTCCGGGACCCTCGCCGCGGAGGCGCGCCGCGGCAGCCTCGAGTTCGTCGCGGCGACCGCGATGACCCGACGTCGGATCGCGATCGAGAAGCTGGGCGGGCATCTCGTGTCGGTCACGATCGCGTCCGTGATCGTGTTCGTGTCGGTGCTGATCGTCAGCTCGTTCGCGACGCTGCCCGGTGACGCGATCCCGCTCGATGCGGCCGTCGGGTTCACGCTCTGGCTTGCGCTGACCGGCCTCATCGCCGGAGCGGTGGCCTTCGCCACGGCTCAGTTCGTCGGGCGCGGTTCAGCCGTCGGCGTGGCCGGCGCCATCATGTTCGGCGGCCTGATCGTCAACGGCTACCAGGCCCCGATTCCGGAGCTCAAGCCGCTCGCCAACCTGACCTGGTTCGGCTGGACGGCCAACCACATCCCCCTCGCCGGCATGTTCGATTGGCCGTCCGTCGTCCTCGTCGCCGTTGTGGCGATCGCCCTGTTCGTCGTCGGGATCGAGGCGTTCGCCCGGCGCGACGTCGGCGCGGTCAGCGCCATCCCGACGCCGAGCATGCCCGGGCCCCTCGCGGGGACGCGCGGCCCAATCGGCCGAACGATCGGCAACAACCTGCCGGGAGCGATTGCCTGGGGCCTCGGGATCGGGCTGTTCGGCCTGATGATCGCCGGATCCGGGCACTCGTTCCTCGACCAACTGAACAAATCGCCCGAGTTCATCGACCTGCTCAACAAGGCCTTCCCCGGCGTCAACATCGCTACGGTCGGCGGCTTCCTCCAGCTCCTGTTCGTCGAGTTCGGGTTCATCCTGGCGGGCCTCGCCGCCGCGACGCTCGTCGCCGGCTGGGCGTCGGACGAGACGTCGGGCCGGCTGGAGATGCTTCTGGCGACCCCGCTCGCCCGGCGCCGCTGGGTCATGGCCGGTGCGATCGGGATGTTCGTCGGGCTCGTCGTGTTCGAGGTCCTCGCCGGCGGCGGCATCGCGCTCGGCGTGGCGGTTGCCGGTGGCGAGCTCGTGACGCCGCTCGTCGGGTCGCTTTCGCTCGGGCTGTTCGCCTTCGCGATGGTCGGCGTCGGGGTCGCCGTGGCCGGGGTCTTCGGATCGGGGTTCGCCGGTCCGACGGTCGCCCTCGTGGCTGTGGTCACCTGGTTCATCAACATCATCGCCCCGGCGCTCCAGCTGCCCGACTGGATTCACCAGCTCGCGCTCACGGCGCACTACGGGCTGCCGATGCTCGGCCAATGGGATGTTCCGGGGATCGTCGCCTCGATCGTGATCGGGGTCGGCGGGGTCGCGATCGGAGCGATCGGGATGCAGCGGCGCGACCTTCGCGGATAGCGGCGGGTCGCGATCCGGACCATGAGGCGAGATGGCCAGCCCGCAGCGCCGGCAGGCCATATCTCGCTAGGATCGGTCGGTGGATCCGTTCGTCTTCCTCCTCGTCGCCGGCGCGGCCGTGCTCCACGTCACCTGGAACGTCCTCCTCAAGACCGCCGGCGACCCACTCCGGGCGGCCGCGGTCGGGATGGCGACCGCGGCGCTCGTCATCTGTCCAACGGCCCTCGCGATCTGGCTCGCGACCGGCCGTCCGGCGATCCCGAGCGAGACGCTCGCGCTTTCGGTCGTGTCCGGCCTCCTCGAGGCCCTGTACTTCACGTTCCTGGCGTCCGCCTACCGACGAGGCGACCTGTCCCTGGTCTACCCACTCGCCCGCGGATCCGCGCCCCTGCTGGCGGTGACCGTCGGGGTCCTCGTCCTCGGCGAGCGCGTCGGGCCGCCTGGCGCGGTCGGCGTGGCCGCGCTCCTCGTCGGTCTTCTCGCGCTCCAGCGGCCGTGGCGGTACCTGCGCGCCTCGGGCCGAGCGTCGAGCGGTGCCGCAGTGTTCGCGTTGCTGACCGGCGTGACGATCGCGGCGTACTCGGCGGTCGACCGCGTCGGCGTCCGGGCCACGACGCCGTGGATCTACGCCGGTCTGATCTGGGCGAGCACGGTCGTCTTCCTGTGGGGCTACGTCCTCGTCGAGCGCCGGAGGAAGCCCGCCCGGAACGAGCCCGGCGCCTTTACCCCGCGTCGAGCCGCCATCGGCGGCCTGCTCACGCTCGCTGCCTACCTGCTGATCCTTGGCGCCTTCACCGTCGCGCCGTTGACGGCCGTTGCGCCGCTCCGCGAGTCGGCGATCGTGCTCGCGTCGGGCTGGGGCAGCGTCCGTCTCCGCGAAGCCACGGACCGCGCGGACGCCGTCCGGAGGATCGGTGCCGCGGGGCTCGTCCTCCTCGGCGCGCTCCTCCTCGCGATCGATTGAACGGCCGGCACTACGGTCGGCCGGGCCCCACCGCGGCCCCGTCCGCCGCGCCGCGCGGCGCGTTCCGCTGGGCGAACACCGGCCGCGTCCCGTAGCGGGAGTTCACGAGGGCGATGCCGCCGATGACGAGCGCCGTCCCGATCAGCGTGCTCCATGTCACCTGCTCATTGAGCACGAGTGCCCCGAGCGCGATGCCGACGACCGGCAGGAGGTAGGCCACCATCGAGGTCCGGGTTGCCCCCCAATGCTGGAGGATCCGGAAGTAGCTGAGGTACGCGAGCCCGGAGCCGAGGAGGCCCAGCCAGACGATCGCGAGGAGCGCCTCGGGCGCCGGCACCTGAGCGAAGGGGTGCTCCGTCACGAGGGCCAGGGCCCCGGTCACGAGGAGCCCGAAGAACACCTGGAAGACCGCCGGGATCATCGGCCGCAGACCGTGGACGTGGGCCTTCGCATAGACGTTGCCGAC
>DASXTH010000031.1:0-11696 GCA_036505555.1 Candidatus Limnocylindrales bacterium | reverse complement strand
GCGGCGACCCGGCGGGCGTGTACTTCGGAACGAGCACCGGCCAGCTCTACGGATCCCGTGACGAGGGCGCCTCGTGGGAGCGCATCGCCGACAACCTCCCGCCGATCTGGGGGGTCCAGGCGATCGAGGTCGATTGAGCATGGCGGTGGTCGTGATCCTCCCGCGCTCCCTCGTGTCGCTCATCCCTGGCACGGCGCGCCAGACGGAGGTCGAGGCGACGACCGTTCGCGAGGCGATCGACCGGCTCGACGAGCGAACCCCGGGGCTGCGCAACCGGCTCGTCGACAGCGGGCCGGTGATCCGCGAGCACATCAACGTGTTCGTCGATGGCAACCAGGCGTCGCTCGAAACGCCGCTCCGTCCGGACTCGACCGTCCACGTGATCCCGGCGGTGTCCGGCGGCTGACGCTCGGCCCGTCGGCCGCGCCTCCTAGCGAGTGAGGCCGACGGGGCCGAGCTCACTTCCGAGCGGGTCGAACGGGTCCGACCGCTCGGCGACCGCGTCGGCGCCGAGCCGCATGCCCGACTCCTCGGTCGGGACGTCGCCGATCACGGCCCGCCAGCCGTCGTCGGCCAGGCGATCGAGCGTGCGCATCGCTGCGTCGGCAGTCGCCCGGGCGTGGGCGAGGGCAGCCCCAGCGAGGCCGGCTGGCTCGCTGACACCGGCGAGCTCAGCGGCGACCGCCGCCGCAACGCGCGTCGCCCGGATGTCCTGCGCGGACGGCGCCCGGCGCAGGATCGCGGCCGTCGCTGCGCTCGGCTGGATTGCCGCGACGAGGGCCGGCCAGAGATCGCCGGCACGACGATCGTCGGCGCGCGGCTCGACGAACGCCAGCCCGATCGACGGGAGGAGCGCCCGCCGGAGGGCGACCTCGCCGGCCGCGTACGCGACCGGCTCGGCTTCGCCGGCAAGCCATGACGTGAGGCCCCCGACGAGGATCTGGTCGTCCGCCAGCCCGTTGCCGCGAGCGATCGCGACCGCGAGCAGCTGGAGTGCCAGGGCTCGCCCGGCGCGCGCCGACGGGCTCGACGGGACGCCGCGGGCGATGTCCGGGCCGACGACGAGCGGACCGGCGCCAACCGCCACGGTGACCCCCGCGCGAGCGAGGATCGCCTGCCCGAACGCGTGGTCCGCGAGCGCACGATCCGGGGCGACGTGGCCGTCGATGATCTCGGCGAGCGGGTCCGAGACGGCAACGTCGATCCGCTCGAAGCCCGCGACTACGGCGCTCTCCGGAACGCCCAGCGCCGGCGGCACGATCCCGAGGCGGACGTAGCCGCGCCGCTGGGCGGCGGCCTCGTCGAGATCGCGGCGGAGGCTGCCGAGGGCACGCTGGCTGCCGCTCGGCGCCTGCTCGAGGAGATCCGCGTCCTGGCGGCCCGTTCCCTCGCGCGGCTGCCAGACCGGCGCATCGCGGCCGGCCCGGCGCAGTCGCTCGCTGAGCTCGCGGCCGATCGGGACCTCGATCTGGAGCAGGTCCGCCCCCGCCTCGACCGCCGCTCGAGCCTGCTGGATGGCGCCGGCCAGATCCGGCTCGTCGATCGCGGCTCCGATCCACGGCCGATGCGGCTCACCGAGCATGTCGATGAGCTCGGCGCGGGCCGTCCGGTTCGCGTCGATCCGCTCGATCGCGGCTCCGACCAGCCGGCGGGCCTCCTCCTCGGCGATTGCGCGGCGGTCGGTCTCGCCCAGCAGCCCGGCTTCGAGGCCCAGGTCGACGGCGCCCGAGGCGACATCGAGGGCGAGCCGCTGGGGATCGAGGTCGTACTCCGCAAGAGCGATCGCGAACGGCAGGACGACCCCGCTCCCGAGCCGTCCCGGGCCACCCGACAGGTAGCGGTCGACCACCGACCACGCGAGTGGGCGACCGGCCGCGTCGAGGCCGCTGACGCCGAACATCCGGAGCATCGCCCGCTCGCGGCCAACGGTCGTGGACGCGCGGGCACGGGCCGACCAGGCGCCCGCGAGCGTCTCCGCGCGGTCGAGGATCCGGTCGAGCGGTCCGAGGTCGGTCGCCATCGGCGCCCAGTATGGGGTCAGCGCGGGCGTCGTTGCGCCATCAACCCAAGAAGCACGTCTGCGAAGGTGTGGATGTCGATCGGCTTGCCCTCGAACGCGTCGCAGCCCGCGTCGAGCGCCTCGCGCCGGACCTCTGCCTGGACGGAGGCGGAGCAGGCCAGAAGCGGTGTGGACGAAACGCGCGGGTCCGGATCCGCACGGACGGCGCGGGCGACATCGAAGCCGGACATGCCGGGCAGGCGGAGGTCCAGGACGACCGCGTCCGGCGTCTCGGTGCGGATCGCCGCGAGACCGTCCTCGCCGGTCCCGGCCTCGATGACGGCGAGGCCGGCGCGTTCGAGGACGCGCCGCATCAGACGCCTCGTCTCCGGCATGTCGTCGACGACGAGGATCCGCGGCGCCGCGCTCACGGCAGCCCGGCCTGCGGGATGCGGACAGTGAACGTGCTGCCCCGGTTCGGCGTGGACGCGACCGTCAGATCGCCGCCGTGGAGGCGGGCGAGCTCGCGGGAGATCGGCAGGCCAAGGCCAGTCCCGGGCGTCGCGGCCGGCGCGATCCGGACGAACTTCTCGAAGATCCGTTCCTGGTCGCCAAGCGCGACGCCGGTGCCGGTGTCGCGAACGGCGATCGTGACCATCGGGCCCGGCCACGGCCCGGCCCCAGACCCGTCCACGCTCGTCGGTTCGAGCGCCGACCAGACGTCGACCCGTCCGCCGGCCGGCGTGAACTTCACCGCATTCGACAACAAGTTCAGGACGATCTCGCGAAGCCGGCCGCGGTCGGCCGCGACGACCGTCGATCCGCCGACGGCGCCGCCATCCGGTCCCCCGACCTCGAGCGCCACGCCCTTCGCCTCGGCCAGAGGCCGGATGGCTTCCGCGGCGTCCCGCATCACGTCGTCGACCAGCACCGGGCCGATGAGGAGCTGAATCCGGCCGCTCTCGATCGACGCGATGTCGATGAGGTCGTCGATCAGCTCGAGCAGGTGCCGGCTGTTCGAGCGAACCGTCTCGATGTCCCGCGCCTGGTCGTCGGTGAGCGGCCCATCGAGACCGGCCGAGAGGATCTCGGCGAACCCAAGGATGGAGGTCAACGGCGTCCGCAGCTCGTGGCTGACGTTCGCGAGGAAATCCGTCTTCGCGTCGCTCGCGAGGCGCAGCGCGTCGATCGCCGTGCGCAGGCTCCGCGTCCGCTCCTCGACCTCCGACGCGAGCACGTCGCGCTGCCGGGCGAGCGCGCCGACCGCGTCGGTCCGGATGATCGCCGAGGCCGTCAGCGCCGCGAACGCGATGAGGAGCTCGTGCCAGTCCGCCGGCCGCACGAGCGCACCCGTCGGTGCGCCGATCGCGAGGAAGCCGTCGGTCCGGCCGCCGATGACGATCGGGGCGCCCATCGCCGCGGCGATGCCCATCCCCTGCCCGACGGCCGCCTCGCCGGTCCTCGTCGGGACGCCGCCCGCGAGGAGCTCCCGCAGGCTGGGGCGATCGCTCGCCCGGAGCGCGGCCTCGATCCGCGCGACCTGGCCGGCGTCGAGTCCGGCCGTTGCGGCGACGACGAAGCGGTCGGTCTCCGGATCGCGCCGGCCGACCATCGCGAACTCGGCCCGACTGGCGGTCCGGATGAAGGCACAGACCATCCGCTCGATCTCGTCGCGGTCGTTGACCTCTCCGAGCGCCGAGGACAGGGCGAGGAGCGTGTCGGACCGGCGGCGCTGGATGTCGAGCTCTTCGGTCGCCATCGCCCGGGCAATGGCGGCCGCGCCGATCGCGGCGAGGCCCTCCGCGAGCGCCTGCCAGTCGTCCGTCGGCTGCGGATCCGTCGCGGCGACCCCGAGACCGACCATCCCCCAGACCTCGTCGTCGATCCGGATCGGCGCGACGGCGAGATGGCTGCTGCCGAGGGCCCACGGCCGGTCGGGCCGTCGCACGGACTGATCGGCGTCGCGACCGAGGACGTCCGCGACGAACGGGTAGCGCGGCGCCCGAAGGGGTTCCGCGCGGAGCATCGCCTCCATCTCGGGTGCGAGGCCGTCGACGAAGACGAGCTCGAACCCTTCTCCGTCGGGCGTCCGCCGGGCAACCCCGGCGTACTCGGCACCCGTCACGTCCCGGGCCGCAACGCTCAGGGCCTGCAGGAGCTCGTGGAGGGTCGCGAGCCCGGCAAGACGGCTCGTGGCGGCAAGCAGGGCCGTCGCGACCCTGGTCTGGCGCTTCGCGGGTTCGGTGCCGACGTCGTCGGACGTGGTGGAAGGCGACCGGGCGTCCGGGCGTGACCGACCGGGCCGGCCTCCGGCACCCGGACGCATGCCGTGAACGTCTCGCCGCTCGCCGCGGCGCGTTCGATCAGCCATCGGGGGTCTCAACGCTGCGATGACCCGGAGGACCCCCTCCGGGTGCCTATCGTGGCAGCCGATCTCCCCGGGTCGCATCCCCCGGATGGATGAGGATCAGGACGCCGGATCGGCCGGCCCGCTCCTCGCCGGCGCACCGATCCAGACATGGCCGTCGGCGAACCGCTCGGCCTTCCAGATCGGCGCCCGCGCCTTCGTCTCGTCGATCGCGTAGCGGGCTGCCTGGAACGCGGCGTCCCGATGGGGGGAGACCGCGACGACCACGATGCTCGCCTCGCCGAGCGGGACGTCGCCGGTGCGATGGACGATCGCCAGGCGCTCGACGCCGAAGCGGTCGCGGATCTCGTCGGCGATCTGGGTCAGGACCCGGATGGCCATCGTCTCGTGCGCCTCGTAGTCGAGTGACTCGACCGCCCGGCCAGCATGGCGCGCAGCCTCGGTTTCCTGACCCGGGGCCGGCGTGCCCGGCGTCACGCGGGTCCGCCCGATGAACCCGACGACCGCGCCGTCTTCCGAGGTCGCCAGACGAGCCTCGAGCTCGGCGAGGATCGTGGCTGGGAACGCCGCGTCGCGAAGCTCCAGTATCCGCGTCTCGGCGACCGCTCGGTCGTCCGCGCTCGCGCCGCCGCTGACCGGCGGGATGAAGGCCACCTCGTCGCCGTCCGCGAGCCCCGTGGCGGGCTCGGCGTAGTCGCCGTTGCGGGCAAACCGGAGCGACGCCCGACCCGGGGCGAGGACGGGGTACCGGCCCACGACGGCCGCCCAGGCATCCTCGACCGTGGCCGAAGCCGGCAGCTCGAGCGGCACCTCGCGGGTCCCGGCGAGCTCGCGCTGGATCGCGAAGAGGCGGACGCGGATGCGCATGCGCCCGCGTCAGCCCCGGTAGCCGGCGATGAGCAGACCGTCGCCGACGGGGAGAATCGTTGCGGTGAACCGCGGGTCGCGCAGGACGGCCGCATCGAAGCCACGCAGCGCGGTGGTCTGGGGATCGGCCTGTCCCGCTTCGGCGACCTTGCCGCCCCACAGGACGTTGTCCGCGACGACGAGCGCGCCCGGCGCGAGCCGCGGGACCAGCGCGTCGAGGTAGCCCGCGTACTCGGGCTTCAGGGCGTCGATGAAGGCGAGATCGAAGGGCCCCGCCAGTGCCGGATCGTCGGCGGCGAACGCCTCGAGCGCCTTGGCCGAGACCTGGGTGATCCGCCCGTCCGCGATGCCGGCCTGGCGCCACCAGCCGCGGGCAAGGTCGGTCCGGCCGCGATCGGGGTCGATCGTGACGATCGTTCCGTCGGCCGGCTGCCCGAGCGCGAGCCAGAGCGTCGAGTAGCCATACGCCGTGCCGACCTCGACGATCCGCCGCCGACCGGCGGCCAGGGCCGAGAGCACTCGACCGCTCGCCCGATCGACGATCGGGATGTCGTTCGGTTCGGCGGCTGCCTCGATCGCGGCCAGCGCCGGCAGGAGCGGCGGCGCCAGCTCGTCGATCCAGTCGGACTCGCGCTCGCCCGGCCACCAGCCGCGATCGTTCTTCATCGTTCCTCCATGGCGGACGCGGTCGCTCGACCGGCTCGCACCGCGCCGGCCGCCGGCGTCAGACGAGCAACCCCGCACCGAAATACAGCCCGGCCGCGAGGATCGTCCCCGCCGCGATCGTTCCGACGTTGATGTAGAGCAGGCCCGTCGCGGACTCCATCGACCGGCTCCGGGCGGTCTGGACAGCGGCCCACGACACGATGAGCGGGAAGATCAGCCCGACGATCAGGCGTAGCCAGACGAAGAGCGCCCACTGGCCGACGAGGACGCCGAACGGCAGGCCGCCACCAGGCCCGGCACCGGTCGCGACCCAGACGACGAACAGGACGACCTGGAGCGCGACGACCGCGAGGAGGGCCCGCGAGATCAGGATCAGCGGCCCTTCGGGAAGCTTCGGCGTCACGAGGTACCAGTGGCCGAGGATCATCGCCGCGAAGACCCCGCCGGTCGCGACCGCCAGGACCCCGAACTGGAGCAGCAGAGGAACGGCGAGCGACAGGCTGCCGGCCCAGCCGAGCGCGCCGAATGCGAGCGTCGCCGATGCTGCGACGAGACCGGCCGCGGCCAGGAGCGGCGCCCGGCGGCGACGGGCGAGCGCGATCGCGTAGGCGGCCGCGAGGATGCAGAAGATGCCGAGCGCGGTCCGACGCGGGACGTCGAATGCCGGGTCGATGGGGATGGGTGATCCGGCTCCGGCACTCGGCAACGCCTGGTCCGAGAGGTACGCGAGGATCCCGATCGCGACCGCGCACACGGTCGTGAACGCGAGGAACCCGCGGGTCGCGTCCGTCCGCATCCGGGCGAGGACGACGGCCGCGAACGACCCGAAGGCGAGCCCGGTGAGGACCGTCCAGTTGATGAACGCGAGGTTCTCGGCGATCCGCTCGGCAGGCACGAGCCGAGTGTAGCCGAGGCCCCTCGAGGAACCGTTCGACGGCCCGGGGCGGCGCGCGCCGCCGCCGGCTCTGGCACCATCGCGGTGAGGAGGACCACCGATGGCGTTGAACACGACCGCGCGCTTCACCTGGTTCGGCCATTCGTGCTGGGAGATCCGGACGCCGGGCGGGAAGACGATCCTGCTCGACCCGTGGTACCGCAATCCCTCGAGTCCACGGACGCCCGACGAGGTCCAGGCGTGCGACATCCTCGTCGTCACCCACGGACACTACGACCACTTCGGCGACGCCCTCGCGATCGCCAGCCGGACCCGACCCACCTGGCCGTGCGTCCACGAGCTGAGCCTCTGGCTCGGGCGGAACTACGCCCACAAGGACGGCCTGATCGGGATGAACAAGGGCGGGACCGTCGAGATCGACGGGATCCGGATCACGATGACCCGGGCCGACCACTCGGCGGGTGACATGTACGCCGGATCGGAGTCGCCGCTCTATCTCGGCGAGCCGGTCGGCGTGATCATCGAGCTCGAGGACGGCTTCCGGCTCTACTTCGCGGGCGACACGGACGTCTTCTCCGACATGCGCCTGATCGGCGAGCGCTATCACCCGACCCTGGCGTTCCTGCCGATCGGCGGCCACTTTTCGATGGATCCGATCGGCGCGGCGATGGCCGCGGAGCTGCTGGGTGTGAGCGACATCGCCCCGATGCACTACGGCACGTTCCCGATCCTCGCCGGGACGCCGGCCCAGCTCCGCTCGGAGCTCGCGGCCCGCGGGCTCGGCCAAGTGACGGTGCACGAGCCCGCGCCCGGCGGTTCGCTGGGCTGACCCGGCAGGAGCGTCGGCGGAAGCGGTGCGCCGCCACACCGACCGCCGGCAGGTGCGGGACGGTCCGCTGGGCTTGAGTGGACTCGTCCCCTGACCTCCGAGGGCGGGCGTCGAACCAAGTGACCATGTCGGTTCTGCAGGACGCGCGCGAGGATCGGCCGTGGATCCGCCACTGGGCGGAGTCGACACCTGGCCAGGGGAGACGATGCCCGCTCGAACGGCTGGAGCCGCGACCATCCGCCACGTCGGTCTCGTGGCGCTCGAGGCCGTGCTCGTCGCGATGATCGTCTGGATGGCGACGATGGTCCTCGCGGGCGCGACGCAGTCCGGCGGGCTCGTCGGCGAGGCCGCCGCCGGTCGCGGAGCCGGAGCGCTGACGGTCGACACCTCCGCGGCGGGAACCGTTTCTGTGACCGTCCCTGACGGCCAGGCGGGCGACGCCCCGTGGGTCCACGTCTCCTGCCAGGCCGGATCGACAGAGGTCGCGTCCGGCTGGCAGCAGTTGGACGCGGACCGCACCGTCTCGGTCGCCATCACCTCCCCCGTCCGCCCGGCCGACTGCGTCGCGGAGCAGGGCTACTTCACCGCCAAAGGCAAGTGGCGGGTCATCGCTTCGACCACGTTCCGGCTCGGCGGCTGACGCCGGGCTCTCCGCAATTTGGATCACTCGTCCCCACGACCACAGACGCCGGAAAGGAGAACTTCGAGGTAACTGCAATGCGCGCCGGCCGCCGGCTAGGGTAGGGTGGTCGGGAACTCCATCGCCCGACGCCATCCTCGATTCAGGGTCGAGCTGGCATCGATCAAGGCAAACCCGGGGCGACCCGGGGACGCAAAGCCACGGGACTGGAAGGGCCAGTCAGCCGGGCTGCCGATGTGCCGGATCCCCTCTCCGGCCGCTAGCAGGAGCGAGAAACCGTCATGCACAAGCACCTCAAGCACGCCGCGGGCGCTGTCCTGGAGGGTGGCCTCATTGCGGCCCTCGCCGTGGGCCTGCTGGCCGGATCCGCCTTCGCCGCCAGAGGCGGCAACGCCAGCACCGGTGGCGGCGGCCACTCGAAGCCGAGCGCAGGGAGTGGCTCCCTCGCGGTCGTCATGGTCGACGACGTCAACCATGACGGGGCTGCGAATTATCGCGACACGATCACGTTCAACGTCACCTCGAATCTTTCCAGCCCGTACGTGAGCGTCACCTGCAAGCAGGGCGGGACGCTCGTCTACTCGGCGTCCGCGGGCTTCTATGCCGACTTCCCCTGGCCGGGCGCGCAGAACATGCCGCTCTATTCACCATCCTGGACCTCGGGCGCCGCCGACTGCGTCGCGGTCCTCGAGAGCACCTCGACCAAGCTGTCGTTCCACGTCGACGCCTAGCACCGACTCCGGGGCAGACGAAGGCCGGCGACCCGATCGGGTCGCCGGCCTCTTCGTATCCGGCGGCGGAGCCGCCGTGCTCTACGCGGTCGTTACGGCAGCGCCGTGATGTCGCTGATCCCGACGTGCTCGTCGCAGTTCGAGAACTGAACGTTGTTGGCATCGCCGGCGTAGCTGACCTTGAAGAAGTAGTCGCCTTCAGCGGCAACCAGCCAGTCGGTGACGACCGGCTGCGCGGACGTGATCGCGACCGTCTTGTCGGACGTTCCAGCCACACGAGTCGTGCAGGTGCTCTCCGAGTAGACGCCGATCACGAGGTTCCCGGTCGGGCTCGCGGAGAGGCCGGTCACCGTGACGGAGTCGCGGATCTGGACCTCCGGGGCGCTGTGCGGGGCCGGGGTCGCCTGAACGATCAGGGTCTCCGACGTGCACGCGCTCTTGGCGCCGGCAACGTTGTTCGCGTCACCGGTCTGGTAGGTGGCCTGGAAGTAGTAGGTCCCGGCGAGCAGCAGGGTGATATTCGCCGAGTTCGGAACGCTGCCGTTCGTGACGGTCACGTCGGCCTGCGTGTTGTACGCGTTGCCGTCGGTGCCGCCGAGCAGCGTTGTGCAGGTGCTGTTGGTGTAGACGCGATAGCGAACCGTACCGCCCGCGGTCGTCGTGTTGCCCGAGAGGGCCGCCGTGTCGTAGACCGCGGTCCCCAGGGTGATGGTGGAGGCGTTCGAGTCGTCCGAGACCTTCTTGAGCTGCGTCGTGATGGTCGGCGTCAGCGGGGTGACCGTGAAGCACTCCGTCGACGAGCCGTCGCTTGCGTTCGGCACGCCCGTGGTGCCCGACGTGAACGTGGCTCGCCAGCAGTAGTACTCGCCGGCCGCGTTGGCGGCCGAGATGACCTTCGCGTCGGACACGAACGGCTGGGCCGTCGCGTTCGTCACGGTTCGATCGGAGCCGACCTGGACGCCGACGTTGGTCGTGCCGTCGCAGCTGCCGCTCGAGAGCGGGCCGCAGAAGAAGAACTTCAGGGTGCCGGTCCAGGACGCGGCGCCGGTGATGTTCAGGGCGGCCGAGTCGGTGACACTGACGGTTCCGTTGGAGCCGATCGCGACCGATCCGTTCTTGCCCGGGCTCGGGGTCGTCACCAAGCCGGAGGTGCAGGCACCGAAGCCGCCGATGGCGAGGGCCTTCAGCGTGGCAGTCGGCGCGGTGGACGCGCGGCTCTCGGCCTCGAACGACGAGAAGCACGTTCCGCCGAGACCGAGGGCGCTGAGGTTGATCCCGGCCTCGTAGAGCTCGCCCTGGTCGTAGATGCCGTCGTTGCCCTTCTTGTCAACGAACGGCCACGGGGCCGTCTCGTGGGCTGCGTCGGTCGCGAGGTGGGGGTTGACGATGCCGCAGGCGGCCGCCGTCGCAGCGGAGGTGCCGCAGTTGGCGAACTCGGAGGACAGCTTCAGGCGGAGATTGTTCGCGCCGCACTGGTTGACGGCCGCGTTCTGGTAGATCTTGTTGGCGGCGGTGTTGTCCGAGCCGCACAGGTGGTCCCAGAAGTAGACCTTGATCGTCGAGGTCGTGCCGCCGTTGCTGAAGTCGCTGATGACGAGCAGGTCGCCGTCGGCGTGGTGGCCGGTGAAGCCGTGGGTGCCGGTCGTGGCTCCAGGATCGTTGCGAGTGACGGCGTTCTTGAAGAACCAGAAGCCCAGCTGGGCGTCGCCGTCGTTCGTGAATCGGTCGGAGCCGAAAAAGATCACGTCGCAGGACGTCGTGCCGGCCGGCACCGGGCACGTCGTCGCGCTCGGCGTCAGCGAGTACTTCGCCGCGAACGCGTGGAGGATCGTGTCCTTGTCCGGGATCGTGTCGCTGGGCTTCCACAGCCAGCTGTCCTGCGGATCCTCCGGGTCCTTTGACCCGCCTGTTGTGAAGATGATCGGATTGGCGGTCGTGTCGATGAACGACACGGCGGTCGCACCGGTGGTGTTACTGCCGGTCGGACACTCCGTCGGCGCGGCCTGATGACACACGTTGTCCCAATCGTCGCCCGCGGCGGCCTGGTTGACGGCGTTGCCGTCGAGCTCGAAGGCGCCGGTGGCGTTCACCGCCAGGGCGGCGCTCCCGAGCAGGAGCGACCCGATGACGACCGAGATCGCCGCGAGAGCAGTGAATGCGCGTCGACCTCGACGCTTCTTGACAATGACTCGACTTAGCACGATGCGTGCCTCCGATACGTGGTTGTTGAACCGGTGGCTCGTGCCACGGGCCGTTCCCTTGCGTTGCCGTGGATCGCGCGTGCGTTCCTGTTCAAATGCAACCTCCCTCAGTCGCCCCGATCGATGACGAGGTCGGCCAGGTTGACCTGGTGGCGCCCATGCGCCGCTCGCCGAGACAAGGCCCGCGCGCGTGCGGGCAGCGGATCCGACAGAGACGTGAGCCCGCCGTGTTCAGGGCACGACAGGCTCACGCCCGGTCTCGGGGACCGCAACATTGGAAGGCGACCGAGCAGCCCAGGGCGTGCCACGGTCGCGAAAGCACAGGGATCTCCTTCGAACGACGCGCCGTCGAACGGCAATCCCGATCCCCTGCCCCCCTGCAATGTGATGTTCCCCCGGGACGACAGCGACCCACACGGTCGCTTTGCAGTCGCGTTCTGGGCACGCGACCAACTTCCCCTTACGTCCCTCACCCCCGATGCGCTCGTGGCCCCCGCCGG
>DASXTH010000030.1:0-1632 GCA_036505555.1 Candidatus Limnocylindrales bacterium | reverse complement strand
GAGCCCGACGGCACCGTCGGCTGGCGGATCGCCCATAGCGACGTCGTCTCGGAGGCGACGATGGTCGGCGGCCGCCTCGTCCTGACGAGCTTCGGCGGGGTGGTGTCCGCGATCGACCCGGTGACCGGCCGACCGACCGACGGGTAGGCGCGCTGTGGATGGCGGCTGGGGACGCTTGGTGGACAACCCGCCAGCAGCTCGCCAAGTTCGTGGACAACTTCATTGACCGTCGATGGGGCGGACCAGTAGCGTGCGCATCAGCCCGGAGGGGCCGAGCCGGCTAACGACAGCGATCGCATCAACGTCCACGCCGCGGGTAGGTTCCTTCGGGTCTTTCGTTGTCCGCCGAGCCCCGACCGCCGGTCAGGCGGGGACGTGCGATCATCCCGCCCGTGACTCCCCTGCTCCTCGGTGCCGCGGGCATCGTTGCGTTCGTTGCGGGCGGCCTGGTGCTGCGGACCTTCGGCGCCGCCTACAGGGTTGCGCGGCTCCTCGCGACCGCGCCGGTCGTCACGATCGCCGAGGCGAACCGCATCGCCGAAGCGGGCGAGCGCGCGTACGTCCGTGTCTCCGGCCGGATCGACGCCGAGGAGGAGTTCGAGGACGCCGATCATCGTCCGCTCGTGTTCCGGCGCGTCCGCCTCGAGACCCGCGGGCGCGGCGGCTGGCAGGCGTTCGAGGACCACCGCCAGTCCGTGGAGTTCGCGGTCAACGAAGGCCTCGACGCGATCGGCGTCGACATCGACGCGCTCGACAACGGCCTGATCGTCGTCCCGCGCGAGTCGGTCGGGCGCGCGGCGGACCTGCCCGACCGGGCGCCGGATGGCGTCGACCCCGACACGCCCGTCCGCGCCCGGATCGAGCAGGTGTCGTCGGTCGAGCACGCGATCGTCGTCGGCTACCCCGTCGCGCTCGACGCCACATCGCCGACCGCTGACACCGCGACCGAACGCCGCGACTCCCCGGCCGACGCAGCCCCGATCGCGATGCCACCGCCGCCCGCCGTCAGCGCGCAGCTCACCGCAGGGAGAGGTCGGCCGCTGATCCTGACCGTCCTCGAAGCCGACGAGGCGATGCGGATCCTCGCGGGCGGCGACGCGCGGCGGACCCGTCTGGCAGCGGGCCTCCTGGGCGCAGGGGCGATCCTCCTGGCCGGCGCCGGCCTGTGGGCGATCGTGACCGCGCTCCTTCCCGCGATCGTGACGATCGTCCCGGGAGCCGCGGGCCTGGTCGACGCCGCCCTCGCCGCGACCGCCGAGCCGAGCCTCGCCGTGGGCGGCGGCGATCCGCGCAGCAACGGCCAGGGCCCGGGTCTCGTCGGCACGCCCGGCCTGGCAATCGTGGGCGTGATCGCGATCGCGATCCTGTCGATCGTCCTGACCACGATCTACGTCCGGATCACCTCTCCGCGCCCGCCCGACCGCAGGCCCAGAACGCGTCGCTGAGGGCTGTCTGCGGCCTACGGATCGCGCCGGAGAACCGACCCGTACGTTCGTCCTATTGGCAAGAACTGTGAGATTGGTAGGCTGCGGCCGTCGACTTGACATTTCCTCCCACGAGTGACCGGTGCCGAGCGCGCTTCCTACCCGTCCGATCGACGCCACCCTGTCGGTGACGAAGGCTGCCCGGCTG
>DASXTH010000029.1:0-9718 GCA_036505555.1 Candidatus Limnocylindrales bacterium | reverse complement strand
GATGCGCGGCGCGAAGTCGCTCATCGTGCCGCGGGCTTCCGGCAGGACCTCGGTCATCTTCTCGAGGATCTCGAGGCGGGCCGCCAGGGCCTGCTTGAGGCCGTCGCGGATGATCGCCTCGTTGATGCCCTGGACCTTGATGTCCATCTGGAGGGCGGTGATGCCGTCGCGGGTGCCGGTGACCTTGAAGTCCATGTCGCCGACCGAGTCCTCCTTGCCGAGGATGTCGGTCAGGACGACGAACCGGCCGTCGGGCTCGCTGATCAGGCCCATCGCCGCACCGGCGACCGGTGCCTTGATCGGCACGCCGGCGTCCATCAGGGCGAGCGTCGAGCCGCAGGTCGACGCCATCGACGTCGAGCCGTTGGAGCTCATGCACTCGGACACGAGGCGGATGACGTACGGGAACTCGTCGTGGGGCGGGAGGACCGGGATGAGCGCCCGCTCGGCCAGGTTGCCGTGACCGATGTCGCGCCGGCTGGGGCCGCGCATCGGCTTGTTCTCGCCGGTGCTATAGGGCGGGAAGTTGTAGTGGTGGATGTACTTCTTCTCGGTCTTCGGGCTGATCGTGTCGATCCGCTGGACGTCCGAGGACGCGCCAAGGGTCGCGATCGTCATCACCTGCGTCTCGCCGCGGGTGAAGAGCCCGGAGCCGTGGGCGCGCGGCAGCAGACCGACCTCGACCGAGATCTGGCGGAGCTCCGTGGTCCCGCGGCCGTCCATCCGGAGGCCTTCGTCGAGGGCCAGCTGGCGACAGACCTTCTTGTAGACGAGGCTCCAGAGGCTCTTGCTCAGGCGAGCCGCGCGGCGAGCCGCCTCGAGCTTGGTCTTGGCCTCGTCCTTGCTGGACCGGTTGGCGCGGACAGCGTCAGCGATCTCGGACTTGGCGGTGCCGATCCGTCCCGGGAGCTCGTCCGCGAACGAGATCAGGAGGTTGGCGGTCGCCTCGGCGTCCGGCAGGGCGCGGTGGTTCTGGGTCAGGTCGACCCCGAACACGCCGGCAAGCGTGTCGAGCTTGTAGTTCTGGAGATCGGGGTAGCCCTCGCGGGCGAGCGTGAGCGTGTCGACGAGGCGCGACTGGTCGATCCGGCCGGCGCCGGCCTCCTCGAGGAAGCCGAGATCGAAGATCACGTTGTGGCCGACGACGAGCGCGTCGCCGATCTCGTCGAGTGCCTGCTTCGCGGCTTCGGCGGCCGAAGGCGCCTTCGCGACGTCCTTATCGGTGATGCCGTGCATCTGGTGGCCGAGGATCGGCTGGGACGGCTTGACGAACGTCGACCAGCGGTCGCTGATCTTGCCGCCCTTGACCTTGACGACGGCGATCTCGAGGAGATCGGCCATCTTCGGGTCCGTGCCGGTGGTCTCGACGTCGACGACGGCGAACTCGCGCTTGGCGTCGATCGCGTTGACGAACTCGAGAACCGAGCCCGTGCCGGGCTCGATGTACGGCGTGCGCTTCGGCTTGCCGACGGCATCGCGGAGCTGCTCCTGGATGTCGATGAGCGGCTGCAAAGCGCGGTGGCCGAACAGGATCGCCTCGGCCATGACGTCCTCGGGCAGGAGCTTCGCTCCGGCTTCGACCATCATGATCGCGTCGCGGGTGCCGGAGACGATCAGGTCGAGCTCCGAGTCCTCGACCTCGCTGAAGGTCGGGTTCACGACGAACTCGCCGTTGACCCGGCCGATGCGGACCGCGCCGACGGGGCCGGCGAAGGGGATCTCGCTGATCGTGAGGGCGGCCGACGCGGCAACCGTGCCGAGGACGTCGGGCTCGTTCTCCTGGTCGGTCGAGAGGACCGTGATCACGAGCTGGATGTCGTCCTTGTAGCCCTCGGGGAAGAGCGGCCGGATCGGGCGGTCGGTCAGGCGGGCCGCTAGGGTCGCCGCCTCCGAGGCCCGCGCCTCACGCTTGATGAAGCCGCCCGGGATCTTGCCCGCGGCGTACATCCGCTCCTCGAACTCGACCGTGAGCGGGAAGAAGTCGAGGCCCGGGCGAGGGTCGGAACGGTTCGCCGTCCCGAGGACGAGGGTGTCGCCGTAGCGGACGGTGACGGCGCCGCCGGCGAGTCGGGCGAGCTTGCCCGTCTCGATGGTCAGGGTGCGACCACCGATCTGCGTCTCGAACGTTTGAGACAAGGTTCATCTCCTCCTGGTCGTGGAGGAGGATTGCGACCTGTGGGCAGGTCGGCCGTTCTGCGCCTGGCTGAGCGTCGGATGCAATTGGACCCCGGATGTCCCGGGGTCCCGAGCGATGACGCTAGCGGCGGAGCCCGAGCCGTCCGATGACGGCGCGGTAACGCGTGTTGTCCTTCTTGATCAGATACGCAAGAAGGCGACGACGCTGGCCGACGAGCTTGAGGAGGCCGCGACGCGACTGGTTGTCCTTGGGGAAGCCGCGGAGATGGTCGGTCAGGCTCCGGATCCGCTCCGTCAGGAGCGCGATCTGGACCTCCGGCGACCCGGTGTCACCTTCCTTGGTGGCATACCCGGTCATGATCTCCTGCTTCTGTTCCCGCGCGAGCGGCACTCGGTCCTCCGAACACGAACTTCTATCGTTGCTGTTCCATCTATGACCGGCGAAGGGTAGCCGATCCGCTCGGACGGGGCAAATGTCCGGCCCGGCCGCGTGATCACGCCGACGCCGATCGCCGGCCAATCCACCTCAGACCGCCACGGCATCGGGCCAGCAGAACTCGGCGCCCACGAGCGGATCGCCGGGATCGAGCGCCTCCGGCTCGAACGGAACGCGGAACGTGAATGCGGCCGGCGTCGGCCCATCGCGACGGAGCACCTCGAGGCGGTCGAGGGCCTCGGCGATCGTCGGCAGGTGGCCCGCCGGGACCCACCACAGGACGAGATGCGCCGATTCGAGCCGGTCGAACCACTCGCGCCGCCGGCGCAGGACGTCGGTGTGGGCACTCGTGTAGGTAAACGCGCGAAGGGTCTCGATCGAATTCCAGACGGACATGTTCAGGAGGAGCAGCGGGTCGTCGAAGGCGTGGATGTCCGTCGCGTTGCCTTCGTCGGTCTGGAGCCGCCAGATGAAGCCGGGCGCCGCCTCGGCGAGGGCGTTGATCGGATCGAGCGCCGTCATGAACTCGGCGACCTCGGGGGCGGTCGTCGGCGCCACCATGCGGCCCACGTTCAGCTGGGCAAGGTGCCACCGACCGTCGGTCATCGCCGCCACACGACCTCCACGTCTTCGCCGTCCCACGGACCGTCCACGCGGACCAGCCCTCCTTCGACCTCCACCCGGCCAGACCGGCCGGCGACGCGGGCATCGTAGGCGCCGGCCGGCGGCAGCGCCACCGGCATGGCGAACGTCAAGGCGCCGTCACGGACGGTTCCGCGGACCGCGTACGGACGGCCCAGGAGCCGCTCGGCCTCGCCGAAGTTCCCGTTGGCGATCGCCGCCCGGATCTCCGACGAGCGCACCTCGCGGCCGGCCAGCGTGAATGGCGGCACGAGGACCACGTCGAAGCCCGCGGTGCGACCCAGCTCCGCGAGGGCCGCCGGCGTGCCCTTCCGCTCGTGGCCGAATGCCGCATCCGGCGTCATCACGAAGCCCACGAGCCGGCACCGGTCGGAGATCCCGGCCACGAATGCGTCGTACGGCGTCGTCCGCAGCGCATCGTCGAAGTGCTCGATCACGACGAGGTCCACCCCGAGCGCTCCGAGGCGCTCGAGCCGCTCGGCCGGGTCCATCAGCAAGGGCGGCGCGCTTCCGAGCAGGACCGCGTCCGGATGCGCGTCGAACGTGATCACCGTTGGTCGGGCCGAGCGGAGTCCCGCCTCGTGGACCAGATGCTGGAGCAGCCATCGGTGCCCGAGGTGGAGCCCGTCGAAGACCCCGATCGAGGCGAGGATCGGGCCGTCGTCGGGTGCGAGCCCGGCTCGGCCGATGACGGTCCGGGCGGTCATCGGGCCGGCGGCTCGGCGTCGATCAGGACCTTGTCGGGTGCGAGCTTCGCGCCGGTCAGGCGGGCGATCGCCAGCAGCCGGCCGGCCTCATCAACGAGCCGGATCGGCCGGTCCGACGGCAGTTCGCCGGCCCCGGTCGGAACGCCGACCGGCTGCCCGCGGCCGATGGCCACGTAGAACGACGACGGCACGACGACCGTCGGCAGGTCGAGCCCGGCATCGACCGGGAGCAGGAGCTCCGCGATCGCGACCGGCCCGTCCTTCGCGGCGGCCCCGCGGACCGCATCGAGGTCAATCGCCGCGGCAAGCTCGAACGGACCACTCGCCGTCCGCGTCAGGGCGCCGAGATATGCGGCACTCCCCACCGCCTCGCCGAGATCCCGGGCGAGCGAGCGCACGTAGGTGCCCGCGGAGCACTCGACGTCGACGATCGCGATCGGCTCGCCCGGCGTCGCCTCGTTCCAGTCGACGATGCGCAAAGCGTGGATCGTCACGGACCGCGGGGCTAGCTCGACCGTTTCCCCGGCGCGCGCCAGCGCGTAGGCGCGCCGGCCCGCGACCTTGATCGCGCTGTAGGCCGGCGGGCGCTGCTCGATCTCGCCGAGGAACGCGCCGAGTGCGGCCTCCACGACCGGCCGCAGCGGTGCCGGCCCCTCGGACGGCGTCAGCGCCCCCTCAAGATCGTCGGTCGTCGACGAGGCACCGAAGCACACGGTTGCCCGGTATCGCTTCCGGTCGCCGAGGTGGTACTCGACGAGGCGGGTCGCCCGGCCGAGGAACACCGGCAGGACGCCGCTCGCGAATGGGTCGAGCGTCCCGCCGTGGCCGACGCGCTTCGTCGCCGCCAGGCGCCGCACCAGCCCGACCACGTCGTGCGACGTCGGTCCGATCGGCTTGGCGACGACGAGGACGCCGTCGAGGCTCACGAGGCCGGGCTCGTCAACGGGGCAGCGCGGCGACGAGCCGCTCGGCCTCGGCAAGGACGGCAACGCGCGCCTTGTCGACCGGGAGCGCGACCGTCGCGCCCGACGCGCGGGCGTGGCCGCCCCCGCCGAACGCGCCGGTCAGGACCGTCGCGTCGACGCCGCCCGGCTTCGTCCGGACGCTGATCCTGGTCCCATCCCCCGCTTCCTTGAAGACGATGGCGATGTCCGCCGTCTCGGACTGCGCGAGCAGGTCGATGATCCCCTCCGAATGCGCCGGGATCGCGCCCGTCGCCTCGAGATCGGCGTCGTACAGGGTCGCATGGATGATCCGGCCGCCGGCCGCGGTGTCGAGCCGGTCGAGGACACGCCCGAAGAGCCTGAGCTGGGCATCCGGCTTGGAGCGATAGAGGCGGCGAGAGATGTCGGCGAGCGGCGCCCCCGCCTCGATCAGGGCGGCGGAGACCGCGAGCGTCCGAGGCGTCGCGTTCGGGTGGGCGAAGGTCGCAGTGTCCATGACGATGCCGGCCATCAGCTCGGCGGCGACGGCGCCCTCGCCGAGGTCGAGCGGCGCGCCAAGGCGGGTCGCCAGCAGCGCCACCATCTCGCAGGTCGCGGCACTGTCGGGTTCGATCCAGTCGGTGGGGCCCACCGCCTCGTTTGACGCGTGGTGATCGATCACGATCCGGGGCAGCCGCTCGAACAGCTCCGGGTGCCGTTCGCGGACGGCACCGATCCGGTCAAGCGTGCCGCAGTCCGACACGACGAGCAGGTCGTAGTCGATCGCCGGATCGGGGTCGGTCCGCGCTCGGGCGACGTCGGCGAGGAAGTCGTAGATCGGTGGCACCGGATCGGCGAAGACCGCCGTCGCGGTCCCGCCGTTGCGCTCGACCAGCCGGCAGACCGCGAGCGTCGCCCCGATCGTGTCCGCGTCGGGGTTCTCGTGGCCCACCGCGAGCACGCGCCGGGCCGCGGTCAGCCGCTCGACGACCGCGTCCGGGACAGCGGTCAGCCAGGGTCCAAGATCGATCATCGGCGGCGCTTGCCGGGGACGCTGCGTGTCGTCCGCGACCCGGGTCGGAACGGGCGCCGCGGCTGAGCGGCGCGTGCCTTCGCCTCGCGCTCCGCGGCCGCGGCGAGGTCCGCGGCCGCTCCGCCGAACCCTTCGGTGATCGCGGGCTCGGTCGGGAGCAGTGGCGTCGGCGTCGGCAGCGTCTCGTCCACCGGCGCGTCGTCCTCGGGCACGTGGCCCGCTTCCAGCTCGTCGAGGAGGTGGAGGATCCGCGTCCCGCGTTCGAGCGTCTCGTCGAGCTCCAGGTGGAACTCCGGGATCCGCTTCAGACGGAGTCGCTTGCCGAGCTCGTGCCGGACGAATGGCATCGCCCGGCCCATCGCGGTGATCGTCGCTTTCCGCTCGGCGGCCGGCCCGATCACGCTCACGAGGACCTTGGCGTGACGCAGATCCGGCTGCGTCTCGACGTCCGTGATCGTGGCGAACCCGATCCGCGGATCGTCGACCTCCTTCGCCAGGATCGCGGTGATCTCCTGACGCAGCAGCTCGTCGATCCGATCGGTTCTCGCAGTCATCGATGGTCGCGGCCCGGCCGGCCTAGCTCGCGAGGACGCGCGAGACCGTCTGGGACGTGAAGCACTCGATGATGTCGCCTTCTTCGAGGTCGTTGTACCCCGCGAGTCCGATCCCGCACTCGTAGTTGGCGAGCACCTCGCGGACATCGTCGCGGAACCGGCGGAGCGACTCGATCCGGTCGGTCGCGACGACCTTCCCGCTCCGCCAGACGCGAGCGCCGCCGCGGACGATCCGGCCGTCGGTGACGAAGCAGCCGGCAATGACCGTGCTCTTGCCGACGCGGAAGATCTGGCGGACCTCGGCCCGGCCCTCGACGACCTCGACGATCTCCGGCTCGAGCAGGCCCTGGAGGGCCGCCGAGATGTCGTCGGTCAGCTTGTAGATGATGTCGTATAGGCGGACGTCGACCCCTTCGGCCTCCGCGGCGCGCCGGGCGGTCTCGGTGATCTTCGTGTTGAACCCGACGATGATCGCGTCCGAGGCGGACGCGAGCATGATGTCGTTGTCGGTGATGTCGCCGGCGCCCTCGTGGAGGACGTTGATCCGGATCTCGTCCTGATTGAGCTGGTCGAGCGCGTGGGTGATCGCGCCGAGCGAGCCCGACACGTCGGACTTGAGGATGATCCGCAGCTCCTTGGCCTGTCCGGCCTGGATCTGGCGGTAGAGGTCCTCGAGCGTCGCCCGGCCGCTGCCCTCACCGCTCTTCGCGGCTGCCTCGGCCTGGCGGGCCTCGACCATCGCCCGGGCCGCCTTCTCGTCCGGGACGACGCGGAGGATGTCGCCAGCCTCCGGCACAGCTGACAGGCCGAGGATCACGACGGCCGACGACGGACCCGCCTTCGGGATCCGCTTGCCTTCGTCGTTCTCGAGCGCGCGCACCTTGCCATACGTCTCGCCGACGACGATGACGTCCCCGACACGTAGCGTGCCGGTCTGGACGATCGCGGTCGCGATCGCGCCGCGGTTCTTGTCCAGCTGCGCCTCGACGATCGTGCCGACCGCGGCGCGCTTCGGGTTGGCCTTCAGCTCCTGGAGATCGGCGACGAGCAGGATCATCTCGATCAGCTCGTCGAGCCCGACCCGCGTCCGGGCGGATACTGGGACGAGCGGCGTGTCGCCGCCGTAGTCCTCGACGATCACGCCGGCCTCGGACAGCTCGGTCTTCACCCGATCCGGGTTCGCATCTGCCTTGTCGATCTTGTTCAGGGCGATGACGATCGGCACCTTCGCCGCCTTGGCGTGGCTGATCGCCTCGAGAGTCTGGGGCATGACGCCGTCGTCGGCCGCGACGACGACGACCGCGATGTCGGTCACCTTCGCGCCGCGGGCCCGCATGGCCGTGAACGCCTCGTGACCCGGCGTATCGAGGAACACGACGCGCTTGCCGTCGTGGACGACCTCGCTCGCGCCGATGTGCTGGGTGATGCCGCCGCGCTCGCCGGCCGCGACTTCGGTCGTGCGGATCGCGTCGAGCAGGCTCGTCTTGCCGTGGTCGACGTGGCCCATGACGGTCACGATCGGGGCGCGCGGAACGAGGTCGGACGCGTCGTCCTCGTCGAAGAGGACCTCCTTGGCGGCCGGAGCGGGCGCCCGCTCCTCCTCGCCCTCGACGGCCACGCCGGCGGTCGGGGCGACGGTCTCCGCCACCTCATAGCCGAGCTCGCCGGCGACGAGCGACGCGGTGTCGCGGTCGATCAGCTGGTTGATGGTCGCGAAGATCCCGCTTTTGATCAGCTCGCGGATGACGTCCGCCGGGTTGACCGCAAGAAGCTCAGCGAGCTCCTTGACGGTGATCGTCGTCGGCAGCTCGATCGCGCCGCGTTCACGCGGATCGATCGTCTGGACCTGGGAATTTGCGTCGCCGGGACGACGCGGTGGCTTGCGCGGCCCGCGTCGGCCGCGGGTGCCGCTCCTACTCCGTGCCACGGGCTCCTCCTTCAATCGTGTTCATCGTCGGTCCGGCCAGGAGCACCTCGCGGAGCTCTGGCGGAACGGCTGCCTCCAGCGCCCGCCCGAGGGCGCCGCGCTGGGCGGCGAGGGTCCAGCAGGCGGCATCCCGACAGAGGTAGGCACCCCTCCCGGCAATCCGCCCGGTTTCATCCATTGTCAACTGCCCGTCCGGTGTGCGAACGATCCGGACGAGCTCACGCTTCGGACGGGCCGTCCGGCACGCGACACAGGAGCGGGTCGGGATGCGCCGCGGCGCATCCGTTCGCGGCCGGCCTACGACCCCACCTCCTCGGTGGTGGGCGTCTTCTTCGCTCGTGTCCTCTTCGCAGCCGGGGTGGCCTCGGCCTTCGGGGTTGCGTCGTCGCCGGATGCAGCGACGGCCTCGGTCTTCTTCGCGCGCGGCTTCGTGACCTTCTTCGCGGCAGGCGCCGCCTCGGTCTCGGTAGGCGCGTCGGCGCTGGACGCCGTCACGGCCTCGGCCTTGTTCGCGCGCGGCTTCGCGACCTTCTTGACGGCGGGCTCGGCCTCAGGAGCTGGCTCCACGGCCAACGCCGCGGGCGCCGTCGCCTCCGCAGGTGCAGCGGCGGTCTCCGCGGGTGCGACGGTCTCCGCGGGTGCGGCGGCCGCAGCGGCCGGCGTCGCCGCCTCGTCCTCCGCGGCCTTTGCCGCGACGGATACATCGCTTCGGATGTCGATCCGCCAGCCGGTCAGCCGTGCAGCGAGGCGGGCGTTCTGGCCCTCGCGCCCGATCGCGAGGGAGAGCATCCGCTCGGGAACGGTCACGTTCGCGATTCGCTTCTCCTCGTCGATGTCGACGCTGATCACCTGCGCCGGCGACAGCGCGTTCGCGACGAAGACGCTCGCATCGTCGTTCCACGGGATGATGTCGATCTTCTCGCCACCGAGCTCCGCGACGACCGCCTGGACTCGCGCGCCGCGCTGACCGACGGTCGCGCCGACCGGGTCGAGGCCTTCCTGGCGCGACGAAACCGCGACCTTCGAGCGCGACCCGGGCTCGCGGGCGATTGCCTTGATCTCGACGGTTCCGCTGTGGATCTCCGGGACCTCGAGCTCGAACAGGCGCTTCAGGAAGCCCTTGTGGGTCCGGCTGACGAAGAGCGTGGGGCCGCGCGGGGTACGCCGGACCTCGAGCACGTAGGCCTTCACGTTCTGGCCGATCCGGTAGTGCTCCAGCGGCGACTGCTCGGTCGTGGCGAGCACGGCCTCAACGCCCTTGCCCATGTCGAGGATGATCGCCCGCGGCTCGACCCGGTCGACCGTCCCGGTGACCATCTCGCCCTCGCGGCTCGCGAACTGGTCGAAGACGACGTCGCGC
>DASXTH010000028.1:0-5342 GCA_036505555.1 Candidatus Limnocylindrales bacterium | reverse complement strand
AGCCCGGGCGACAAGGACGCCGTCGCCGTCGAACCCCAGACGCACGCGCCGGACGGGATCCGCCGGCTGCTCAAGGGCGAGCCCGGCGCCCTGTCGCTCATTCGGCCGGGCGAGACGCTGCCCCTGACGATGCGGCTGTCGTTCGAACGGACAGCCGGTGGCGAGGACGCGAACGCCGGCCAAACATGACCGCTCCGGGCATGGATGCCGGAGACGATGCCGCCGTGAACCGATCGACGCTTGCCGAGACGATCGCGGCCGGGCGCCTCCGCCTCGAGACCGCGCTTGCGGCGTTCGACGACGCGGCGATGCTGGATGTCGTCGACGAGCCCTGGACACGCAAGGACGTGCTCGCGCACCTCGAAGCGTGGGAGCGTCGGGTCGTCGGCCACCTCGCGACCCTCCGGTCGGGGGACCGGCCCGATGGCTCGGTCCAGACCGACGTGCTGAACGAGCGGTTCTACCGGGAGAATCGCGATCGATCGCTCGACGACGTGCGCGCGGGCGAGCGCGAAGCGTATGACGCGCTCCTCGCCGCCATCGATGGCGCCTCGGACGAGGAGCTCTTTGATACCCACCATTTCCCGTGGACCGACGGGGATCCGCTCGCCGACTGGTTCCGCGGCAACAGCGACGAGCACTACGACGAGCATCTCGAGCAGCTGACGCGCCCGGCCCGCTGAGCGGACGCCGGCCGCGCGGGGCAATCAGCCCGCGACGTGCGCTCGGGTCAGATCCGATCGAGGTCGATGGACGGCTCGAGCGCGGTCACCCGACCAGGTCCAGGTTGGCGAGGCTCGCCAGCATCGTCTTGCGGCCGACCGTGGGGTCCTTGAACGCGACCGTGATCTCCTCGTCGCTCCGGGTCAGCTTGCTCGTGACGACGATGCCGTCGCCCCAGCGGCCGTGGCGGACGCGGTCGCCGTCCCGGTACTGACGTTCGCCGGGGATGATCGGGCGCGGCGGACGGACCGCGCCGCCGGTCGCGGCCGACCCGGGTGCCGGGCCGAGCCGTCCGAGCGAGCCCGACGGCGCGCCGTCGTCGAAGGCCTCCCGCTTCGCGGCGAGATCGCGCGACGGGCGGAACGCCTCGCCGGCCGCCGGTGCCCCGGGCTGGCCACTCCCCTGGCGGTAGGCGGGCCCGGGCCCGCGGCCCGGGATCGGGCGCCCGAAGCGGGTCGTCCCGCGCGCCCCGAACGCGAGGTCGAGATCGACGTCGAGCCCGGCCGTCCCGGTCGACAGATCGGGCCCGATCATCAGCTCCGACGGGATCTCCAGCAGGAACCGCGACGGGATCGAGGGCTGGCCCATGCCCCATGTCGCTCTCCGCCACGCGTGCGACAGGTAGAGCCGCCGCATCGCCCGCGTCATCCCGACGTACGCCAGGCGGCGCTCCTCCTCGAGCTCCTTCTCGTCGTCGAGCGCCCGGCTGTGCGGGAAGACCCCCTCCTCCAGCCCGGCGATGAAGACGACCGGGAATTCGAGTCCCTTCGCGGCATGGAGCGTGATCATCGTCACCGCGTCGGCGTCGCCCTCGTACGAGTCCTGGTCGGCGACGAGCGCCGTCTCCTCGAGCAGCCGATCGAGGGCATCCTCGGCCTCGAGGTCGTCATAGCGGGTCGTGACCGAACGCAGCTCGAGGAGGTTCGCCCAGCGGTCCTCGCCGTCCTCGGAGCCGTCGGCGAGCATCGCCCGGTAGCCGGACGCCTCGAGCGTCTCGTCGAGGAGCTCGGGCAGGCTCAGGACGCCGACCCGGGAGCGGAGGCGCCGGATGAGCGCCGCGAAGTCGGCCAAGTTCGTCCGGGCCCGCGCGACCAGGCCCTCGACCTCGCCGCGGGCCGCCCGCTCGATCGCCTCCCACGTCGAGATCCCGCCCTGGACGGACGCGGCCCGGAGGACCTCGATCGTCTTGTCGCCGATCGCTCGCGCCGGGACGTTGATGATCCGCTCGAAGCTGACTGAGTCCGTGTCGGAGCGCAGCACCCGGAGGTACGCCAAGGCGTCCTTGACTTCGCGCCGGCTGTAGAACCGTGTCCCGCCGACGAGCTGGTAACGGATCCCGTAGCGGAGGAACGACTCCTCGATCGCGCGGGACTGAGCGTTCATCCGGTACATCACCGCGATGTCGCGGGCACGGAGCGAGCCTGCGTCCTCGTCATCGGCGCGGCGGGTCAGGACGGAGCCGCGGCCGCCGACCAGGCCCTCGACCTGGCGGGCGATCCACTCCGCCTCCTCTTCCTCGTTGTACGCCTCGAAGCGCTGGATCTTCGCCCCGCCGGAGCGCTCGGTCCAGAGCTTCTTGTCCGTGCGCTCCGTGTTGCGCGAGACGACGGCGTGGGCCGCGTCGAGGATCAACTGCGTCGAGCGGTAGTTCCGCTCGAGCTTCACGACCGTCGCTTCGGGATAGTCGCGCTCGAAGTCGAGGATGTTCCGGATGTCAGCGCCGCGCCAGCGGTAGATCGACTGGTCGTCGTCGCCGACGACCGCGAGGTTGCGGTGCTTCGCGGCGAGCGCCCGGATCCAGAGGTACTGCGGCCGGTTCGTGTCCTGGTATTCGTCGACGTGGAGATAGCGCCAGCGATCCTGGTAGCGGGCGAGGACGTCGGGCGCCTGCTCGTACAGCTCGACGGCTTTCAGGAGGAGGTCGTCGAAGTCGAGCGCGCCGACCTTCCGGAGGCGCTGCTCATAGCGGACGGCGAGCTTGGCGATCGTCCGTTCGCGGTGGTTGACCGCGTTCTCGGCGAGGAACGTCGCGTCGAGCATCTCGTTCTTCGCCCGGCTGATCGCGCCGAGGACGGCGCTGGGCCGGAACTCGCCGGTGAGCGGCAGGTCCTCCTCGCGGAGGAGCTGCTTCATCAGGCTCTGCTGGTCCTCGGTGTCGTAGACGACGAAGCGCCGATCGATCCCGATCGACTCGCCGTCGCGGCGGAGGACGCGGGCACACAGCGAGTGGAAGGTCCCGGCCTGGACATCGCGGCCGGGCTCGCCGATCAGCGCGATGATCCGCTCGCGCAGCTCCCCGGCGGCGCGATTCGTGAAGGTGACCGCGAGGATCGACCAGGGCCGGACGTTCTTCACCCCGACGAGATATGCGATCCGGTGAGCGAGGACGCGGGTCTTGCCCGAACCCGCGCCGGCGAGGATCAGTAGCGGCCCGTCGGTGGTCGTGACGGCGCGGGCCTGCTCGGGGTTGAGCCGGCCGACGATCTCCGTCGCGCGCGCGGCCGCCCGAGCGGTCTGCTCGGCCTTCTGGGCGTCGTCGCGCGCGCGGCGCTCGTCGGGTGTGAGCTCCTGTGGGACGTCGCCCGGGATCGGGACGTCGCGGAGCCAATCCGGCTCCTGCGGGACGGTCTCCGTGGGCGTCTCCGCGGCGTCCGCGAACAGGGTTCCCTCCCCCGCCGGGGCGTCGTCGACGGCACGACCGGAGCGCGTCCGGCGACTGGGCTGTGGCACCGATCCATTGTAGGTCGGGCCCCTTCGCCCAGCCTCATCGAGAGCTCCCTCTCGGCGGCGCTCTGGCGGCGATCCGGCGGCCATCGGGCGGGGGACGCCAGGCGCCGGCCGGGCGGTCCGAATCGAAAGGCCCGGGTCGTCGACCCGGGCCTCCCTGCGGTCGAGCGAGCGCTTACGGCGCAGTCACGACCTGGTCGGCCGGCGGAGCCTGGACGGAGACCGCGACGTCGTACTTGACCTCGAGCGTCATCCCGAAGGTGCCGAGGCTGGCGGACGCGATCGAGAAGCCGAACTTGGCCGGTCGATAGTCGCTCTTGCGCGTCCACAGATCGACCGTGACGTCGCCGTCGAGGGTCGAGCTCGGGTCGAGCGCCTTCGCCTGGGCCGCGGTGACGACCGTCGAGACGTGATAGCAGTCGGCGTCGCCACACTTCTCGTCGGCGCCCTTGACGAGCGGCGACGGCAGCTTGCCGAGCCCTTCATTGAGCTGCGCGACGAGCTTCGTCATGTCGGTGGCGACGGTGACCGGATTGGCCGTCGACGTCGGCACCGCGACCTTCGTGTACTTGTCCGCGACGGCGCCCGGGACCATCTGGGAGAACATGCCCGCGATCTTGTAGTAGGCGTCGTTGCCGATCAGGAGGGCGTCGATCTTCGTGCCGAGAAGCGTCGGCGCGTCGAGGTTGAACTTCGCGGTCTTGTTGGGGATGTCGACAGCGCCCGCCATCTTGATGGTGGAGAGGTCGAAGTTGCCCATCTGGGCGGCCTTGAGGCTGCCGCTGAACGTGCCGGTGAACTCGAACGTCTTCACGTCGACGAGCGACGTGACCCCCTTCGTCACGATCTCCTTCGGATCGGTCAACGCGGGCGCGGACGGCGTCGAGCTGCAGGCGGCCAGGACGAGAGACAGTGTCGCCACGAGGGCGAGCGGCAGGAACGCGAGGCGTCGGGTCACGAATGTCCCCCTGATGGGTTGAATGAATGGCGGTCAGCGTGCCCAAGGGTCTCCGCCCTGTCAACCGCCGAAGGTCCCGTTCTGGTCAGGGGATGATTTCCCGGAACGGGGAGGCTCCCCGATCCCGCACCTCGTGCCACGTCACATTGGCCCCGAACAGCAGAACGCCCCTCCCGTCGCCGGGAGGGGCGTTCTGTCGCGTGCTTGGGTTGGACTAGAAGTCCATGTCCCCGCCGCCGTGGCCATGGCCACCGCCGGCGGCCGCTGCCTGCTTCTCGGGGATGTCCGTGATCAACGTCTCCGTGGTCAGGACCATCGCCGCGATCGAGGCCGCGTTCTGGAGGGCGGACCGGGTCACCTTGCGGGCGTCGACGATCCCCTTCTTGAACATGTCGCCGTACTCGTTGCGGAGCGCGTCGTAGCCGTGGCCGATCTTGGCGTTCCGGACCTGGTTGATCACGACCTCGCCGGACTGCCCGGCGTTGTCGGCGATCTGGCGGGCCGGGGCCTCGAGGGCCTTGCGGACGATGTCGACGCCGACCTGGGCGTCACCCTCGAGCTTGAGGGCGTCGAGGGCCGGGATTGCCTGGAGGAGAGCGGTGCCACCGCCGGCGACGAGGCCCTCTTCGACGGCCGCACGGGTCGTCGAGAGCGCATCCTCGATGCGGTGCTTCTTCTCCTTGAGCTCGACCTCGGTGGCCGCGCCGACCTTGATCACCGCGACGCCACCCGACAACTTGGCGAGACGCTCCTGGAGCTTCTCCTTGTCGTAGTCGGACGTGGTGTCCTCGATCTGGGCCTTGATCTGGGCCATGCGGGCCTTGATCTGGTCGGGCGACCCGGCTCCGTCGATGACCGTCGTGTCGTCCTTCGTGGCGACGACGCGGCGAGCCGAGCCGAAGTCCTCGAACGTCACGGAGTCAAGCTTGCGCCC
>DASXTH010000027.1:0-3977 GCA_036505555.1 Candidatus Limnocylindrales bacterium | reverse complement strand
CTCACAGGCCTTCAAGCCTGCTCGCTCCGGTGCTCGGCCTCCGCCTAGCCTTGGCCGCCCCAGCGCGACGAATGCAATTGCGTGCGACCAACGCAGTCGGACCTCGGCCGACACGCTCGGCGACCACCGGTGCTAGCCTTCGGCCCATGGAACCGGCCGCCGACGACGCGGTCTCCGTGACCGCCCCCCCGAGCTCCCCTGCAGGCACGCCAGGCTCGCCGCGGGCGCTCCGGCGCGAGATCCTTGAACGGCTTCGACGCGAGGGACCGGCCACGCCGGACCAGCTCGCCCACGCAATCGGCGCGAGCCGGACCGGAGTCCTCCAGCAGCTCCGCGCCCTGGAGGACGCGAGCTTCGTCAGCCGCCAGACCGTTCGCCACGGCGTCGGCCGGCCACGCCACCTGTACGACGTCACGCCCGATGCCCAGGAGCTCTTCCCATCGAACTACGACGGGCTGGCCGCCGGGCTGCTCGCCGCGATCGGCGCCGTCGGCGGCGATAGCCTGATCGAGCAGGTCTTCCAGGCGCGCCGCCGCCAGATCGGCGACCGGATGCGCCGCGAGCTCGACGACCGCGTCGGCCTCGACGCGCCGCTGGTCGAGCGCGTCCGGGCCCTGGCGGTGATCCAGGACGAGCTCGGGTATCTCGCCGATACGCTCGTGGAGCCCGACGGGACGATCCGCCTCCGCGAGCACAACTGCGCGATCCTCCAGGTGGCGACCGGCCAGCGCTCCGCGTGCGACGCGGAGCTGGACCTCTTCCGCGAGGTCCTCGGCGCGGAGGTCGTCCGCGAGACACACATCGCGAGCGGTGACCGCTGCTGCTCGTATCGCGTCGTCGAGACGCCGAGCTAGCCGACTCCGCCACCCCTACTCCGCCTGGAGCACGGGCGCGATCCGTGCGCGGGCCGCGCGCTGGGCCGGCGGCAACGCCCCGACGACGCCGATCGCCAGGCCGCTCAACGCGAGGATCCCGATCAGCACGGGACCGAACACCTCGAAGGTCGACGGCGGGATGTTGGTACTCGCGGCGACCTGGCCCATGTACGTCAGGACGATGCGCTGGGCGGCCAGCCCGATCGGCACGCCGATCAGACCCGCGAGCACGCCAACGGGAACGATCGACGACACGACCATCCCGATGAGCTGCGCCGGCGTCAGCCCGATCGCCTTCAGGACGGCGAGCTCGTGGGTGCGCTGGCGCGTCTCGAGCAGGACCGTGTTGAAGACGCCGCCGAGCGAGATCGCGACGAGCACGACGCCCATCAGGCCGACGACGGTGAGGAAGAGCATGAACGACTCGTCCTCGGTCTTGTCGCCGACGACCTCCATCGGGAGCGACATCCCGAGGTCCTCCTGGAGCGCCTGGGCGTAGGAGCGGGCCTCGACGCCCTCGACGGGATGCATCTCCCATGCCGACACCTGGACAGCGGGATCCAGCGCGATGAGGTCGTCCCACGTCCCGCGGAGCAGGAGGTTGTCGCGACCCTCTCGCGCAGCGTCGAAGATCTCGCCGACGAGGCGGATGGTCAGCGGCCGATCGTCGCGGACGATCGTCACCGTGTCGCCGACGTGGAGGCCGGTCTGGGTGAACAGGTTGGTCGGCGCAACGGCCTCGCCGGGTCCGCTGAACCAGCGGCCCTCGATCAACCGGTACCCGAGCCAGTCGGACGCGTTCCGGTAGCCGACGAACGGGATCGCGCCGGCCCGTTGGATCGTGACCTGCGTCTGACCGACGGATACGAATCGCGCGGTGTCGGGATCGTGCTCGATCGCCGCGGTGACCTCCGCGGGGCTGAGCCGGGAGCCCACATCGGCGCGGACGGGGCTGGCGTCCCGCCGGCTGAGGTCGTCCTGGACCCGCAGCAACGAGGCGTTCAGCCCGATGGAGAACGTCGCCGCGGTCACACCCACGACGAGCGCCCCGAGCGTCATCGCCGCACGCGGCGGGTGGGCGACGCCGGCGGCCACGCCGAGGCGGGCGAGCAGGCTGATCGGAAGCCGGAGCGCGAGCGCGCGGAGCCGTCCCCCGTCCGGGCGACCCGACGGCGCGGTGCCACGCGCGATCGCGGCGACGACGCTCAGCCGGCCGGCGCGGAGCGCCGGCCCGATGGCGGCGACGACGGCCATCGTGACGCAGATACCCAGGACCGTGGCGATCACCGGCACCGACGGGGTGAAGGTCGCCGGGAGTCCGAACGATCGTGCGGTCTGGGCGACGATGGGAGCACTTGCGATCGTGCCGACGACCACGCCCGCGACCGACCCGACGACGACCGGGGCGAGGACCTGGGCGACGAGGATCCAGCTGACCTGGCCGGGGGTGAACCCGAGCGCCTTCATCAAGCCGATCTCCCGGTAGGAGGTCAGGACGACCCCGCTCACGACGTTGCTGATCGTGAAGCCGGCCGCGAGCAGGGCGAAGAGCGAGAACGCAAGGAGGATCGGCACGTAGAGGTCGGCGAGGCGATCGACGCCGGCCTTGACGTCGAGATACGTCTGGGTCCCGGTGACCGCGGAGGGCGACACGTTGGCGGTGATCTGCGCCATCGCAGCCGCAAGGTCGGCGGCCGATGCCGCCGGCGTCACCCGGTAGAGCATCTGCTGGTTCGGGACGCGACCGGGCGCGAGCGAGGCGATGTCGGTCGGGCTTGCCCAGAGGGCGACGTCCGGGGTGCTGACAGACGCCGCGATCCCGACGACCGTGAGATCGAGCGACGGGCCGAGCAGCGGCTCGGGTCCCGCCGGCGCGCCACGGCCGACCTGGATCTTGTCCCTGGCCGGCTCGGCCGCCTGCGAGTAGGCCCGCACGATGTCCCCGACCCGGCGGTTGAGCAATCGGGCGGTGGATTCGTCGAGGACCGCCTCGCCGGGCGCCTGCCACCAGCGCCCGCTCGAGATCGTGACCGCGTCGATCGCGGGATCGGGTTGCGGACGACCCGAGAACACGGCCCCCAGGACGATGCCGCCCTTCGGATGCGACAAACCGCCGTCGGTCACGGGCCACGGGCCGGCACTCGCCGTCACGCCGGCGGCGCCGCCCGTCGCGGCGAGCCGATCGTGATCGATCGCCCCGTCGTACTCGATCACCAGGTGGGCACCGTTGGCCGCCGCGAACGCCCGCTCGAACGGCGCGTTGGACTCGAAGAGGATGTCGGCGGCCAGGGTCGCGGCCCCTGCCGCGAGAAACAGCACCACCGTGAGGACCAGGGTCTGGAGTCTGCGGCGCCGCAGATCGGCGAGCGTCTTCATCCGGACGGCGCCCATCACGCCACCATCCGCGCCGGCTGGTCGCCGACGATCGCGCCGTCGATGAGGCGCACGATCCGGTGGGCGACGCGCTCCGCGAGGACCTCGTCGTGGGTGACGAGCAGGATCGTCTGGCCGCGCCGGTTGAGGTCCTCGAGGAGCGCGAGGGCGATCTCGCCGTTGTGGCGGTCGAGGGCGCCCGTTGGCTCGTCGGCGAGGAGCACCGCCGGGCGATTGATCACCGCCCGGGCGATCGCGAGGCGTTGGCGCTCGCCGCCGCTGAGATGCGCCGGGAACTTGCGGCGCTGCTCGGCGAGGCCGAGCTGGGCGAGCATCTCGTCGGCGTGGGCATCCGCCTCCGAACGAGACCGGCCCGCGAGGAGAGCCGCGACCGCGACATTGTCGCGGACCGAGAGGTCGTCGAGGAGGTGGAAGAACTGGAAGACGAACCCCACCGTCGAGCGCCGGAAGCGCGCCGCGGCGGCCTCCCCGAGCTGGTCGACCCGGACGCCGCCGACGGTGATCGCGCCGCTCGTCGGCCGGTCAAGGCCACCGACGAGGTTGAGGAGCGTCGACTTACCGCATCCCGACGGGCCCATGATCGCGGTGATCCGCCCCGCCTCGATATCGAGGTCGACGGCGTCGAGCGCCGGCTGGGTCGACGCGTCATAGCGTTTCGTGACGCCGTGCAGGCTGATGAGCGGATCCATGGAGAGCCTCCGTGTCTTC
>DASXTH010000026.1:0-5888 GCA_036505555.1 Candidatus Limnocylindrales bacterium | reverse complement strand
TGGTCGCCGATGAAGGCGACGATCGCCGCGAGGTTGGCGAGCCCCTCCTGCTCGAGGATCTCGAGCTCGTCGGGAAAGTGGTGGATCCCGTTCGCGAGCCCGTGGGTCAGCGACGCCTGGCAGAAGCCCCCGTTCCGGCCGGACGCCCCGAACCCGACCATCTCCTGCTCGAGGACGGCCACGCGCAGGCTCGGGTCCGTGTCCGTCAGCGCGATCGCGGTCCAGAGCCCGGTGAACCCCGCGCCAACGATCGCGACGTCGACGCGTTCCTCGCCGCGGAGAGCGGGCCGCCGCCGCCCAGCCGGCGACGCGTCGAGCCAGTAGCTGATCGCGGCGGTGGGGTTGTTCGAGCTCACGCTCAGATCGTAGCCGCCGAGCGACGCATTCCGATCACTTCAGCGCAAGGAGACACGTGATTCGAACCAGATTTGGTGCGCCGGTGCGATATCCGCGTTGACGGAGAAACGGGGCCTATGCCACCATGGCGTCCCACCCGTTCCGCCCTCCGGAACGCCCGTCGCGTACGACGGGTCAGAACCCGCATGGAGTGACCGCTGTATGGCCACCGAGCCCCGGACCACCAGCCAGCCTGCCGCGCTGCGCCGCAACCGCCAGCTCGAGCTCTACCGCCGCGCGTTGAAGACGCTGCCGGGCGGCACGGACTCGAATTTCCGAGCGTGGGGCAACGACACGATCTATGTCGATCGGGGCAAGGGTGGCCGGGTCTGGGACGCGGACCAGAACGAGTACATCGACCTCCGGATGGGCTACGGCCCGGTGATCCTCGGCCACAACGACGAGCGGGTCGACGACTACGTCAACCAGCAGATGCGCAAGGGGGTCAGCTTCTCGCTCACGACCGAGGACGAGGTCCGGGCGATGGAGCTCGTCAAGGAGCTCACCGGCTGGGTCGACATGGCCCGGATGACCGTGTCGGGCACCGAGGCGACGATGCACGCGATGCGCCTCGCCCGGGCCTTCACCGGCCGGAACAAGATCGTGAAGTTCGAGGGCCAGTACCACGGCGTCCACGACTACGCGCTGATCAGCGTCGGCCCCGACAACATGTCTGACCTCGGCGACGCCGACAAGCCTGTCCGCCTGATCTGGGGCCGGGGCATCCCCGAGGCCGTCGCGGACACGATTCTCCCCGCCCGCTACAACAATCTCGCATTCCTGCGCAACCTCTTCGAGGAGCAGGGCGACGATATTGCCGCCGTGATCGTCGAGCCGATCATGGGCAACGCGCAGGCGATCCTGCCCCAGGAGGGTTTCCACGCCGCCGTCCGGGCGATGACCGAGGAGTTCGGGATCCTCCTGATCTTCGACGAGGTCAAGACCGGATTCCGGCTGGCCAAGGGCGGCGCCTCCGAGTACTTCGGCGTTCGACCGGACATCGGGACCTTCGCGAAGGCCATGGGCAACGGCTACCCTGCGGCGGCGTTCGGCGGCCGGCGCGAGATCATGGAGCTGTTGCCCGACAAGGTCAGCCATGGCGGGACGTACGCCGGCAACCGGGTCGCCGCGGCCGCCGCGGTCAAGACGCTCGAGATCCTCCGTGACACGAATGCCCTCGAGACGATCCACGCGACGGGCCGCCGGATCCAGGACGGCATCCGCGAAGTCCTGAACCCGACCGGCATTCCGTACGTCTTCACGGGCCACCCGTCGATGTTCGGGATCATGTTCATCGAGGAAGCCCCGACCGAATATCGGGACTGGGCGAAATCCGATCACGCGCTGTATGACGAAGTCGCGATCGGGATGTTCGCCCGCGGGGCCATGCCCGAGCCGGACTCCCGTGAGCCATGGTTCCTGTGCGAGGCGCACGCCGAGGGCGACATCGTCGACCGCGTCGTCTCGATCTTCGAGGACTCGTTCCATGCGGCGCTCGACGCTCGAAGCCGCGGGCACCAAATGCATCTCGGCGACGAGACCGGTCAGCTCCCACCCGGCGCCGAGGCCGGCCTCCCGAGCCACGGCTGACCCAACCCAGAGATCGACTGACCGGGAGCCCGGTCGCCGTCACATCCACCCGCCGGCCCCGGCCGGCGACCAGACGAGGGACAACAGATCGATGGTCCTCGACGGAAATGCGGTTCGCTCGGTCGACCGCGCGGCGGCACTCCTCCTCGCCCTGGGTGAGTCGCAGGGCGAGGCCGGCGTGACCGAGCTCGCCCGGCGGCTCGGCCTCCACAAGTCGACTGCATCGCGTCTGCTCGCGACGCTCCAGAAGCGCGGGCTCGTCGAGCAGGACGAGGAAACGGGAAAGTACCGGCTCGGGCTCGTCGTCATCCGGCTCGCCGAGCGGGCCGAGCGCACCCTCGACCTCCGCGGCATCGCGATGCCCGAGCTCGAGCGGCTGGCCCGCCTGACCCACGAGACGACCGGGCTCGGGATCCTCGACGGCGACACGCTCCTGACCGTGGCCCAGGCCGACGGCCCGAACCTCATCGCGGTCGGCGATTGGACCGGGCGCTCGACGCCGCTCCATTGCGTCGCGTCGGGCAAGGTCCTGCTGTCCGCGGTCGCCGAGCGGGAGGTCCTCCGGATCGTCCGGCGCGGCCTCGTCAGCTACACCGAGCGGACGATCACCGAGCTCGAGCCGCTCCTCGAGGAGCTCGCCCGCATCCGCCGTCGCGGGTACGCGACCGCGCTCGGCGAGTTCGAGATGGGCCTCAACGCGGTCGCGGCCCCGGTCCACGACGCGCGCGGCAACGTGATCGCGGCCGTCGACATCTGGGGGCCGGCGTTCCGGCTCACCCCGCGCCGGATCCCGGAGCTCGCGGCGCAGGCGCGGGAGGCCGCGGCGGCGATCTCGGTCCGTCTCGGCGGCACGGGCACCGCCACAGCGGCGCTCCCGACCCTCGCTCAGGCCTTGACGAACTCATCGATCGCGGCGACCGTGCCCGTCCCGCTCGCGCCGGCGCCGGTCGCCGTCGAGGAGCTCCCCGCGGAGGTCGGAGCGGCCTCCTGACTGCCGACCGCCGCGCTACGCAGGTCCGTCGACAAGGGTCACGCGTTCCGCCCCGAGGTCCACGGTGACCGACAGCTGGTCGCGGCACTCGCCGGTTTCGGCGATGTCGCGCCCGGGCCGGGCTGCGCTCGTGCAGAGCCGGCCGTAGACCAGGGTGATCCGGCCCGGCGCTGCGGGATCCCACGTCGCCTCGCAACACCAGCTGTACGCTCGGATCCGCGCCAGCGTGGGGCCGTCGTGCCGGGCGTCCCACTCGGCGGCGCGCACCATGGCACGCGGGACGCTCCACAGCCGCGCGCGATCGAGTCGGCCGATCCATCCGCCTTGCGGCGTTCCATCGATCGACCACTCGTCGTCGCGCCCGACACTGCCGGCCGTGTAGCCCACGGCAAGCAGGGCGCAGCTCGCGCCGGCCTTGCTCTCTCCGCACGCGCCATCGATCTCGAGGCGCGGATACGGCTGGCCGTCGATCGTCTGCACGGTCTGGGCGAGCGAGCGGAGCAGTGTCTCCCGCGCGGGTGACGCGAGCTTCAGTTCCGGGAGGTCGCCGAATCCGGTCAGGAGATAGGGGCGGCCGGGCCGGGGAGCCGTGACGTCAGGACGCCGATCGGGGATCGGTCGCAGCGCCTCGCTGGACTCCGTCACGGACACCGACGTGACCGGCACGCGCTCGACGAGATCCATGACCCGTCCGATCGGTCCGTCGATCGCGACGGACGCACCCGGCTCGTAGACCTCGAACCGCAGCTTCGCGTCAGTTGCTGCATCCGCGAGCTCGTCGGTCCAGGTCGTCCCGATCACGACATGCGCGGTGTCGGTGGGGTCCATGAGAGCGAGCAGCTCCTGGCTGGTCGGATCGACGCGTACACGATCCGAAGGCGCACTCGCATCGCTGTCGGAAGACCCTGACGCGACGGCTCCAGCAGACCCATCGAGCGGCCGGACCTCACCGCAAGCCGCGACAGCACGGCACGCGATGGTCAACAGGATCACAGCCATCGAGTTCCTGGGCACGTCGCTGTGACGGGCCGACCTCGCACGCCGTGACATCCCGGCGATCCGTCCGCCGTTACCATCGGATCGATGGACTTCTCGAAGCCGCCGCTGAGCGACCTGCTCGTCGTCCTCCGGACGAACGGGCTGCGGATCGCCCTGATCGTCGTTGTCGCCGTCATCGCCGTGCGGATCTCGACCGTCCTCGTGCATGGCGTCGTGAAGGCGCTCCTCGACCGCGAGGCGAGCGAGGGAACGGCCCAGGAGCTGTCGGCGATCGAGGTCCAGAAGCGGATGGACACGCTCGACGAGCTCGGCTCGAACGTCATCCGCGCCTTCGTCGTGTTGATCGCGGGGGTGATGGTCCTGAGCGCGCTCGAACTCGACATCGGCCCGGCGATCGCCGGTCTCGGGGTCGTCGGCATCGCCGTCGGCTTCGGAGCCCAGAGTCTCGTCCGCGACTATCTCAACGGCGCGCTGATCCTCATCGAGAACCAGTACAGCAAGGGCGATGTCATCACGATCGCCGGCGTCAGCGGTGCGGTCGAGGACTTCAGCCTTCGCCGCACGACGCTCCGCGACCTGTCCGGCGTCGTCCACACCGTTCCGAACGGCGAGATCAAGGTCGCGAGCAATCTCACCCGGACGTGGGCACGGATCAACCAGAACGTCACCGTCGCGTTCGGAACCGACATCGACCAGGCGATCAACGTCGTCGAGGAGCTCGGCAAGCAGATGGCGGCCGACCCACTCTGGAAGCGGCGGATCCTCGAGCCGCCCCGGGTCGAGCGGGTCGAGTCGATCGAGGAGCGCGGCGTCACGCTGAAGATCCTGGGCACCGTCCGCGCGTCGGATCAGTGGGCGGCCGGCGGCGAGTTCCGCAAGCTGCTCCTGGAGACGTTTGCACGGAACGGAATCCGGCTGCCCCGCCCGCCGCAGGTCGTCGTCGCCCCGCAGGACGGGACCGAGGGCGTCCAGATCGGGCCGGCGCCGACGCAGGACGACCTCGCCGACGAGTAGGCCACCGGGTTCCGGCGACGCCCGCAGACGAGCGACCGCGGGCGTGCCGCGTAGAATGGCGGCTCAGCCCGACCGTCGCACCCGCACCTTGCCCCCGAGCAGCAGCCGGCAGGAGCAGCACGTGAGCGTCGACCAGCATCCGGAGATCGAGAATCTCCTCGCCGAGGGCCGGACCTTCCCGCCCGACCCGGCGTTCGCCGCCCAGGCCAATGCCCAGCCCGGCCTGTACGAGGAAGCCGCCCGCGATCCCGAGGCCTTCTGGGCGAAGCTCGCCCGCGAGACTGTGACCTGGCAGACGCCGTTCGAGACAACGCTCGAGTGGGACCTGCCGTTCGCGAAGTGGTTCGTCGGCGGGAAGCTGAACATCAGCGAGAACTGCGTCGACCGGCATGTCGCCAACGGCCTCGGAAGCAAGGTCGCCTATCACTGGATCGGCGAGCCCGGCGATGCCCGGACGATCACGTTCGACGACCTCCATCGCGAGGTCCAGAAGGCCGCCAACGCGCTCCTCGAGCTCGGGATCCGGACGGGCGACCGCGTCGCCATCTACATGCCGATGATCCCGGAGCTGCCGATCGCGATGCTCGCCTGCGCCCGGATCGGCGCCCCGCACACGGTCGTCTTCGCCGGCTTCTCGGCCGAGGCGCTCAGCGGCCGGATCGACGACTCCCAGGCGAGGCTCGTGATCACCGCCGACGGGAGCTACCGCCGCGGCAAGGCGATGCCGCTCAAGGCCGCGGTCGATGAGGCGGTCGCGGTGAGCCCCACGGTTGAGCACGTCCTGATCGTCCGCCGCCTCGGCGACGCCGCGCCTGAGGCGACCGTGGTCGAGGGCCGCGATGTCTGGTGGCACGACATCGTCGACCGTCAGGCGGCCGACTGCCCGCCGGTCCCGCTC
>DASXTH010000025.1:0-37528 GCA_036505555.1 Candidatus Limnocylindrales bacterium | reverse complement strand
CGCACGCCGACGAAGGCCGGAGGAGCGAGCAGGTCGTCAGTCGGAACGGACCCGGCCAAGACCCACGTCGACGACCTCTGGCTCGGGTGGTGTCGCCGCCGCCGACGCCCGCTCGATCGCGGCGGCCGACACGACGACCTCGACCGTCGTCCCGGCGCCGCTGCGTGAGGTGACCTGGTAGGTCGCCCCGATCTTGTCGGCGCGCGCGCGCATGCCGGTGATCCCGAGGTGGCCGTCGGGCACGGAGGCCTGGTCGAAGCCCTTGCCGTCGTCGCGGATCCGGAGGACGACATCGGGGCCGCGACGGTGGAGGACGACCTCGACCTGGCGCGCGGCCGCATGCTTGACGACGTTGTGGAGCGCCTCCTGGGCGATCCGGTAGAGGACTTCCTCGATCTCGAGCGGCAGGCGCTCGGTGAGATCGCTCGTGACGACGACCGGCAGCCCGATCCGCCCCTGGAGTGCCGCCGTGTGGGTCCGCAGCGCCGGCAGGAGGCCGTCGTTCTCGAGGTTGCCGGGGCGGAGCTCGAAGATCAGCGCTCGCATCTCGGCGAGCGCTTCCCGCTGGAGGTCACGGAGCGAAACGAGCTTGTCGCGCGCGGAGTCGGGGTCCCGATCCATCTGGAGCTCGATCGTCCGCGTCACGAGCGTCATCGAGAACAGGGCCTGCGTGACGGAGTCGTGGAGCTCGCGGGCGAGGTGGGCCCGCTCCTGCGACGACGCCAGCTCGCCGGCCTGACGGCGGAGGTCGCGCTCGAGCCGCTCGCGGTCGGTGATGTCGCGCGTCGCGCCGTGGATCCCGGCGAACATGCCGTCGATCGTCGTGCCGATCGAGCTCACCTCGACCGGGACCGTTCCGCCGCCCTTCCGGGCGAGCTCGAGCTTCACGACCTGGCGCGTGGCGGGGTCGGCGAGCAGCGCGTCCCAGCGCTCGCCGGCGGCGGGGATCGATCCCGGATCGACGACGACGGAGAAGTGCCGGCCGATGAGCTCGGTCGGGCTGAACCCGGTGACGCGCTCGATCGACTCGGACACGTAGGTGAACACGCCGGCCGGATCGGTCGAGAAGATGATGTCCGGCGAGTTCTCGACGAGGAAGCGGTAGCGCTCCTCCGACTCGCGCAGCTCGTGCTCGAGGCGCTCGCGCTCGGTCACGTCGCGGGCCGCGCCCTGGATCCCGGCGAACACGCCGTTGCGGCGGATCCCGACGGAGCTCACCTCGAAGGGCCGGAGGCCGCCGTCGCGGGTCCGGAGGTTCATCCGGTTCGTCAGCTCGAGATCCGGGTTCTCGGCGAGGATCGCGAACCGCTCGCCCGGGACGTCCTCGGGGCCGTATTCGATCAGGTCGATGAAGTGAGTCCCGATCAGGTCCTCGGGCTCGACGCCCAGGGAGCGGCGAACCGTGTCGCTGACGTAGGCGAACCTGCCGTCCGGATCGATCGCGAAGATGATGTCCGGCGAGTTCGCGATGAGGAAGCGGAACCGCTCCTCCGACTCTCGCAGCTCGCGCTCGAGGCGGTCCTGCTCGCTCATGTCACGGACCGAGCCGGTCGCGCCGCCGAACTGGCCCGTCTCGTCACGCGTCGCGAATGCGACGAACTCGGCCGGCACGGCGTGGCCGTCGTGATGGAGGAGATTGACCCGACCCCGCAGCTCGCGGCCGTCGCCGTCGTCGTCCGCCAGCCCGGCCGTCCAGTCGATCTCGGCGACCTCGCGCGATGACGGGTGCACGAGCGCCCCGAAGTGCTTGCCGAGGAGGTCCTCCGCCACCCACCCGGTCAGCCGCTGGCACGTGTCGGAGACAAACGTGAACCGCGATTCAGCGTCGATCGACCAGACGAGATCGGGCGAGTTCTGGACGAGGTGGCGATAGCGCTGCTCGGACTCGCCGAGCAGTTCGTAGAGATTCGAGTTCGCGAGCGCGATCGCGGCCTGGTCGGCGAGGCCCTGGAGCAGGTCGAGCTCGTCGGACTGGATCTCGCGCGGCTGCGCGTACGAGATCGCGAGCGTCCCGATGACCTCGCCGGCGGGCGCCCGGAGCGGAGCCGCCGCCATCGCCCGCAGGCCCAGCCGCGATGCGGCCGCGTCGTCGTCGGGCTCGTGCGGGATCCGCGGATCGGCGTGGTAGTCGCCCGTCCAGATCAGGCGGACCTCTTCGGCGGCCAGACCGTTGATCCCGCCGCCGAGCGGGAAGCGCATGTTCTTCAGCCAGCTCTCCGTGTCCTCGTCCATCCCGCCCGCGACGATCACCGGCACGAGGTACGTCCCGTCCTCGGAGATCCGGGTGAGGTGGGCGCCGTCGGAGCGGAGCAGGCGGCGCGATTCCTCGACGATCCGGGCGAGGATCTCGCCGGGGTCGCCGAGCGACGTGATCCGGGCCGAGATGTCGCGCAGAGATCGCTCCGTCTCGGCCCGCGCCTCGAGGTCGGAGCGGGACTCTTCGAGCTCCTCGATCAGGCGCGCGTTCGTGATCGCGATCGCGGCCTGGGCGGCGAGCGAGCGGATCAGTCCGGCATCGTCTTCGTCGAACGCGCCCGGCCGGGTCGAATAGACCTCCAGCGCGCCGAGCGGACCCGTTTCCCCGCTGATCGGGGCGATGATCATCGAGCGGAAGCCGGTCGCCTCGAAGAACCGATCGTTGATCGCCGAAGGCGGGAAGAGGGTCCACGGCTCGTCGGATGCCGTGATGACCCGATTGCCTCCAACCGCCAACCCGGTCGCCCCGACCCCGACCGGGATCGTCAGGCTGGCGAGCTCCTCCGGTTCGAAGAGGAGGCCGATCCCCGAGTCGTACGCCCAGTGGAGCAGGGCGCCCGAGCCGTCGACGAGATCGAGGACCGCGCCGTCGGCGCCGACGAGCCGGGCGGCGGCGTCGACGACCTGCTGGAGGAGCGAGCCCGTGTCGCGCGTCGCGGTGATCTTGGCGGCGATCTCGCGCAGGGACTGCTCCGCGTCGGCGCGGCGGGCCAGCTCTTTGCTCGACGCGTCGAGATCCGCGATCAACCGGGCGTTCTGGATCGCGATCGCGGCCTGGTCGGCGAGCGCCTGGAGGAGCTCAGCCTGGGTGTCGTCGTAGTGATCGATGACCTCGCTGCTGACCGACAGCGCGCCGAGCGGGCCGGTCTCGCCCAGGAGCGGCGCCGACAGCACGGAGTGGAAGCCGGTCGCCGTCACGAGGGCGTCCGAGCGGGGGACGTGGGTGAACTGGTCGTCGACGAGGTAGTTGCCGGTCCGGAAGGCCCGGCCGGTCTGGACGGTCCGCCCCGCGACGCCCTCCCCGACCTGGAACTCGCCGTCGAAGCCGGTTTGCTGGGTCCGGACTGCGTCCTCGCCCGAGGCGAAGGCCCAGCGCAGAGTCGTGCCGTCGTCCTCGAGCATGTCGATCCGCGACGAGGCCGAGTCGAGCAGGCGACGGGCCTCGTCGACGGTCTGCTGGAGGATCGCCTGGACGTCGCGCAGCGCCGAGATGTTCGCGGCGATCTCGCGGACGGATCGCTCGGCGTCCGCGCGGCGCAAGATCTCCTCGCGCGATCGGCCCAGCTCGTCGATCAGCCGGGCGTTCTGGATCGCGACGACGACCTGGTCGCCAAACGCCGTCATCAGCGCCGCGTCCTCGTCGTCGAAGGCATCCCGGCTGGTCGTCGAGACCTTGAGGACACCGAGCAGGTCCGTCTCCGTCAGCAACGGGACCGCGATGACCGAATGGAGCCCGACGCTCCGGACGAACTCGTCGGACTCGGCCACGTGTCGGATCCGCGGATCCGCGAGATAGTCGCCGCTGACGTAGACCTTGCGGCCGGCGATCGCCACGCCGTTGATCCCGAGCATGGCGTCGCCGCCCGCGACCGTCCCCGGCAGCGCCCCACCGAACTTGCCGTCGCCGGAGACCTTCGTCCAGTGGATCAGGCCGGTGGCAGGATCGATGATGTCGAGCTGGGCGCGGGCGCCATCGAGGAGCCGGCGAGCGGAGTCCGCGACCTGCTGGAGGAGCTCGGACGGGTCGCGGATCGCGGTGATCCGGGTCGCGATCTCGCGGAGGGCCTGCTCGGCGGTTGCGCGCCGGCTGATCTTGACACTGCTCCGCTCGAGCGCCTGGATGAGCCGCGAGTTGTGGATCGCGATCGCCGCCTGGTGGGCGAGCGCCTCCGCGAGCTCGGCCTGATCGGAGTCGAAGGCATCGAGCGCGGAGCTGCCGACCTGGAGGACCCCGAGGAGGTCGTCCTCCGCGATGAGCGGGGTGATGATGAGCGACTGGATACCGTCGTCGACGACCGCTCGATCGAGCTCCGGGACGTGCTGGAACGATTGGTCATGGACGTAGTCGCCGACGACGATCGTCCGACGCTCGGCGAGCGCCTTGCCGGACGCGCCGTAGGTGATCGGCTGGCCGTCCTCGTCGACGGCGGCTCCGCCGATCTGCTGGCCGGCGCCCATGAACGTGTAGCCGACGCGGCCGGCCCCGCGCCCGATCAGGTCGATTCGGACGCGTTCCGCACCGAGCAGCCGCGCGGCCTCGTCGACGACGTCCTGGAGGAGCTCCGACGGGTCGCGGATCGCGGTGATCCGGGCGGCGATCTCGCGGAGGGCGCGCTCCTCGTCGGCGCGGCGCCGCTCTTCCGCCTGGGACGCGGCCAGGCGTTCGATCAGCCCTGCGTTGGTCATCGCGATCGCCGCCTGGCCGGCCAGAGCCTCCAGCAGCCGGGCGTCGGCCGCGTCGAACACGTCGACCTCGCTCGTGTAGACCGTCAGCGTCCCGAGCGGACCCTTGTCGCCGAGCAGCGGGACCGCGACGACCGAGCGGATTGCGTGCTTGCGGACGTGCTCGTCCGGGAGCGTGGCGTGCTCGAACCGATCGTCGGCGAGGTAGTCGCCCGTGAACACCGGGCCAAGCTCGCGAACCGCGCGGCCGGAGATGCCCTCCCCTGCCTTCGCCTCGCCGGTCCCGCCGATCGGCCCCAGCCCGGGTCGCCGGCCCGTCGTCGCGTCGTACGCCCAGTAGAGCGCGCCGTCACGCTCGTCGAGCAGATCGATCCGGGCGCCGTCCGCGGCGAGCAGCGCCGCCGCCTCGTCGACCGCGAGCTGGAGGACTTCCGTTGGATCGCGCAGGGCGGTGATCCGCGATCCGATCTCGCGGAGCGCGCGCTCGGCCTCGGCGCGGCGCTCGACCTGGACCCGCGAGCGGGCAAGCTCGTCGATCAGCTCGGCGTTGGCGATCGCGAGCGCGGCGTGGTCGGCGAGCGCCCGGACGAGCGCCCGGTCGTGCTCGGCGAAGGCGGCGATCCGCGTCGAGTACGTGGCCATCGCCCCGATCACGCGCTCGCCGGCGACCATCGGCGCGGCGAGGAACGAGTGGATCCCGAGTGCCTCGACGATCCGATCGGCACCCTCGAAGTGGACGAAGCTGGGGTCCGCCGGGTAGTCGTCGGTCGCGACGATCCGGCGCTCGACGACCGCCTGCCCGACGAGCCCCGACCCGGGCGCCACGCGAAGCGTCCGGACCCAGCCCTGAAGGTCCGGGTCGCTGATCCCCGCGTCGTCGGCGAAGCGCATGACGCCCGACTCCGGGTCGGCGAGGTACGCCATCGCGCCGTCCGAATGGAGGAGCCGAGCGGCTTCCTCCAGGGCGTGATGGAGGATCGCCTGGTTCTCGGCCGAGATGAGGTCGGCGGCCGGGCGCTGTCCGTCGTGATCGAGCACGTCCGGGCGCGCCGGCTCGTCCGACACCGCGGCACGCGGGATCGGCTGTTCGGGGGCCTCGGGTTCCTCTGGTTCCTCGACGCGGCGCGGACGGGTCGTGGCCACGGGCGGAGGATACGCCTCGGCCTCTCGGGTCCGGGATCGACACGCGCCGATCCGTCCTACGTCAAGTATCGCGGTGGCCATGGCCGGATGACGGCCGGTCGAGTGGCTCGCTGACGACGCGGGGACGCAGGCCATCGACCAACGCCGTTGTCGACCCGAGCCGACCCCGCCGGCTCATTGGCCGACCGAGCATGCAACCCAGCGCCGGCGAGATCGGCGAACCCGATCGCCGGGCTCCCCGGCGACAGCGACCACCACCTCTGAGGTAGCCCCCGTCATGACACCCCGCAGCAGCCTTCGCCCGCTCGACGTGGTCATCCGGATCGCGATCGTCGGCCTGACGCTCGGCACGGCGTACATCCATTCGACGCTCGGCGGCGTGCTCTTCACGCTGAACGCCCTTGGCTACCTCGTCGCGGCGGTCGCGGTGATCGTTCCGCTCGGCCTGGCGATCCGCTTCCGCTGGTTCGTCCGAGCCGGCCTCATGGGCTATGCGGCGACGGCGATCGTCGCGTGGGCGGTCCAGGGGCCGTACTACACGACCGCGTACATCGCGAAGGCGATCGAGGTCGCGCTGATCGTGATCCTGGCGGTCGACTTCGCCCGCATGGACGGCAACCCGATCCGCGTCGTCAAGGGTGAGCTCGCCCTGCTGTCCTCGAGGCTCGGCCGCCGCGCGGTCACCGGCCAGGCCGGCGCCTGACCCTCACCCTGCCGCGGGACCCGGCCCGACCGGGTCCCGCCCTCGTCCCGATCCGCCGCTCCCGTTCCTTCCTCCCTCCACCCACCCTCTGCGGGTGGCCGAGCTCAACGTCGGAGTCACAAACTGATGAAGCGCATCCTTCTTACCTTCTGCCTCCTCGCCGTCGCCGCGATCAGTGCGGCGTGCTCGACCGCCTCCGCCCAGCCGGCCGCGTCCGCGCCGTCCGGCCCCGTCGCCGACGGTCCCACGATCGTCGCCGAGGACATGAAGTTCGCGACGAGCACGGTCGAGGTGAAGGCAGGAACGAACCTCACCCTCCACTTCGACAACCAGGATGCGGCGCCACACAACGTCGCGATCTACACGGACTCGGGCGCCTCGACCCCGGTCTCGATCGGCGAGATCGTGTCGTCGACCTCGAAGGACCAGGTCGTGCCGGTGCTCGCGGCGGGCACCTACTTCTTCCGCTGCGACGTCCACCACGACATGACGGGGACGATCGTCGCGAAGTAGTGTCGCCGCTCCGCCCCAGTCGCCTTCATCGCACCCCACGCTCGACGAACCCCGGACTTCGGCCCGGGGTTCTTCGATTCCCGTATGCGGATCCTGCGGCGCTCGCGGCCCTGGGCCGCCGAATCCGCAGCCGTGGCGTCGCGCCTCGAGCGTCGAGCAGTCCCGTGTCGCGAGCCGCCCATGAAGTGATCGAACATGTTGACAGCGTGTTGTATTAACACTATTGTGCGACGCATATATGCAGCTACTCGAAAGACTCCTGCAATGACGTCACCGTTCCTCGCGTTCGTCCGGGCGATGCCTCGGGCCTCACGGCGAACGCGCCGCTGGCTCGTCGCCGCCGCATTCCTCGGCTATCCGCTCCTCAACGTCGGATACCTCACGCTGGTCACGACCGGGCGCGCGAACAGCGTCGTCTGGGCGCCGATCGCCATTGCCCTGTTCACCGCGACGCTCATCGGCGTCATTGCCATCTATGGCTATGCGCGCGGCCGCGCCGACATGACAGACGACCTCGACGAACGCCAGCGCCAGGTCCGCGACCAGGCGTGGATCCACGCCTACGGGATCCTGATCACGGCCGTCACCGCGGTGGTCGGCGTCCTGGCGGTCGTCGCCTCGTTCGTCGGTCCGATCACGTTCTCGATGACCGAGCTGACGCCCTTCATCGTCGGGATCGGCCTGTACCTGCCGCTGCTGCCGTCGGCGGCCCTCGCCTGGAGCGGGCCGGACGAGCTCTCCGACGAGGACGCCGGCCGATGAGTCGCCGGCCGGCGACGCCGATCCACAACCGGATCGCGGTCCTTCGGGCCGAGCGCGGGCTCTCCCGCCAGGACCTGGCGGACGCGCTCGACATCAACTACCAGACGGTCGGCTACATCGAACGCGGCGAGTACAACCCCAGCCTGGACCTCGCCTTCGCGATCGCCGCGCTATTCGAGCTCCCGCTCGAGGCCGTGTTCTCGGCGACGCCGTTCGAGCCGATGTCGGCGAGACTGTACGGACGATCCCCCGATCCCGCGGAGCCCGGAACGCATGCTTGAGATCACCGACCTCGCGAAACAATACGGAGCGGTCACCGCGCTCGACGGCGCCACGTTCACGGTCCGGCCCGGCCGGCTCGTAGGCTTCCTCGGGCCCAATGGCGCAGGCAAGACGACGACGATGCGCTGCGTCTTCGGGCTCGCCCGGGCCGATCGCGGGACGATCACCTGGCGGGGCCACGCGATCGATCGAGCCAGCCGGCTGCGGTTCGGCTACATGCCCGAGCAGCGCGGCCTCTATCCGCGGATGAAGGTCGCCGATCAGCTCGTCTACTTCGCCGAGCAGCACGGCCTCGCGGCGGCGACGGCGAAGGCCGCGACCGCCCGCTGGCTCGAGGGTCTCGGACTCGCGGACCGGGCGACGACGAAGCTCGAGGCCCTCTCGCACGGCAACCAGCAGCGGGTCCAGCTCGGGGCGGCGCTCGTCCATGACCCTGAGCTCCTCGTCCTCGACGAGCCGTTCAGCGGTCTCGACCCCATCGGGATCGCGACGATGACGGAGATCCTCCGCGAGCGCGCCGCCTCCGGCGTGGCGGTCGTCTTCTCGAGCCACCAGCTCGATCTTGTCGAGGATGTGTGCGAGGACGTCGTGATCATCAACCGTGGCCGGATCGCGGCCGCCGGCGCGATCGACGACCTGCGCGCGGCCTCGAACCGCCGCCACCTCGAGGTCGAGGTCGCGGGGAGCGGAAGTGCCTGGCTGGACGGCCGATCGGATCTCGAGGTCGTCGAGCGGCGCGGCGACTTCGTGCGACTGCTCGCGCCCGCCGAGCTCGACCTCGGCGTGGTCCTGGCGGAGGCCTCGGCAGCCGGGCCGGTCCGACGGTTCGCGTTCCAGCCACCGACGTTGTCGGAGCTGTTCATGGAAGCGGTGGCGTCATGAGCCGCCGGCGCGCGATCTATCTCGTCGCCAGGCGCGAGCTGCTCGAACGCGGGCGAAGCCGGGCGTTCCTGTTCTCGCTCCTTCTGTCGGTCGCGATCGTGCTCGGTGGGATCTTCCTGCCGGCGCTGATCGGCGGCGGCCGTGGCACATCGCATCTCGGGGTCGTCGGCCAGGCGCCGCCCGGCTTGACTGAGGCGCTCGAGGGCACGGCCACGGCACTCGGGCAGAAGGTGTCGATCGACCAGGTCGGAGATCTCGCGACCGGCGAGAAACGCGTCCGGGACGGATCCCTGGACGCGGTCCTGGTGATCCCGCCGGACGGCTCGCTTCCGAGCTACATCGTCAAGAGCCGATCCAACCCGCTGCTCCAGCAGATCGTCGCTGCGGCGTTCACATCGCCACCGCAGCTGACCCTGCGCGAGCTGGAGCCGGCCGACCCGAACCGCGACATCTCGTTTGCGTTCGCGAACGTCGGGGTGATCCTCCTCTTCATCTCGATCTTCACCTTCGGGACATGGGTCCTGACGGGCGTCGTCGAGGAGAAGCAGAGCCGGGTCGTCGAGGTCGTCCTCGCGACGATCGAGCCGCGCGACCTGCTGATCGGCAAGGTGCTCGGGATCGGCGTCCTCGGGCTCGCCCAGCTCGTGATCATGGTCGCCGTCGGTCTGACGGCCGGCGTGGGCGCCGGACGGTTCAGCCTGCCGCCGACGACGGGCTCGGCCGTCGCGATGGTCTTCGTCTGGTTCATCCTCGGGTATGCGTTCTACTCGACGGCGCTCGGCGTCCTCGGCGCCCTCGCGTCGCGGATGGAGGAGGCGTCGAACGCCTCGAGCCCAGTCAGCTTCATCGCGATGGCCGGCTACTTCTTCTCGCTGATCGTGGCTCTCAACGATCCGGGCGGGACTGCTGCGCGGATCGCGACGTTCATCCCGCCGGTCTCGCCGATGGTCGTGCCGCTGCGCGCCGCGCTGGGCGCGATCGAGCCATGGGAGATCGTCCTTTCGGCGGTGCTGATGTGCGCAGCGATCTGGGTCCTGTTCGTCGTGGGGGGCCGGGTCTACTCCGGAGCCGTGCTCCAGACCGGAGCGCGGATGCGGCTCCGGGACGCGTGGAGGGCGTCGGCGCGGAGCGGCTGAGGGCGTGCGTCGCTGACGATCGCGGCCGCGCTCAGCCGGGAAGCCGCTCGAAGATCCCCGGCGTCCCGCCCGCGTGCCAGAACACGACCGTGCCGGTCAGCCGTCTGGCGCGGACCCGCGCGATCAATCCGGCGAGCGCTTTCGCGGTGTAGATCGGGTCGACGAGGATTCCCTCGGTCTGCGCGAGCAACGCCGTCGCCTCGTCGGCGGCCTCCGTCCGGCGCCCGTATCCCGCCCCGATCTGATCGTCCTCGAGGACGACCGCGCTCTCATGCACGGCCCCGCCGATCAGCGGGACCAGCCCGTTGAGGATCCCGAGGACCGTCGGGCGGAGCTCGGCCGCGGGCGCCGCCACAGCGATCCCGACCACGTCCCGCAACGGCGGGGCGGCCAGGGCCAGCCCGGCGATCACGCCCGCCTGCGTCCCGCCGGTCGCCGATGGCACCACGATCGTGGCCGCGCCGACGCCCGCGGCGTGCAGCTGTTCGGCGACCTCGAGCCCCGCGAGCACCTGCCCTGCCGCGCCCACGGGCCCGGTCCCGCCGACCGCGACGACGAACGGCGTGTGACCGGCCGCCTGCAGCTCGCCCGCGACCGACTCGACCAGCGCCGCCCGCTCCGCGCGATCCTCGGCCGACGTCCAGTGGACCGTCGCGCCCAGGAGCTCGTCCAAGCGCTGGTTCGGCCCGCCGTCGCCGGCAGCCGGCCGAGGACCCGTGAGGACGAGATGGACCGAGAGGCCGGCCCGGGCGCCGGCTGCGGCCGTCAGCCGGCAATGGTTCGACCAGCGCCTCCCGGAGGTGATCAGTGAGTCGGCGCCGGCCGCCAGAGCGGCGCCGACGAGGAACTCGAGATTCCGCAGCTTATTCCCGCCGAACGCGAGGGGCAGGAGGTCCTCGCGTTTGATCCAGACCTCCGCGCCACCGCCCAGGGCTTCCGAGAATCGACGCAGCGGGCTCAGCGGCGACGGCCCGTCGAGCAGCCCGAACCGCGGCAGGACGGCGATCCCGGGCGGGACGATCACGCGAGCATCACGCGAGCACCATCGGTCGATCCTAGCCGGTGTAGGCTCGGGACCGTGACCGACGTCGCCGTGCCCCGCCGGACCCTGTACCGCGACGCCGCGCTGACCGACGCCCGGAGCGATCGGCTCCAGCTTGGCGTCAGCGTCCTCGTCGAGGGGGATCGGATCACCTGGATCCGCCCGACCGACGCCGAGGAGGATGTCGCCGATGCCGAGGTCGTCGACGCCGGCGGCGCGACCATCGTCCCCGGCATGGTGGACGGCCACAGCCACCTGACCCTGCCCGGCGGGTCGCACTGGATCGAGCGCGTGTCCGATCCGCCGGCGACGCTCGTCGGCGTCGCCGCCCACAACGCGGAGCTCATGACGCGGTCCGGCGTGCGCTGGGCACGGGACGTCGGCGCGCCGGTCGCGGACGATCCCATCGATGGCCGGCGACGGGCGCTCAGCCTCGGTGTCCGGGATCGAGCTCGCGGTCGTCAAGGCTGGCCCCACATCCGGGCCGCGGGCGCCTGGATCGGCAGCACCGGCGCGCTCGACGAGTGGTCCGTCGAGGCGGGCACCGGCGTCGAGCTCGTCGCGGCCGTCGGCCGCCAGCTGGACGATGGCGCCGACTTCATCAAGCTCTATCTCGACGGCGCAGACCCAGTGGTCTGCCCGTGGTCGGTCGACGAGATCGCGGGCGCGGTCGAAGCGGCCCACGCGCGCGGGGCCCGAGTCACCGCCCACAGCGGCCGGATCGACGGGGCGCGGAAGGGGGTCGCGGGCGGCGTCGACGCGATCGAGCATGGCTTCGAACTGGACGCCGACGTCGCCGCCGAGATGGCCCGACGCGGCACCTTCCTCGTTTCGACGTTGTCCGTATTCCGCTCGTGGGAGTCCTTCGCCGCGACGACGACGCTCGACCGGTTCGTGTCGGCCGAGGGCCGCGACCGGATCGCCGCTCGCCGCGAGCGGGCCGAAGAGTCGGTCGCGATCGCCCACGGCGCCGGCGTCCGGATCGCCACCGGCACCGACTTCGGCGGTGGCTCGACTCGGGCAAACCAGCTCGCGTGGGAGGTCGAGTCGCTCGTCGCCGCCGGGCTCGAGCCCTGGCAGGCCCTGGCCTCGGCGACGTGGCGGGGCGGGGAGCTCCTCGGTGAGCCCGACGCCGGCGCCCTCCGCGATGGCGGCCCGGCCGACTTCGTCCTCGTTCACGGCGACCCCCTGTCCGACCCGTCCGCGCTCTGGCGCGTCTGGCGGGTCTCGTGGGCGCCGGATCCCGTGGCCGTCTGACCGTGGCCGTCCGGATCCGCCCCGACGAGCGTTCGACCTCGATCGGTCAGAACGCCGACATGGAGCGCTCGATCGCGATCTCGTCCGAGCGGGTGGGCTCGGCCGGGCTGTATTCGTCGGTCGTGACGACGGCCCCCGGCGCGCGAACGCGGATCCATCACCACGGCGAGTGCGAAACCTCGATCTGGATCGCGTCCGGGCGGGCCCGCTACACGTTCGGACTGACTGGCCTCGAGGAGACCTTCGACGCCGATGCCGGCGACTTCGTCTACATCGCGGCGGGCGAGATCCACGTCGAGGAAAACGCGTCCGCCACCGAGCCGCTCGTCGTCGTGATCACGCGGAATTGCCCGGGCTCGGTGGTCCATTACCTCGACGAGGAATGAGCGAGCTCGAGCTGGAACCGCTCGACGCCCTGTTGCGGCGCCACGGATTGGCTGGAAGGGCCGAGGAGCCGTTTCCGAATGACGGCTGGTCCGGCGCGTCGTTGTCTCTGATCCGGCGCGGCGGTGGGGATCGATTCGTCTTGAAGCGGGATACGCTCACCCGCGACTGGATCGCCCGCGCGACCAACGATGGACCGCTACTTCGCGAGGCGTGGTTCGCGGCCCGTGGGCCTGGGCTCCCGCGTGGGATCCGGTCCGGATCGCTCGGGGCCGGCCTGGATGGCACAACCGGCGACTACGGGATCCTCATGCCGGACCTGACAACCGTGCTGTTCGATTGGGACGCGCCCATCTCGGTCGAACAGCTCGAGCGGGTGCTCGGCGCACTGGCCGAGCTGCACGGCTACCCCTGGACGACCTCCGACAAGCTCGCAGCCGACGCGCCGTGGTGCCCCCTCCATGAGCGAATCGCCCTCATCTGCCGCTCGTCGCTCGAACGGCCGGGTCCGACGCGTGCCGCGGTGGCGGACCGGCTCCTGCCGGGCTGGGACGCCTGGGATCGCCTCGCGACGCCTGCGGCCAGAGACGTCGTCGCTGCGCTGGATGCGGATCCCGAGCCACTCCTCGGCGTGCTTCGAGCCCAGCCTGCGACGCTGATCCACGGCGATCTCAAGCTCGCGAACGTGGGCGTCGAGGCGGACGGCACGATCGTCCTCGTCGACTGGCAGATGGTCTCGGTCGCTCCCGTCGCGGTCGAACTTGGCTGGTTCCTCGTTTCGAACGTCGCATCGCTGCCGCTGCCGGCCGAGGAGGTGATCGTCAGGTATCGATCGAAGCTTGGCTACGCGATCCTGGACGCCGAGGACGACGGACGCTTCAGCGGCGGAGCCGAGCTCGACGACGACGGCGTCGACGCAGCGATCCTCGTGGGGTTGCTCCTTCGCGGCTGGCGCAAGGGCTTCGACGCGGAGGCCGGGATCACCCTCGCGTCGGGCGTCAGCGCGCGCGACGACCTCGCCTGGTGGTGCGAACGCGCGGTCGAGGCCGCCGGCAGCCTCCTCTGAGTTGGGACGGCGCGACCACGGGCGGTCGACCGATACTGGTCCTGCGAGCGGACCACATTGGTCAGGTTGCGAAGCCGCGCGCCCACTCCTCGCGGCGGAGCCGGTACAGGACGTGCTCGCGGAGGGGGTGCCCATCCGGCATGTTCGGGTGGAGGAAGTCGCCGGCCGCGTCGCGCGTCATTCCGATCCGCTCCATCACGGCTCGCGACCGCACGTTGTCCGGGGCGGTAAACGACACGATCTCGTCAAGCCCGACCCGCTCGAACCCGAACGCCAGCGCCGCTCGCGCGCCCTCGGTCGCATAGCCATGGCCCCACGCGTCGTGCGCGAGCCGCCAGCCGACCTCGACGCACGGGGTGAACGCCGCCTGGAACCTCGGCGCCGCCAACCCGATGAACCCGATGAACTGCCCCGACGCCCGCTCCTCCACCGCCCACAGTCCATGGCCGTCCTCGGCCCAGCGGGCGAGGATCCGATCCACGAACGCGTCACTCTCGACTCGGTCGAGCGGTCCGCTGAGGAACTCGGCCACGCGCGGGTCGGCATTCAGGGCGGCGAACGGCGCGCGGTCCTCGTCGCGCCATTCGCGCAGCGCGAGTCGCCCCGTCTCGATCCGCGGGATGGGCGGTCCCTCCATCGCGCCGGGTCTCAGCTCGGGGCGGCGAAGTCCCGCCGCGGCAGCACGACGAGCGCGACACCGACCGCCGCGGCGCCCACGACCGCCAGAAGCCCCAGCCCGAAGAGATCGACGGTCCCGGTGAGGACGTCACGCGACGCGAGGTAATGGAACAGCGAGTACGGCTGGAGGCCCTTCGCATCGGGCCAGAGCGAGCCGAGGATGTCGAGGAAGTACGTGACCACGACGATCGCGAGGGTGATCCCGAGTGCCGGCGTGAGCCGGTCGAACGAGACCGACGCCGCGAGGCCGATCGCCGCGAAGGTGCCCCACAGGAGCATCCCGTTCAGCCAGAGCAGCGGCAGCCGGTCGACCGCCAGCTCCCCGAGGACGCCCGCGACCGTCGACCCGATCACGGTCCCCGCGGACGCCGAGATCAGCACGAGCGCGATGAACAGCAGCGCCGCCACGAGCAGCGTCACGTACACAGTCGTCCGCGAGAGCGGGCGAGCGAGGAGCACCTCCAAGGTTCCGCGCTGGCGCTCGCCCGCCACTGCGGACGTCGTGAACCCGATCGCGAAGACCGAGATCAGGATGATGGCGATCGGGTGGACGTAACCGAGGGCGATCGAGCCCGCCAGGCTGAACACGTCGCCGCCACCGAAGTTCGTGAACTGCTTCGGAATGACACCCGAGTCGATCAGGGCCTTCATCTGCGAGCCGAACGACTGGTAGATCACGGGCAGGAATACGTTCCAGGCGGCCATCGCCACGCACACGATCAAGAGCTTCGTGCGCTGCGATCGCCAGAGGTGGCCGAAGAGGACGCCGCTCACGGGACGCCCGCAGGGGCCGCCGGTGTCGGCGACGGTTGCGGCGATCCGTCGTCCGGCTCGGCGTCCTCGTAGAGCTCGAGGAACGCCTCCTCGAGATGCGCCGGCTCGATCGTCAGGTCCGTGATCCGGTGGCCGGCGATCGCCTGGAGGAACGGCCCGACGTCGCCCTCGAGCTGGCAGGTCAGGCGGCCGTCGGCCGTCCGTCCGATCGAGCTCACCCCGGGCACGCCCTCGAGCGCCGGCATGTCGCCGTCGGCCGCCCGAATCTCGACGTTCCGCTTCCGGCGCTCGAGCAGGCTCGCGACGTCCTCCAGAGCCACCAGCCGCCCGCGCCGGACGATCGCGACCCGATCGCAGACGCGCTCGACCTCGGACAGGACGTGCGACGAGAAGAAGATCGTCCGGCCCGCGGCCTTCAGGTCGTCGAGAAGGTCGTAGAACGCGCGCTGCATGAGCGGGTCGAGGCCCTCGGTCGGCTCGTCGAGGATCGCTAGCTCCGGGTCGTGCTGGAGCGCCTGGATGATCCCGATCTTCTGACGCATCCCGCGCGAGTAGTCACGAACGGTCCGCTGGAGCGTGCGCCCCGACATCTCCAATCGGTCGGTGAGCTCGGCCCGACGCGTCGACGGCCGCCCGGTCAGCGCCCCGAGGTAATCGAGCAGGTCCTCGCCGGTCAGCGAGTCGTAGAGGGCGATCCCGCCGGGCAGGTAGCCGATCCGCGCACGGATCGCGACGCTGTCGCGGACGATGTCCAGCCCGAGAACCTCCGCCGACCCCGACGTGGGGTGGAGATAGCCGAGGAGGAGCCGGATCGTCGTCGACTTCCCGGCGCCGTTCGGCCCGAGGAACCCGAAGATCTCGCCCTCGCGGACTGCGATCGTCAGGTCGTCGAGAGCCCGGACGACACCACCCGAATGCCCGATCGGAAGGTGGACCGGTGGCTCGCGTCGGCCGTAGTGCTTCGTCAGGGCGGTGGTGCCAAGCGCGTCCATGCGACTCGAAGGCTACCGTGTTCGAGCGTGGACGGCGGGCCGCCGCGCGTAGACTCGATCGGCCGCCGCCACACGCCCAGTTACGAGGTCCCACCGATGCCGAAGACCGTCGCCCGTGGTCCCGGGTTGGAGCCCGGCGACCTCCCGTTCTCAAAGGTGATCGAGGCCAACGGCTTCGTGTTCCTCGCCGGCCAGATCGGGGACGCGCCGGACTCCCACGGACCAGTCCCGGGCGGCATCGAAGCCGAGACGCGGGCAATGCTCGACAACGTGGGGCGGCTCCTGCGGGCTGTCGGGCTCGACTACGCCGACGTCGTCAAGGCGACCGTCTACATCACGAACTTCGACGAGTTCGCCGCGATGAACGCGGTCTACCGCGAGTACTTCCCGACGGATCCACCGACGCGGGCAACGGTCGAGGTCGGGCGCCTGGCCATCGGCGCGAAGGTCGAGATCGAGGTCATCGCCGCACGCTGACCGCGCGACGACCCATGCGCCGCGGGGCCCGATCCGCGGGCCTGGCCGCGATCTGGTGACGATCGGGTCGTCGATCGCGACCGGTCGGCCGCTGCTCGTCACGACGATCTTCAGCGAGTGGGTGCCGCCGGGGAGCGCCTTGGAGAGGAACACCTTCCGGGCCTCGAAGGGTCGAGCGACGAAGGAACGCCGTACGGATTCGCCCGTCGCGGGCAGTTGGCGGGGATCAGGCGTTCGCCGTCAGGAAGGCCGCGGTGCGATCGAGCACATCCTCGAGGACCGGCTTCAACGTGTGGCCGAGGCGCGGGTAGGTGACGAGCTCGGCACCGCGAAGCAGGGCAACGCGCTCGCGCAAGAGGTCGATCCGGGCGAACGGATCGGCCTCGCCTGACAGGAAGAGCGCCGGGCAGCGGATGACCGGGAAGTGGGCCGTCCGCTCGACGGTCCGGTCCGGCCTCCCCGGGGGATGGAGCGGAAAGCTGAAGAACACCAGGGCGGCGTAGTCCGTATCCGGTTCCGCAGCGGCGAGGCTCGCGACACGGCCGCCATACGACTGCCCACCGACGGCGATCCGGCGGCCATCCGCGCCGGGGGCGCCTGGCCCGTCGGGAACGATCAGGCGCAGCGCGGGGACCGCGTCCTCGGCCTTCTTGAGGGGCAGGTCGATCGCCCGGGCGTCGATGCCGCGGGCGACCAGCCCGCGGACGTGCCCCGCCATGCTCGCCGAAGATCCGCTGGCCCCGTGGCCGACATAGAACCGGATCGCCATCGCGACAGGGTAGCCCCGGCCGCGGGACGGCTGGGTGCGCCGTCAAGCCACGCTTGGCCCGATCGGATGCCACAGTTGGGTCAGTCGGGCCATGGCCGGTGCCGGACGGCACCACCCATCGTGGTCGGGTCCGCAGAGGTCTCGATGCCGCAACACCGTCTGTCCGAGCTCCGCGAGCCGCGCCGACCCGCCCCGGAGGGCAACGGGCCGGACGCCGGCCCCGGCTCGTCCGCGTCGTCCGAGGGCGTGCCGCAACGCGGCCGCCGCCGCTTGGCGTCGATCGTCGTTGCCGCGATCGCGAGCCTCGTTCTGTCGGGCCTCGCCGGCGCCGTCCACCCGGTGACGGTCTCGGCCGACGGCGCACCCGGGCTGCCGGATCTGACGTTCTACGGCCGCGGCTACGGCCACGGCGTCGGGATGTCCCAGTACGGTGCCCGCGGCCGCGCGCTCGCTGGCCAGCTGGCGCCGGAGATCCTCGCTCATTACTACCAGGGCTCGACGCTCGGCTCGCGGAGCACGGCCACGAGGGTCCGGGTCCTGCTCCTGAGCGGGTTCGCTTCGACGACCGCGAAACCGCTCACGATCGCCGGCCGGCTCGGCGCCTGGACGATCGACGGGGTCGCCACGGTCTTCCCGGCGGACGCGAAGCTGACCCTGGCCCCGACCGCGGTCGGCGCAACGACCTGGGCGCTGCGCGTCCTGTCCGCGGCCGGCCTCGTCCTCCATGCGGCGACCGTCAAGGGCGATCTGTTCGTCCGTCAGGTGAACCCCGCGAGCTATCTCGAGCTCCTCTCCAAGCCGACGACGACGAACCTCTATCGCGGCTGGTTCGCGATCCGCCTGACGACGAGGGCAACCGTCGTGAATTACGTCACGATCGATCGCTACCTGCGCGGCGTCGTGCCGCTCGAGATGCCGTCGACCTGGCCGGCCGAGGCGCTGAAGGTCCAGACGATCGCGGCTCGGTCGTACGCGCTGTCCCACCTCCACCCGACGACCGGCCTGTACGACGTCTACGACGACACGCGTTCGCAGCTCTACCGCGGCCGGCGCGCCGAGACGACGGCTGGCAACACCGCGGTGGCCGCGACGGCCGGCGTGGTCCTCCTCAGCGGGACCTCGGTCGTCAACGCGATGTTCCACTCGGCCGACGGCGGCTGGACCGAGAACAACGAGAACGTCTACGTCAGTTCGACAGGCGCGATCGTCGCGGGCCCAGTCTCGTACCTGCGGGGGTCGAGCGATCGCGCGCCGGACGGGTCGTCCTACGACAGGGCGTCGCCGTACGCGACGTGGAAGACGGAGACGTACACGGCCGCGGCACTCAGCGCGATCCTGGCCGCCGATCCGCGGACGAACGTCGGGGCACTCAGCGCGATCGATCTGTCGCGACGCGGCGTCTCGGGCCGGCTCATCAGCGTGACCCTGATCGGGGACCTGGGATCGAAGACGGTCTCGGGCGAGGTCTTCCGCTCCGTCTTCAACGCCGGCCGGCCGCCGACCGATCCGTTCCTCCGGAGCACGCTCTTCGACCTCACGCCGATCCCCTGAGCGGGCGACCGGCTGGGCCGGTATCGTCGCGGAGATGAGCGATCTGTCGTTCGATCCGTCCGTGCCACGGTGCTCCTGGTCGGGCGCCACGAGCGATCGTCCCGATCCGGAGATGGTGCTTTACCACGACGATGAGTGGGGCAGGCCGTGCCACGACGATGTCGAGCTGTTCGAGCGGCTCGCCCTCGAGTCGTTCCAGGCGGGCCTGAGCTGGTCGACGATCCTCCACAAGCGGGAGGCGTTCCGACGGGCGTTCTCCGGGTTCGATCCGGGCGTCGTCGCTGGGTTCGGTGGCGCGGATCGGGACCGGTTGATGGCGGATGCGGGGATCGTCCGGAACGGGGCGAAGATCGACGCGACGATCGGCAATGCCGCCGGCTGGCTCGCGCTCGCGCGCGAGTTCGGGTCGGCCGATGCGTACCTCGCCACGATGGTGCCCGGCGCTCCGGCGAGGCTCGACCCGGGGGTCGGCGTTGGCGACATCCCGGCGCGGACGACGGTCTCCGACGAGTTGTCGGCCGACCTGAAGCGGCGTGGTTTCCGTTTCGTGGGTTCGACGATCATGTACGCCTTCATGCAGAGCGTCGGACTCGTCGACGACCACGTCGCGGGCTGCTTCCGGTACGCCGGCGGCGTTTGACGAGGGTCGCCGGGCGCGGGGCTAGCTGTGACACGCTAGGTGTCACGGCGGCCGCGCAGGATGCGGCCCATGATCACCATCGAATGCACCTGGTGTGACGCGGAGCTGGCCCTCGAGACCCTCGACGCGACGAGCGTCGACTGTCGGGAGTGCCGGGTCAGCGTCGAGATCGCCCCGGACCCGGAGCCGATCGCGATCGCAGCCTAGGGCGACCGCGCGTTCCAACTCGCTCGCGCACCCCACCCGCCACCGTCGAGCCGCCATACTTCGGCGCGGCGCGTGTTGGGGGTTCGTGCAAGGAGGGTTGGGATGGAAGCTCGGAAGTACCTGGCTGAGCTGGTCGGGACCTTCATCCTCGTCGTCGTGGGTTCGATGACGATCGTGGCGGCCGGCGCGATGCAGACGCCGGTTCAGGTCGTGGTCCCGTTCGGGTTCGGCCTGGGCCTGCTCGCCGCGATCCAGTCAGCCGGTTACGTGTCGGGCGGCCACTTCAACCCGGCCGTGACGATCGGCGCGCTCCTCGACCGGCGGATCGATGTCATGAACGCGCTCGGTTACATCGTCGCGCAGGTCATCGGCGCGATCGCCGCGTCGGGCGCCGTCCTGCTCCTCTCGAGCCAGGCCGCCGTCCAGGCGACCGCCAGTGGGTTTCCGCCGGACAAAGGCGGCCAGGCGTTCGCGGTCGAGGTGCTCCTCACCGGCATCTTCGTTCTCGTGATCCTGACGGTCACGAAGCGCGCGCCGAATCACGCCGCCTTCGCGATCCCGCTGACGTTGATGGTCATCCATTTCGCGGGCATCCCGTTCAGCGGCGCGTCGGTGAACCCGGCCCGGTCCCTCGCCCCGGCGCTCGTCGGGGGAACCCTCGACCAGACGATCATCATCTGGATCGCAGGCCCGATCCTCGGCGCGATCCTCGCCTGGGGCGTCTATCGCGCGCTCGAGGACGGCTCGACGCGCTGAACGGGCCTGGCTGGCGGGGCGGCAATCGTCACGCGACCGCAACTCGAGCGTCCTCCGGACCGCTGCATCGAGAACGTCCCGTGGGGAATCGTGTCGCCATGGACGTCACGCTGCTGCAGCCGCTCGCGCTCCTCGCCCTCGTCGGCGCCATGATCATCACGACGTACGAGATGGGCATCTCCATCAAGCCGGCCTCGTGCGCAGAATGCCCGCACTGCCGCGCGAACGCCGCGGCCGCGCGGCGTGAGCAGGACCGATTGCGGCGGGAGTACGCGCGGCGGGTCGGGCTGCCCGAGGACGAGGACGACGACGATCGGCTGATCGGCTAGCCCGGCCTCGGCTCAGCGGTCGGGGTGGCTGAACCGGCGCGCGCTGCCCATCGCCGGCCACGCCCGCGCCTGGGTGTTGGCAAGCAGCTGGCGCAGGTGGTTCCGGTCGTGGAACACCCACTCGTGCAGGAGATTCCGGACCGTGACGCGGCCGACCCGGTCGTGGATCGCGAACCGATCCAGCTGATCAGGCGTCAGGGCTTTGACCAACGAGATCGCGGGGTCCCGGACCGCGACGAACTCGTCGAGGATCGCGGCGACGGAGCGCTCGTTGTCCCGTCGCGCGGCGGCCACCGCGACCTGGTCCCAGCCCGGCTCGGCGACGCCGTCCTGCTCCAGGATGCGCGAGATCCGGCCGGCGAACCCGCGCCGATCGGCCTCGATGATGTGGCCGAGGCACTCGTTTGCCGACCACTCTGCCGGCGCCGGTCGCCAGCGCGCCACGATGTCTCCCTGTGCCGTCAGCTCCTGGACGATGTGGTCGCGCGCCGCGCCCAGGAACACCGCGACGTCAGCGGGCGAGAGCGGCGCGACATCGGCGCCGGCCTCGACGTCGGCGGGATCGAACGCGGTCACCGCGTGGCGACATCCGGCATGGCGCCGTCCGTCGCGGGTGCCGGAGCGGCAGCCGTGGCCTCGCCGGTCGGCGCCGCGCTCCCGGGCCGGACGACCTCGCCAAGGTGGTGGGCCGGGAGGACCGGCAAGGACCGCCCGCCCTCGGCCAGCCAGCACGCGGCCTCCTGTCCGCCGCCGACGTCGAACAGCGGCGGCTCCTCGACACGGCATCGATCGAAGACGTATGGGCATCGCGGGTGGAACCGACAGCCGGTCGGAACGTGGGCGGCATCCGGCGTCTCCCCGACGAGGATCGTCCGCTTCGCCCGTTCGCCCGCGGTCGGCGGGTCCGGCGACGGCGACACCGACACGAGCGCCTGGCTGTATGGATGGTGCGGCGCGCGGATGACCGACTCGGCCGGGCCGATCTCCATGATCCGCCCGAGGTACATCACCGCGATCCGGTCGGCGATCACCCAGGCGAGCGACAGGTCGTGGGTGATGAAGAGATACGTCAGGCCGCGCTCCGCGCGGAGGTCGAGCATGAGCCGAAGCAGCTCGGTCCGGATGGAGACGTCGAGCATCGACACGGGCTCGTCCGCGACGATCAGCTCCGGGCCCATGACGAGGGCGCCGGCGATGACGACCCGCTGGCGTTGACCGCCCGACAGCTCGTGTGGATACCGGAAGGCGAAGTCCTCGGCCGGGCGCAGGCCGGCCGCTTCGAGCGCCCCGAACACACGGCGGCGGCGGTCGGCAGCATCCATTCCCAGGTCGTTGACGGCCAGCGGCTCCAGGACGAAGTCGAAGATCGTCTGTTTCGGGTTCAGCGTCTCGTAGGGGTCCTGGAAGATGATCTGAACGCGCCGCCGATACGCGCGCAGCGCCTTCGTGCCACGAAGGTCGGACACATCGGCGCCGTCGAACACGACCCGGCCGGCGGTCTGGCGGACGAGCTTGACGATCACCCGGCCGGTCGTCGTCTTGCCCGACCCCGACTCCCCGACGAGCCCGAGGACCTCGCCGGCACGGAGGGTCAGGTCGATGCCGTCGACGGCCCGCACGCGACCCGACGGCCGTCGGGCGAGCGTGTCGAGCAGACCGCCGCGGATCGGGAAGTGGACCTGGAGGCCCTCGAGACGGAGGAGGTCCGTCACGCCGAGAGGCCCTCGGACGACGCTGCGTCAACGGCCGCGCCCACCGCGTCGGTCGCGCCGGCCGCTCCGGCCCCGGTCGCGATGGGCCGGGTCGACACCGCCGGGACCGCGCCCGACGCGGGCCGCCGCGCCAGCACCTCCTCGACGCTGATCAGCCGCGCGCCGTCGGTGCCGGGCGGGTAGAGGTGGCACGCGACCCGGACGCCGTCAGCGAAGACCGTCTCCGGTGGCACGACCTCGCTGCAGATCGGCATCGCCGAGGGGCAGCGTGGATGGAAGCGGCAGCCGGTTGGCGGATCGATGAGGCTCGGCGGCGAGCCCGGGATCGTGTCCAGAGCCCGCCGGTCTGCGCGGATGTTCGGGAACGACGCGAGCAGCTTCTGGGTGTATGGATGACGCGGTGCGCTGAAGATCCGGCTGACCGGCCCCTCCTCGGCCACCTTCCCGGCGTACATGATCAGCGCCCGGTCGCAGGTCTCCGCGATCACCGACAGGTCGTGGGTGATCAGGATGAGGCTGAGCCCAAGCTCCCGGCGCAACCGCTCGAGCAGCTCCAGGATCTGGGCCTGGACCATGACGTCGAGCGCGGTCGTCGGCTCGTCGCCGATGATGATCGCCGGGTCGCACGCGAGCGCCATCGCGATCATCGCCCGCTGGCGCATCCCGCCCGACAGCTCGTGCGGGTAGGCGGCACCCCGCTGGCGCGGGATCCCGACGAGCTCGAGCAGCTCCCCCGCCCGCCGGAGGGCGCGGTCCTTTGGCTCGCCGAGGCGGATCGTGATCGGCTCGGCGATCTGGTCGCGGATCCGGCGGACCGGGTTCAGGGCGTTCATCGCCCCCTGGAACACGATGCTGACCTCGCGCCAGCGGTAGCGTCGGAGCTGGGCCTCGGTCTTGGGCACGAGGTCGATCCCGTAGAGCCGGATCGCGCTCCCCTTCCGGATGCGGGCGTTCGACGGGAGGAGCCGGACGAGCGAGAGCGCGGTCGTCGTCTTCCCACAGCCCGATTCCCCGGCGAGTCCGAGGGCCTCCCCGTCGTTGAGCCGGAAGGTCACGCCGTCCACGGCCTGGACCCATCCCCGCTGGAGCTTGAAGTGGGTGCGCAGGTTCTCGACGGCCAGGAGGGGCGCGTCGGGATCGGCCTGTTTCGGGAGCGGCCACTGGCGGCGGCCGAGCACGCGGCCGGTGGCGGCCCTCGGGTCGATCGAGGCAGCCTCGAGCGTCGCGGCGTCGACCGGCTCCTCGATCCGCTCCTCGCCGGGCCCGCCCGCGGGCGGCTCGATCGCCGGGTCGGAGCCCGGCACGCGCATCATCGGCGGGTCCCCGACTTCGGGTTGAGGATGTCGTCGAGCGCGTTGCCGACGAGCGTGAACGCGAGGACGACGAGGACGACGCAGGCTGCCGGCGGGGCGATATACCACCAGGCCTTGAGGCCCGGCGCGCCGGCGCCCTCGGCGGCACTGAGGATCTGGCCCCACGATGGGGCGCGGGGATCGCCGAGCCCGATGAACGACAGGGTCGTCTCGGTGAAAACGGCCGTCGCGAAGGTCAGGACCGACTGGGCGACGATCAGGTTGATGACATTCGGGAAGATGTGGCGCCGCATGATGTGGCCCGATCCGCCCCCGATCGCCCGGGCCCGGTCGACGAACATCCGCTCCCGGATCGACAACGTCTGGGACCGGATGATCCGGGCGGTCGTCGCCCACGAGGTGATCCCGATGACGATGACGATGACGATCAGCGTCGCCCGGATTCCGAGAACCTCGGCCTCGAGTCCCACGATGTCGAGGATGACCGGCGCGAGGATCAGGGCCAGCACGAACGTCGGGAGGACGAGGAAGAAGTCGGTCACCCGCATCAGCACGTTGTCCAGGCGGCCCCCGACGAACCCGGCAACGATCCCGACGACCGCACCCACGAAGATCGTGATCAACGTGGCGAGCAGCCCGATCGTCATCGAGATCCGGGCGCCGTGGACCGTCAGATTCAGCATGTCCCGGCCGATCTCGTCCGTTCCGAAGATGTGCGCCGCGGTCGGCGGGCGGAGATGGCCACCGCTGCCGGTCGTCGCCCGCTCGAGCGCTCCGACGAACAGCTCCGGCGCGATCGCGAGGACCGCGAACACGAGGAGGATCGCGAGCCCGATGACCCCGTCGCCGCGGCCCAGGAATCGCCGCCCGAACGTCTGGGCGGAGCGGATCCGGAGCCGGAGCCGCTCCCCGCGGAAGCTTCGTTCCGCGCGGGCTCCCACGCTCACGACCGCACCCGCGGATCGAGGAGGCCGTAAACGAGATCAGCCACGAGGTTCGCCGCGACGACGGTCGTCGACAGGAGCAAGAACACGCCCTGGAGCACCGGGTAGTCGCGCGTCGCGAGCGCGTCGACGGTGAGCGTCCCGATCCCGGGCCACGCGAACACGATCTCGGCGGTGATCGCGCCGGCGACGACGTAGCCGAGATTGATCGCGATGATCGTCACCATCGGCAGGAGGGCGTTGGGAAAGGCGTGGTCGCGGAGGACCCGCATGTCCGTCAAACCCTTGGCCCGGGCCGTCGTGACGTAGTCCTCGGTCCGCGTCTCGATGATCGCCGAGCGCATGATGATCGAGTATCCGCCGATCAGGCCGAGCGACACCGTGGCGAGCGGCAGGACCAGGTGCCGTCCGAAGTCGAAGGCCCGGTCGAGCACGGTGTTGTAGTGCGATGCGGTCGTGAGCATCCCCGACGTCGGGAACCAGTGGAGGATGCCCGCGAAGATGATGATCAGCGGGAACCCGATGACGAAGTAGGGCATCGAGTAGAGGATCAGGCTGATCCCGCTCCCGATCCGGTCGACCAACCCGCCGCGGCGCCAGCCGGCGAGCGAGCCGATCGCCAACCCGACCAGGATCGAGATGATCTCTCCCAGCCCGATGAGGATGACCGTCGGCCAGAAGCGCGACCCGATGACCTCGGTGACGGGCGCTCCCCGGAACTTCAGCGAGTAACCGAAGTCGCCCGAGAACGTCGAGCCCACGTAATGGAAGAGCTGGTTGTCCGGGTTGATCGACGCGGCCGGCGGATCGACCGACACCGTGAGCGGCAAGATTGGCAGGTCCAGCCCCCAGGCATGGCGGACTTCGGCCCGTTTCTCCGCGGTGAGATACGGGTTGCGCAGCAGGATCCGCTCCGGTGAGCCCGGCATCATCCGGAACAGGATGAAGTTCAGGATGACGATCGCGAAGATCGTCAGGACAGCCTGGAGAAGCTTCCTGACGACATAGCGACCGCCCATCGGCGCGACGCGGCCGGGTCAGCCGCGCCGCGCCACCGGGAACCGAGAGCGGTCCCCGGGCGAGGCCGACCGGGAGCGGCGGTCGCCGCCGCTCCCAGGCTGGTCAGGCGTGGAGCACGCCTGCCTCACTCATCCTCCATGTTGGACACCGACCGTCGACGGTTCGCCAGGAAGACGCCGACGACGACCGCTGCGACGAGGATCGCCGCGACGATCAACAGGGTGGTGTTGCCCGACCCGCTGGTGTTGCCGGTGTCCGCGCTGCTGGGAGCCGGCGTTGCGGCCGCCGCGGAGGCGCCGGCGCTCGCGGGGGCCGCCGACGGCGGCGCACTCGGCTGGACCGACGCGTCGCTGATGAGCGTGTAGGCCCGCGTGCCGTAGGTGAACATCGGGGTGCCGGTGGTCGTCGGCTGGTTCTGCCAGTTCGTGAACCGGTCGGTCCGCCAGGCGTCAAGGTTGGAGTCGTAGTAGAGGATGTCGTATGGCGCCTCGTCGTAGATCAGGTTCTGCATCTGATCCAGGATCGGCTTGCGCGTCTCGTTCGAGGTCGCAGCGAGCTGGTCGTCGTACATCTTGTCGAAGGCCGGGTTGCAGTACTGGCTGTCGGACGAGCTGCCGATCGCATCGCACTTGAAGATCTGGAGCAGCGCGTTCGGGTCGACGTTGCCGGCCCAGCCCCAGAGCTCGATGTCGTAGTCGGCCTTGCCGTCGCCCTCGGGCGGCAGGACATCGTCGCCGACGGTGGACGAGTCCAGCACCTGGTAGCTCAGCTTGATCCCGAGCTGGCCGTACCAGTCGACGACGAAGTCGGCGGCCTTCGGATAGTTGTCATCCGTGTTCGGCATGATCATCCGGAGGCTGATCGGCTTGCCCTCCTTGTCGAGCCGCTTGCCGCTGGCGTCGAGCACGTAGCCCGCGTCCGTCAGCTTCTGCTTGGCGAGCTCGATGTCGAAGTGGCGCGGATTCGCGGGATCGGTGTGCCAGGTGGTGAGCACCGGGGGAACGATCGTCGAGCCGGGATCGCCGTAGCCACCGAGGACCTTGTCGACGAGCTGGTCATGGTCGACGGCATAGCCGAGCGCGTCGCGGAACTTCGCGTCGAGCAGCGCCTTCGTCGAGGGGCCACCGCCCTTGATCGTCTTGCCCGTGCCGGTGCCGTACGTGTTGAACGCGAGCTGGGTCCAGCCGTTCGCCTTGCCTTCGACCGTGGCGATGTTCGGCTCGGTCTTGAGCTGGTCGAACTGCTCGGCCAGGACGCTATGGGCGTAGTCGAGGTCACCGGCCTTGAGCGCCTGGACCATCGTGTCCGCCGACTTGTAGATCTGGATGACGACCTCGTCGGGGTACGGCTTGGGGCCCCAGTAGTTCGGGTTCCGGGTGAAGCGGACGAACTGGCCGGTCTGCCACTCGACGGCCTGATAGGGACCGGTCCCGACAAGCGGCGGGTTGAACGGGTTGGCCTTCGCGTCGCCGATGGTCTTGTAGGTCGCCTTGCTCCAGATGTGCTTCGGGATGATCGGGAGGTAGGTCTGGAGGACGCGATCGGAGCCGTCGTCGGTGGTCGCGATCATCGTGGAGGGATCCGGGCAGGTGACCTTCGTCACCTTGGCGTCGTCGAGGCCCGGGTCGAGGTAGCCGGCGCCGAGCGATCCGGCACCGTTCGCCTTGATCGAGTCGATCGCGAACTGCCAGGAGAAGCACGCGTCTGCCGACGTCGCAGGCTCACCGTCGCTCCATTTCATGCCGTCGCGGATGTGGAACGTCCACGAATGGCCATCCGCGGACCGCTGCCACGTGTCCGCGAAACCGGGCGCCGGCTCGAGGTCCGGGCCGAAATCGACGAGCAGGTTGAAGTTGAGCTGGAACGCCTCGTAGCCGACGACGAGCAGCGTCGCGTACGGGTTCAGCGAATCAAGATCCTGGGTGGTCCCGACGCGGAGCACGACCGGGTCGGCAGCCGCAACGGGCGCCGCGGCGGGCCCGACCGTCGCTAGGACGAGAGCAGCGCCCGCCAGGATCCGGGCGGCGCGGGTTCGCAGGGGCGAACGCATTCGACTCCTCCTCCTCGTGCGCGGCGCGCGCTTGGTGGCGCGCGTCCACTTGCCACGACCTCGTTCCCAAGCCGAGGTCCGCGAGTCTGTCACGGTGACACCGAGCCCTGCAAGACCGGTGCACATGGTGGACCGCGATCAGTCGGCTGTGACCACCTCCTCGACCACGAGCGTGCCCGCATTGGCGTCGAGGCGGGCGAGCGCCCCGAACGGCACGGTCGCGTGGTGCTTGTTGTGGCCGATCGGCAGGCCGAAGATCGTCGGCAGACCGAGCGGCCCGAGAACCTCCTCGACGATGTCCTCCGCGGAGAGCTCCGCGATCCCACCCGACCACTTCGTCTTGATGTCGCCAATGACGATGCCGGCGGCGCCATCGAACAGGCCGACGTTCCGGAGGTGGGTCAGATACCCGTCGAACCAGTAGCCCTCCATCTCGATCTCCTCGAGGACGACGATCCGGCCGCGGAAGTCGGGCGCGAGCCGCGTCCCGACGGCGCTCGAGATCAGCCCGGCGCAGCCGCCCGTGAGACGTCCGATCGCCTGGCCGCCGACGATCGTCCGGATGAACGGGTCGTCGGGGTTCGGCCCGATCGGGCCGTAGGGCTCGTCGCTGAAGAGCGCAGGCTTCATGCTCGCCTTGGAGAAGTCGGTCACATCGGGCGCGCCGACGCCGGTCACGCCGTTCGAGTAGAAGCTGATGACGTTGCCCCACCTCTGGGCTGCGAGATGAAGCGTCGTGAGATCGCTGTAGCCGCAGATCGCCTTCGGGTTGGCCCGGAACGCGGCCTCGTCGAGGAGCGGGATCAGGCGCGGCGTCCCGTACCCGCCCTGGAGGCAGACGACGGCCCGGACCTCGGGGTCTGCGAGGGCGGTGTGGAGGTCGGCCGCGCGGTCAACGTCCGTCCCCGCCATGTAGCCGTGGCGGTCGTCGACGTGGGCGCCGAGCTTGACCTTCAGGCCCCACGCCTCGAGCCCGGCGATCCCACGCAGGATCTCGCTCCGGTTCTCCCAGCTGCTGGCGGGCGCGACGACGCCGACCGCGTCGCCCTCGTGGAGGCGCGGCGGCTTGCGCGGGGCGTCGTCGATCGTCATGGGCGGCCCATCCGATGGCTCATACGAGGAAGCTCGTCACGGGGTTCGCCTCGAGGAGGATCGGGCGGTCGACGCTGAACGCCGCGATCTCGGCGGCCGACGGTGTCGCCCCGTCGACGACGAGCTCTGCCGCGATCCGGCCGAGGACCGAGGCGAACTTGAACGCGTGCGCCGCGCCGAGCAGGACGACGACGCCCGGGACGTCCGGCAGGCGGTCGACGACGAAGTCGCGATCCGGGGTCAGCGTGTAGAGGCAGGTCTTCGTGGAGATCTCCGGGCCGAGGTGCTCGGGCAGGTGGCGCTCGAGGAAGTCGGTCAGCCGGCGGAAGCCGATCTCATTCCGTTCGAACGTCCGGGTCGCCGGCGTGACCTCGTCGCCGCCGACATCCTCGGCGGCCTTCGGGCCGGCCTCGCCGTAGGTCGGGAAGCCATAGAACGATGGATCGTCCATCCAGATCCAGATCGGGAAGCGGTCCGGGGCGAAGCGGGCGGGGTCAGGCGGGGCGAAGTAGGTGACCTGAGCCTGAATGATGGTCAGCGGCAGGCGCCGGTCGAACGATGCGAGCAGGTCGTTCGTCCAGGCGTCGGCGGCAAGGACGACCTGCGGCGCGCGGTGGGTCGCGCCGTCGGCGAGCTCGACTTCGATCCCGCCGCCGGGAAGCTCGCGCAGGCGCGCGACCGGCGCGTGCTCGAGGAGCGTCGCGCCGTGGGCGCGAGCGAGCCGCTGATGGGCGGCGTTGCCCTTGTTCGGGTCGGCGATCCCGGCGTCCGCCTGGTAGAGCCCGTGGTGCTCGTCGCCGAGGCGCCACTGCGGCCAGCGCCGGCTGATCTCGGGTCCGGCGAGATGCTCGAACGGGACGCTCTCCTCGGCCATCGCGTGCATGTAGTCGTGGAGCGGGATCGCGGCCTCACGCGGGCCGACGTCGAGCCCACCCGTGACCGTGATGATCTGCGTGGCGCTCTCGGCCTCGACCTCCGCCCAGGCCTCGTACGCGCGGTCCGTGAGCCGGACGTAGTCGCGGCGGTGGTAGGAGCGCCGGATGATCCGGCTGTGGTCCTGGCCGGCCCCGTTCGGATGCCCGAGCTCGAACTGCTCCAGGCCGAGCACCCGGTCACCGAGTCGCCGGCTCAGCCAGTACGCCGCACCCGAGCCGATCGCGCCGAGGCCGACGACGATCGCGTCCCACTCGTTTCGCACCGGCGGATCGTAGCCGCGTGCCCCTCGTCGTCGTCCGGTCGTCGCGCAGCCTGCGTTATGGTCTGGGGATGCTCAAGGTCGGCTCGATCGTCATCCGCGTGGACGATCTCCCGCGCGAGGTCGCCTTCTGGACGGCGGCGCTGGGGTACCTCTCCCGCGAGGACCCGGACGCGCCGGGCGCCGACTTCGCGCTCCTGCATTCACCTGACGGTGGTGGGCCGAATGTCTCGCTCGACCGCGTCCGGGCGGCGCTCAGCATCCCGCCGAAGATCCATCTCGACCTATACGCGGACGACCAGACCGCCGAGGTCGAGCGCTTGAAGGGACTGGGCGCGACCGAGATCCACTGGGGCAAGCGGCCGGCCGACGCGGACTACATCATCATGGCCGACCCCGAGGGCAACCGGTTCTGCGTCATCGACACGCGCCCGCGGCCAGGTTCCTGACCGGCCGATCTTGACGTGCGCACGGTTGTGCGCCATGATGTGCGCATGAACGTGCGCACGAACCTGCTCCTCCCTAAGGACCTCGTCGACGAGGTCGACCACTTTGCCGGCGAACGCGGGCGGAGCCGTTATGTCGCGGAGGCCCTCCGCGCCAGACTCAAGCGCGACCGACTGAAGGAGGCGATCAATCGAACCGCGGGCGCCTGGTCGGCGGAGAACTACCCGGAATTCGCGACCGCCGAACAGGTCGTCGAGTGGGTGCGCGCGCGCCGCGCCGAGGTCACCGATCCCGGACCAGACGTCTGAGTCGATGCGCTACCTCATCGACACGACCTTTGTCATCGACCATCTTCGTGGCGACCCCGCCGCGCGTGAGTTGATGGCGCGGCTCGCTGAGAGCGGCGATCAGCTGTACGTCAACGAGGTCGTCGTGGCCGAGGCATGGGCTGGTGCCCATTCGGACGACGACGCTGACCTCCAGGCGCTGCTCGATCTTGTCGAATTCGTGCAGCCGGCCCCTGTCCACGCACGACGGGCCGGTCGGTGGCGAGCAAACGCCCGATCCCGCGGCTGGACGCTCAGCATGACCGACGCGCTCATCGCGTCTGCCGCCGACTCGCTCGATGCAAGTCTCCTGACCCGGAATCAGCGCGATTTCGCCCGTACGCCGATCCGCGTCGCAACCTACTGACCGGCGTCGCACTCGCGGATCTCGACGAGGGCAACCCGGCCGCCGATCTCGACCGAACCGTCCGCAAGCGGGCTGACGACGATCTCCGACCCGACGCCCTGCCGGATCGTGAGCGGCCGGCCCAGCACAGCGCCCATCTTCACCGCCGCCGCGCCGGTCGCCTCGTCCTCGACGATCCCGTAGTCGGTCGCGAAGTACCGCGCGCGGATCATGCCAGCGGCCTCGTCGATCCAGGCCCACACGTAGATTCCCGGGTCGCCGAGGGCGGGACCCGCGAAGGCGTCCACCGCCGCCGGGGCGTCGAGCCGGCGGCGCTCGAACTGGTGGACCCAGTCGGGACGGGCTCGGATCCAGGTCCGCTCGGCATCGTGGCGGATCGGGACCTCGCCGGCGGGCAACCGGAGCGTCATCGCGGGCGCACCGGTCTCGCGGAACAACCAGGCCGTGCCGACCGAAGGATGACCCGCGAATGGCAGCTCGACGGCCGGCGTGAAGATCCGGATCGCGCCTTCCGCCGCATCGTCGACGAAGACCGTCTCCGAGAAGTTCAAGTCCCGCGCGACAACCTGCCGCCGATCGGGAGGGATCGCCGCGCCATCGAGGAAGACGCCGAGCGGGTTGCCGCCGCGGCCGTCCGGGCCGATGAACACGCGGAGCACGTGGAGCTGCGTCACGAAGCGTCCCTTCCGTCTGGCCGCCCCGCGGCAGCGCGCTCGAGCGCGACCCGCTGGAGGCCCATGATCGTCATCGCGTCGGTGATCCGGCCGTCGCCGGCCATCGCCAACGCTTCGTCGAATGGCAGCCAGCGGATCGCGAGATCCTCGGTCGGCTCGGGCGACGCGACGCCGTGAGCGATCGCGCGGGCAGCGAAGATCGTGCCCGCCTCGTCGCTGATCGAATTCGAGAGATGGAACCGGACGATCTCGCGCCAGCCGTCGGCCTCCACGCCGGTCTCCTCGAGGAGCTCGCGGCGCGCCCCGTCCAGCCGGGACTCTCCAGCCGGAACGCCGCCCTCGGGAAGCTCCCATGAGTACGCGTCGAGGGTGTACCGGTGCTGGCCGACCAGGAGGACCCGATCGTCCTCGTCGAGGACGACGACCCCGACGGCCTCGTTCGCGAAATGGACGACCCCGTAGATGCCGGGGCTGCCGTCGGGCCGGGCGACGTCGTCGTGCCAGACGGTGATCCACGGGTTGTCGTACGCGATGCTCCGGGAGCGCCGCGTCCACGGCCCGATGCGGTTCGCGATCTCGGAATCGGATGAGGCGGTGGGATCGACGTCGGCGGCATCGCTCATCGCCGCATCGTCGCACGGCCCGGAGCGGATCGTGGCGCTGCGTGACCCGCGGCCTATCCTCCGAGCGTGACCGTGCCCACCGACGCCGAGCGCCTTCGACCGGCCAGCCAGCCGGTCCATCGCGTCGCGGCCCTGCGCGACGTCCGGATCCCGGTCTCGGACGGGCTGGAGCTCTCAGCGAATCTCTGGCTGCCGGAGCCGCTGTCCGGTGGCGATGAGCCGCAGGTGTTTCCGGTGATCCTCGAGATGATCCCGTACCGCAAGGACGACTGGCGCGCGGCGAGCGACGAGAGCCGCGGCGAGTGGCTGGCGGCGCGCGGGTTCGCCCTGTGCCGGCTCGACATCCGCGGGACGGGCTCGTCGCCCGGCATCGCGCTCGACGAGTACACAGCGCGCGAGACCCAGGACGGCTACGACGTGGTGGAATGGCTGGCCGGCCAGCCCTGGTGCAATGGCAAGGTCGGGATGTGGGGGATCTCGTACGGCGGGTTCACCTCGATCCAGGTGGCACTCCTCCACCCGCCCCACCTCGCGGCGATCGTCCCGATGATGGCGACCGACGATCGCTACTCCGACGATGTCCACTACATCGGCGGCTGCGCGACGGTCTCGGAGCTGTCCCAGTACGCGGTCTCGATGGTCGGCATGAACGCGATGCCGCCACGGCCGGAGTCCCGCGGCGCCGCGTGGGGCGACGAGTGGCGCGCCCGCCTGGCCGAGACGCCGATCTGGCTCTTCGAATGGCTCCGCCAGCAACACGACGGACCGTACTGGCGACAGGGCTCGCTCGCGCCGGACTACGGCCGTCTCACGACCCCGACGTTCGTGATCGGCGGCTGGATGGACGAGTACGTCGACCCGGCGCTCCGGATGCTCGAGCGCTGCGTGAACGCGCCGCGCAAGGCGCTGATCGGGAACTGGGTCCACGACACGCCGGACGAGGCGTACCCGGGACCGAACGTCGACTGGTACCACGAGATGATCCGGTTCTTCGATCACTGGCTGAAGGGCCGCGACAACGGAGCGATGGACGAGCCTGCGCTGGTCCTCTTCCGCCACGACTGGGCCGAGCCGGAGCCGTTCCCGGCCGCGTGGCCAGGAGACTGGCTGGCGGAGCCGAGTTGGCCGCCCTCCGACCTCCAGGAACGGGTCTTCCATTTCGCGGAGGGCGACCTGCCGCTCGTGGGGCGTCTGACCGCGGACGCACCGAGTGCAGCCGCGAGCGTGCGGTTCCGCCACCGAGCGACGATCGGGACCCGGGCCGGGCTCTCGTGGGGCGCGGGTGGCCAGCCGAACGGCGTCGCGCGCGACCTGCGCCCGGACGACGCCCTTGTCCCGACCTTCACCTCGGAGCCACTCGACGCGGACGTCGACGTCGTCGGCTTTCCGGCCGCGATCCTCCAGTGGGAGTCGCCCGTTCCAGTCGCGACCGCCGTCGTCCGGCTCGAGGACGTCGCCCCGGACGGGACCCCATTCCAGGTCACGGCCGGGCTGCTCAACCTGACCCACCGCGACTCGCACGAGCACCCCGAGCCGTTGCCCGCCGGAGAGCCCGTCGAGGTCCGGGTCCCGCTGCGCTCGACCGCCCATCGGTTCCGGGCGGGGCATCGGATCCGAGTCTCGGTCGCGTCGTCGGCCTGGCCAGTCGTCTGGCCGTCGCCCGTTCCCGCGGTGTTCGTGCTCCATCTCGGTGGTGTCGGCGGTTCGCGTGTCGAACTCCCGGTCGTGCCCGCCGGCCACACGGGCGCGGTCGTGCCACCGTTCAAGACGACCCCGCCCGGCCTTCGTGAGGTCGGCTCGTACCGCGGCGACCCCCCGGCCTGGCGCGTGATCGAGGACGTGATCGATGGCTCGGTAACGGTCGAGACCAGCGAGTTCGGCGAGGCGACCCTGCCCGACGGCCGGACGACGCTCTACACCGGCGAGCGCCTCGAGATGACCGCCCGCGACGCCGACCCGGCCCACGCCCGGATGCACAACGAGGTCGTCTACCGGCTGCGCGAGGACGGCTCGGAGATCCTCATCGAAGCAAACGGCACGATCCGGACGACGGCGACTGACTTCCACATGAACGTCGGCGTCCGGGTGACGCTCGACGGCGCCCCGTTCTTCGAGCGGGCCTGGCTCGAGACGATCCCCCGCCGGCTCGTCTAGATCGTCGCCTCGCGACGGTCGAGGACGCCCTCGAGGCGACCGAGGAAGTGGGCACCGCCACCTGCCATCGTGTAGCGGGTCGCCGGCTCGAGGCCCCGGCCGATCCCGTCGTAGCTGATCAGCTGATACGCCGAGCCGATGATCAGGATGTCGTCGAGCCGGTCGCGGATCGCGGCGGTGTCGACCACCCCGGCCCAGGCGTCGATCCAGCCGTCGGTCGCGGCGAGGCCATCGGCCGGCAGATCGCCCGCGAACGCGATCCAGGTGACGAGATCGACGAGCGGGCTGCCGATCGCGGCATCGGACCAGTCGATGATCACGACGCGGTCGCCGACGAGCGCGGCGTTGGCGGCGTGGAAGTCGCCGTGGATCAGCGTCTCGGGGAACCCGAGGCCGGCAACGCGCCCGATCGAACGGGCCGTTGCCTCGATCGCCCGACGGGCCCGGGTCGGATCGACCGAGCCTTCGACGAGCGCCAGCCCGTCGGGGCCAAGTGCAGCGATCAGCCCGTTCGTCATCCCCGAGAGCGGGCGATGCGGAGCACCAGCAGCGAGGAGCTCGCGATGCGCCTCAGGGTCTGAGGCGAACGTCCGCTGGATCTCGATGATCGTCGCGGCCCCGCGAGCGAGCGCCGCAGGCCGATCCGCGTCCGGAACGTCCTCGACCGACGGCGCGGCGAGGTCCTCCATCAGGAGCCAGCCCTCGTCGGGTTCGATCGCGACCACCGTGGGAACCGCGTCCGGGTACCGTCGCGCGAGGAGCTCCGTCAGGACCGGCTCGGCGTGGAAGGGCGGGAAGACGGCCTTGAGGAACAGGTCCGGACCGGCGGTCGGGGCGCGGAGGAGGGCCGAGATCCCGCGAAGGTAGAACGGCCGCGGCTCAGCGGTCAGCGGACGACCGGCGCCGGCGGCGGCTGTTTGCATCCACGTCTCCGCACGAGCGTGCCAACCGGGCCGCGCCCAGCGTGGGCGAAGCGCGGGTGGCGAGGCGCCGGTCCGGAGCTCGTCGAGGAGCTCCGCGGCGCGCGCCACCAACGATGGAGGAAGGCCGTCGGCGGCGTCCGGGATCGGCCCGAAGGTCAGGCCGATCGGCGGCGTCCAACCCCTGGGCGCCCGCTCGGTGGTGACAAGGGTCGGCACGGCCTCTCCTGCCGGGACATCCTTCCAGCGCGGGTGGGTTTCGAGCACCGGAGCCCGGAGATCCCACAGATCGCGGACGAACCGGTCGACGGCGACGATCGCGGCATCGTCCTCGTCACCCTCGACCATCGCGTCGGGCAAACCGCCGGCCGGAGTCAGGAGGGTCGTTCTCTCGTCCGGCCCCGGGACGATGAGCCGCAGGTCGAGGTGCATGGCCGCGAATGCTGGGGCAGCCAGGCGCGGCGAGCAAGGGCCCCCAGACGCGCCACTCCGCCTACACTTCGGCCCGTGCTCCGGATCAGTCGCAAGGCCGAGTCCTTCACCGAGTCCGTCATCCGCGAGATGAACCGCTTGGCGGTCAACGCGGGTGCGGTGAGCCTCGCCCAGGGGTTCCCCGACTTCGCCGCCCCGCCGGAGCTCAAGGCCGCCGTCGCCGAGGCCGTCGCGGCCGACCACAACCAGTACGCGATCACCTTCGGCGCGAAGCTGTTGCGGGACGCGATCGCCGCCAAGACGGCCCGGTTCCATCACGACTGGGTGGTCGACCCCGACACCCAGATCACCGTCGTCAACGGGGCGACCGAGGGGATGATCGCGGCCATGCTCGGGCTGCTCGACCCCGGCGACGAGCTGGTGATCTTCGAGCCGTTCTACGAGAACTATGGCCCCGACGCGATCCTGACCGGCGCGACGCCGCGGTACGTGGCCCTCCACGAGCCCGATTGGCGGATCGACCCGGACGAGCTCCGCGCCGCGATCACGCCGCGGACCCGGGCGATCGTCGTGAATTCGCCGCACAACCCCACGGGCAAGGTCTTCTCGCGGGCCGAGCTCGATCTGATCGCCGACCTCTGTCGCGAGCATGACCTGATCGCGCTGACCGACGACATCTACCAGCATCTCGTGTACGAGGGCGAGCACATCCCGCTCGCGATGCTGCCCGGGATGGCCGAGCGGACCGTCTCGATCGACTCGATGTCGAAGTCGTATTCGGTCACCGGCTGGCGGGTCGGCTGGGTCATCGCGTCACCCGAGCTCACGATCGGCATCCGGCGCGTCCACGACTTCCTGACCGTCGGGGCGGCGGCGCCGCTCCAGCACGCGGCGGTCGTCGGGCTCACGATGGCCGATGCGTACTACAAGCGGCTCCTCGCCGACTACCGCGAGCGACGCGACCTGCTCGTCCCGGCCCTCGCGGCGGCCGGCTTTCGGATCCACCCTCCCGCCGGCGCCTATTACGTGATGACCGACATTCGCGGCCTGACCGAGGATGACGACGTCGCCTTCGCCCGCCGGCTGATCGCCGACCCGGGCGTCGCCGCGGTGCCGGGGTCGTCGTTCTTCTCGCGACCGGAGCTCGGCCGGACGAAGCTCCGGTTCGCGTTTCCGAAGCGGCTCGAGACGCTCCGGGCGGCCGGAGATCGGCTCGCGCGCCTTGCCGCTATGCCAACAGGGTGCTGAGCGCCGCTC
>DASXTH010000024.1:0-2037 GCA_036505555.1 Candidatus Limnocylindrales bacterium | reverse complement strand
TGTGCCCGACCGGGCGGGGAAGGACCGCCGGTTCCATGTGCCGCAAGTCTCGGGCGGGGTTCGGTCCGGCGCCATCCGACGAGCGTGGGTTTCGCAGGGCGCAGGAACCGACACCATGGGTAGGTTGAACTACCTAGTCCGGGGTGCATGGCGGTCTGGATACGCCCGAGGCTTCGCGCTTCGGATGTCGTCCGGCAGCCTCGGCGTCCGGTATCCTTGGTAGCAGGTTTGCCCGCCGGGTCGCGGCCATGGGGCCGCGAGGAACCGGCGAGGTAAGGAGAGGCGAGGCGCCGGCCACGCCGGCCCCGGGACCGAACCCGGAGGGCCGCGGCCGGAAGAGCCCGCCGAGAACGGGGCTTTCCGCGTGAGCAACGAAGCGCCGCAAGGTCAGGGGGACGACGTCCCCACGGCTGTGCGTCCAACCGACGAGCCGAGGCCGCCCGGCCCGCCTGTCTCGACCCGACGCCCCAACGGGCGTTCCGGCGCGACCGATCCCGTCCGCTCGGCGAGCACCGCCCTCGCCCCTTCCCAAACGAAGGGAGCGACGATGAATGACGATCGTGGTTCGGCGGTCTCCAGGTCGGAGATCGCCGAGCCGAGCGAGGCGCCGGGTTCCACCGACGGTGGCTCGACGGCGACCGGCACCGGCGATGGAGGTTCACCCGCGCCGGGTTCGGGTGCCCGCAGGCGGCGGCGCGGCGGCCGGGGTCGCGGCGGACGCGGGCGCTCGGGATCCAGCGCCGGCACCGGCGCGACGGCAGGGGATGGCGCCGTGACGACGTCGGCCCCTTCCTCGTCCGACGGCGAGGTCGCCCCGGCGCGAGGCCGAAGCGGTTCCCGCCGGGCCGAGCGCCCGACGACGGACGAGCAGCCGGAGGTCGACCTCGATGCCCAACCCGGCGAGGTCGAGCGTGCATCGACGGGTGAGCGGCCGGCCGGCACCCGCCGCCGGTCGCGCGGCGGCCGCGGCCGTGGACGCGGACGCAGCGGCAGTTCAGGAGGCGCGGCGAGCGGCACGACGACCGCGGAGGCACCCTCCGCGAACGAGACCGAGACCGAGCCCGAGACCGAACCGATCGACGGTCGGGCCGAGGGATCGACGGCAACGACGACCGGCACGCGCCGACGCCGCTCGCGCGGCGGACGAGGTCGGAGCAAGGCCAAGCCTGCGGGTGAGATCGCCGCGGCCGCGGACGCGGACGGGGACGAGCGGCCTCCCAAGCCCTCGACGAGGGGCTCGGCCGCGAAGACGACGACGCGCAGGAAGTCCGACCAGCCGAAGAAGGCCAAGGCCGAACCGAAGACGACGGAGAAGGAGAGCGAGCGTTCGGCGCCGACCCGCCTCCGGCGACAGCGCCAGGGACGGACGACGGTGCGTCGCCGGCGCGAGTCGATGCCGGTCGTCCCTCGGGTCACCGACAAGGTGATGGTGATCACGCAGCATGGGGAGCGCGATCAGATCGCCGTGCTCGAGGAGCGCGAGCTCGTGCAGCACTACGTCACCCGTGCCGGGGCCAGGTCGATGGTCGGCAACGTGCACCTCGGCCGCGTCCAGAACGTCCTCCCCGGGATGGAGGCGGCGTTCGTCGATATCGGACGCGGACGCAATGCCGTCCTGTACGCCGGTGAGGTGAACTGGTCGCCCGAGGATCTCGAGGGCGCGCCGCCCCGGATCGAGCACGTGCTGAAGAACGGGCAGTCGGTCCTCGTCCAGGTGACGAAGGACCCGATCGGCGGCAAGGGCGCCCGGCTGACCGCGCAGATCTCGCTGCCCGGCCGCTTCCTGGTCCTCGCGCCGAACTCGGAGGTGTCCGGCATCAGCCGACGGCTCCCCGACGCAGAGCGCCGGCGCCTGAAGACGTTCGTCAAGAACCTCAAGCCCAAGGAGCACGGGCTGATCGTGCGCACCGCCGCGGAGGGCGCCTCCGAGGAGGCGCTCGCCCGGGATCTGGCTCGTCTGCTGGACGAGTGGGTGCAGATCGAGAAGCGCTCGAAGAAGGCCAAGGCGCCGGCCGTCCTGTACGAGGAGCCCGAGCT
>DASXTH010000023.1:0-4385 GCA_036505555.1 Candidatus Limnocylindrales bacterium | reverse complement strand
TAGGATGACCCTCGATGAAGACGATCCTCGTCGTCGACGACGAACCGAAGATCGCTGAGCTGGCGCGCGACTACCTCGAGCACGCCGGGTTCACCGTCCGAACGGCCGGCGATGGTGAATCCGCGCTCGCGGCGATCCGGCGGGACCGACCGGATCTCGTCGTTCTCGACCTCGGGCTGCCCCGGCTCGACGGCCTGGACGTCACCAGGGCGATCCGACGCGACTCGAACCTGCCCGTCATCATGCTGACCGCCCGCGACGACGAGATCGACAAGCTCCTCGGCCTCGAGCTCGGCGCCGACGACTACCTGACCAAGCCGTTCAGTCCGCGGGAGCTCGTCGCGCGCGTTCGGGCGGTGCTCCGCCGTGTCGATGCCGCCGGCGAGCCCGGCGCGATCGAGATCGTCCGGGCGGGCGATCTGACCCTCGACCTGCCGCGGATGCGGGCCGACCTCGGCGGCCGCTCGATCGACCTGACACCGACGGAGTTCGCGCTTCTCGCTGCGCTCGCCCGCCAGCCGGGCCGGATCTTCACTCGATCGCAGCTCCTCGACGCCGTCCACGGCGTCGCGTTCGAGTCGTACGAGCGGGCGATCGATACCCACATCAAGAACCTCCGACGGAAGCTCGAGCCGGATCCGCGGCAGCCGACCCACATCCTGACCGTCTACGGGGTCGGCTATCGCTTCGCGGACGAGCGCGCGTGACGGACGAGTCGACCGGACGACCGGGCGAGGATCACGACGGCCCGGATCCCGCCGAGCCACGCGCCGCCGACGGCGGCTCGCGGACGAACCGGCGACAGACCGAAGCGCGGATCCGCGAGGAGATGCGCGACCGGATGATCCGTCAGGCCGGACACTCGGGTGCCTGGAGCCAGACGGACCGCGGCGGCCGATCGCGCGGCCGAATGCGTTGGGGCCCGCCCGACCCGGGTCGTGGCTGGGATTCGTCGGAACGCCCGCCGTGGTGGCCGGATCAGGAGGCCTGGCCACCGGGCCGTCGTCGGCCCTGGCGTGGGTTTGGCTGCCTGTTCGGGGTGCTGTTCCTCGCGGGCGTCCTCGGTCTCCTGTCGATCGGGACGACGGTCATCGGCCATGTCCTGGGGACCCCGGGCCCGATCGGCGTCATCGTCCGTGTCGCGTCCATCGCGGTCGTCGTCGCGATCCTCATCGCCCTCGCCCGCCTCGCCCGCGCCATCCGTGGCTCCGGCACGATCCTCGACGCGCTCGTCGACCAGGCCGGCCGGGTCGAGGCGGGCGACTACTCGGCCCGCGTCGATACAGCCGGCCCCGTCCCGCCGCCGGTCCGCGCGCTGGCCCGCGGCTTCAACACGATGGCGGCCCGGCTCGAGGCCGACGAGGCGCAGCGGCGCTCCCTCCTCGCCGATGTCACCCATGAGCTGCGGACGCCGTTGGCGGTCGTCCAGGGGAGCGTCGAGGCGATCCTCGACGGGATCCACCCGGCGGACGAGGCCCACCTCTCGGCGATCCTCGACGTGACGCGCGTCCTCGATCGGCTGATCGAGGACCTCCGGACGCTCGCCCTCTCGGAGTCGGGCGGGCTGTCGCTCCACCGCGAACCGACCGACCTCGGAATCCTCGCGACGGAGGTCGCCACGTCGTTCACGGCGACCGCGACGAGCGCCGGCGTCACGATCGAGACGGACATCGCCGACGACCTGCCCCTTCTCGATCTCGACCCGGTGCGCATCCGCGAGGTGATCGGCAACCTCGTCGCGAACGCGGTCCGGCACACGCCCGACGGCGGGCGAGTGACGATCCGCGCGCGCGCCGCGCAGGGCGATGCCGGCGACCTGGTCGAGATCGTCGTTGCCGATACCGGGCCCGGGATCGATCCGGACCTGCTCCCCCACGTCTTCGAGCGATTCGCGCGCGGTGCCGGCTCGACGGGGAGCGGTCTCGGGCTGTCGATTGCGCGGGGCCTGGTCGAGCTCCACGGCGGCGCCATCGAGGCCGTTCTGCCACCGGCCGGCGGGACAGAGATCCGGGTGCGCCTGCCCGTGACGGCATTGCGCGCCTGAAGCGTCTCGCAGCTCCGGTCTGGCCCGTAGGTCCTGTTCCGCTGCGACCCGGATGTCGGGTTGCGCGCAGGCACCACGGACAGGCACCCTGACGTCATGATCGGACGACCGCGCGCCTCCCGTCGATCGATGATCCTTGCCGCCCTGACGACCGCGGGGTTCGTCATCCTATCGGCCGTCCCCGCGGCAGCCGGCGACTTCCCGGCGAAGGACGCGAAGTACCACAACTTCACCGAGATGACGACCGAGATCCACGACGTCGAGGCTGCCCACCCGGACATCGTCCAGGTCATGAGCATCGGCAAGAGTTACCAGAACCGCGACATCTGGGCCGCCAAGATCAGCGACAACGTCGCGACGGACGAGGCAGAGCCCGAGGTCCTCTTCGATGCGCTCCACCACGCTCGCGAGCACATGACCGTCGAGCAGGCGCTGTATCTCCTGCACCTGCTCGCTGACAACTACGGGACGGACACGCGGATCACGAGCCTGGTGGACAGCCGCGAGATCTGGATCATCTTCGCGGTCAACCCCGACGGCTTCGTCTACGACCTGACCTGCACGGGAAGCAGCCACCCGCCGTACTGCGCCTGGCGCAAGAATCGCCAGCCGAACTCCGGGACGAGCGCGATCGGCACCGACCCCAACCGGAACTACAACTACCACTGGGGCTGCTGTGGCGGCTCGTCGGGTAATCCATCGTCGATCACCTACCGTGGGCCCGCGGCGTGGTCGGCGCCGGAGGTCCGGGTCGTCCGCGACTTCGTCCTGAGCCGGGTCGTCGGCGGGGTCCAGCAGATCAAGACGCACATCACGCTCCATACGAATGGCGAGCTCGTGCTCTGGCCGTTCGGGTACACCAGGACAGACGTGCCGTACGACATGACGGCGGTCGATCACCTGACGTTCGTGGCCCTGGGCCGCGCGATGGCTTCGCGCAATGGCTACACCGCGGAGCAGTCCAGCGATCTGTACATCACCGACGGCGATCAGATCGACTGGCTCTACGGCAGCCAGCGGATCTTCTCGTTCACCTGGGAGCTCTACCCGCCGGAGACGGCGACCGTCTGGGGCGACCACTACCCGCCGGACGAGGCGATCGCCACCCAGACCGCCCGGAACCGGGACGCGCTGCTCTACATCATCGGCGCCGCGAGCTGTCCGTACGGCGCGATCGACGAGGCGGGGACCTACTGCGGGCCGCTTTACGACGACATGGAAGTCGCGCGTGGCTGGGGCATCGACCCCGACGGGACGGATACCCCATCCGCGGGGGCGTTCCGCCGCGGCGACCCATCGCAGACGGCGTCCGGTGGGATCGTCATGCAGTCCACGACCGCGGGGTCCGGGCGGAACGCGTTCGTGACCGGACTTGCGGCCGGGACCTCCGCGAACAGCTACGACCTCGACGGCACGTCGACGATCCGGAGTCCGGCGATCACGATCCCGGCCAATACCGACAGCCGGTATCTTCGGTTCCACTACGCGTTCGCCCATGGACCGGGCAGCCCGGAGGACTACCTTCGGGTCTTCCTCGAGGACGATCAGGGCGTCCGGACGCAGGTCTGGACGACGTATGGCTCGACCTCGACGATCGGGGCGAAGTGGAAGTGGGGCTCGATCCAGCTTCCGACCGCCCCGGAGCGCACGATCCGGATCGTCTTCCAGGCGGTCGACGGCGGAGCGAACACGCTCGTTGAGGCGGCCATCGACGACGTGCTCATCACCCGGGAGTGCCCTTCCTGCTGATCGCACCTCCCCGCGCGGCACCGGGAACCAGGGTCGCCGGGTCGGCGTCAAGGGCGGCATCCGCCGGCCCATCCGTGGCTGGCCAGCCCCGGAGGGCGCAGCGATGCGGCAACGACGACGACTCGGCCGGTTCGGGATCGGCCTTTCGACAGCGGTTCTCGGCCTTTTCCTGGCGGTCACCCCGACCCTCGCCTGTGGCGGGTTGATCGGCCCGAACGGGGCCGTGAACCTCCTTCGAACGACCACTCTCGCCGGCTACCACAACGGTGTCGAGCACTACGTCACCGCCTTCCAGTTCGCGGGTGGCGGCGGCGCGTTCGGCTCGATCACACCTTTGCCGGGCGTGCCGAGCAGCGTCGTCAAGGGCGGCGACTGGACGCTCCAGCGGCTCATCCGCGAGACGAACCCGCCGCAGCTGTTCGCCCGAGCAGCCTCGCTCGACGCCGCGGAAGGCTCCGCCGTCGAGCTGTTGAAGGTGAAGATCGACGCCCTCGACATCACCGTCCTCAAGGGCGGCGCCGCGAGCATCGGCGCGTGGGCGAAGGATCACGGCTTCCGCCTCCCGCCCGACAGCCCCGAGGTCCTCGACTTC
>DASXTH010000022.1:0-5353 GCA_036505555.1 Candidatus Limnocylindrales bacterium | reverse complement strand
CGTGGACCCGATGACCCGCGTGATCCAGCCGCTGACGATCCTTCCGGACGTGGGGCCGGCCAGCGACTCGTCGGAGGACCTCGATCCGGCCAGCGGTGTTGGCATGGATGTGGTCCTCAGCGCGGACCGGGAGGCGCGGACGGTCCGGATCTGGCGGCTGCGCGGCGGAGGCGCCCCGACGGATCTCGTGACGATGCCGTCCGTCGATCGGATCGCCATCGATCCCGCCGGAACCGGCGTGGCGATCAGCGCGGATGGGTCGATCCGGTTCGTGACCTTCGAGGGTCGCTCGTCGGAGGTGTTCCGTGGCGACGACCCGATCGCGGACTTCACCTGGTCCGTCGGCGGGGACTACCTGGCTGTCGCGACCGACCGCCACGGGCCGAACGTCACGATCGTGGAGCGGGCGACGGGGCGTTCCGTGGCCCTGCCGCATCCGGACGTCGTCGCCCAGATCCTCGTCGTTCGGGTGGTCGGCGGGGTGCCACTTCCAGCGTCGCCCCTGCCCGCGGTCGAGCCCACGGCGTCGCCGACCGCCGGTCCCGATGGACCTGACGTCGAAGGGTTCGCCGGCGTGCTCTCGGCATGGATCGATGCCGCCGGGTCTTCGCGCGTCGTTCGTCTCGAGCGGCTCATCCCGACCGAGAGCGGCGGGCTGCGGGTCGCAGCGGTGATGCCGCCCATCGACCTCGGCCCTGCGGCCGTGACCGACGAGGACGGCCCCGAGGTCCGGCTCCTGCCGCGACCCGGATCGAGCGACATCCTGGTCTGGGTCGCGACATCGGAGCGCGCGACCGGCCACGTGTGGGATGGCGCCACGAGCCTCCGACCGCTCGAGCTGCCCGCGGACTGGCCGGACATCGCATTCGACGTGGCGTGGCGCCCCGACGGCGAGGCGATCGCCGCGAGCGCGGCCCGGTCGACGGGCGATGGCGCATTCGAGGCCGTCTTCGTCATCGCGGCCTCCGGCGATCGGCGGACGACGATCGTGCCCGTCGTCGGCGAGTACGACCGCCTCGAGGGCTGGTGGTCCGCATCCGAGCTCCGCGTCGGCCACGGGATCTGCTTTGACGCCTGCGCAGACCGCTACGCCTGGTCGGCGCACCTCCGGATCCAGGATCGCCGGCTGGTCGAGATGACCCCGGCCGATCGTGCCCGGGCCCCGATCGACGAGCTCTCGGTCGACGGGACGTCGATCCTGCTGTCCGCGGTCAGCGGGGACACCGATGACGACGTCAGGATCGCCTGGCCGGCCGCTTTCGGGCCGATCGAGGCGGTCGAGCCGATCGGGTTCGCCGGCGACGGGCGGTCGCTCCTCGTCGCCGTCCCCGGCCCGGACGGCACCGATGTGGATCGGATCTCCGATCCCATCGGGCGGGCGGTCGGGGGCCGGGTCGCCGACCCGGAGGTGGAACGCCTGGTCCATCTCGATGGCGGCGATCTCCGGGTCGACGTCTCCACGGACGGAGCGTGGGCGCTCGTGACGGACCGGGTCGAGAGCGTGAGACTCGTGCGGATCGCCGACGGCCGCAGCTGGCCGGTCGATCGGGAGCGGATCCTCGAGTGGGCGGCCGGCAGCTGAGACCTCAGCCCACGAGGCGCAGGTTCCAGAACGCGACCGCAGCCCCGAGTCCGGCCAGTGCGATGGTCTCCCAGATCCAGCGCGGGTCGCGGCGACGCGTCGGCGGCGTGGCGTGGAGCGTGTCCCACAGATAGAGGAGGAGCATGAGGAGCCCCGGCCCGACCAGCCGCGGGATGCCCATGGCCCGGAGGGCCGCGGCCCCGACGGCGATCGCGACGCCGTAGGTCAGCGCCGCCCAGAGAGCGTCGCGCACGCTCGAGGCGCGAAGCGCGGCCGCGCGGTAACCGAGCAGTCCCGCGACGACGGCATCGGCGAGAGCGAGGAGGACCAGGTCGCCGAGTGGCAACGCGGGCGTCGTGGTCCCGGCCGGCTCCCGGCCGGCGATCCCGCCGGGCACGATCGCCGCGACCCCGACGAAGGCAACGAACGCGACGACGAGCAGGGCGATGAGCGTCCGTGACCGGTCCTCGTCGGTCGGGCCTTGATCCGCAGCCGCGATCGCCGTCTCGACGACGAGCGTCCGATCGATGAGCAGCGCGGTCAGGAGGAGCGCCGGCACGATCCCCAGCCCGAGCGGAACGAGGCGGATCGCCCCAAGGCAGCCGATGGCCGCGACCGCCGGGAGGAACAGCGTCTCGATCGGGACACCGCGCTCGCTCCCCGGCCCGTCGACGCTGCCGAGGACCTGGAGCGTGCCCAGGATCGTCCCGACGAGCAGCAGAACCGCGGCGGCCCAGACGAGCGGGCCGGTCAGGACCGCGGCCATCCCGACGACCGTCGCGGCGGCCACGACGAGATCGCGTCGTCCCGCGGAGGCCGCGCTCTCGATCCGGCCGAAGGCCGACGGCCGGAGGCGGCGCCCCATCGTGCGGCCGCCGAGCGGTCCGTCGACGGCGAGGGCTGGGGTGGCGGACGGGCCCGCGGGAGTCGGCATCGGCCCGGATGGTACGCGTTCGGCGGCTGCCCGGACCGACCGAATCCTTTGTGACCCGCGACCGCTCGACCGCCGCGCGACGTCCGGCGCCGCGGCGCCGTCAGCCCCTCACGCGCTCCGGCTTGCCGGCGACCCACGCCAGCAGGTCCGCCCGCGAACGCGTGTTCAGGACATCCTCGGCCGTCACCCAGCCGCGCCGGGCCTGAGCGACGCCCCAGCGCGTGTCGTCGAGCTCGCGCGTATGGTGAGCGTCGGAGTCGATCGTCAGGATGCAGCCCGCGGCGACCGCCCGGCGGGCGCGCTCGGCCGAGAGGTCGAGCCGGTGCGGCGAGCCGTTGACCTCGAGGGCCGTCCCGTTCCCGGCGGCCGCGGCGTAGACCGCCTCCCAGTCCAGATCGAGGTCGTCACGGATCTGGATCATCCGGCCCGAGGGGTGGGCGACGATGTCGACGTGGGGGCTCCGGATCGCGTTGAGGGTCCGGCGGGTCAGGTCGGCCCGGGACTGGCGCCTCGCGACGTGGACCGACGCCACGACGACGTCGAACCGGGCCAGGAGGTCGTCCTCGTAGTCGAGCTCGCCGTCGGCGCGAACCTCGAGCTCGCAGCCGTGGAGGAGGCGGAAGCCGCCCGGTGGCGTCTCGGGCGGGGCAGTGCCGGCCGCCTCCTCCGCGGCGAACCGGGCGTTGAGCGCGGCAATGACCGCTCGTTCCTCCTCGACGCGGTCGGGCGTGAGCCCGTTCGCGATCGCCAGCGACTGGGTGTGATCGGTGATCACCTGGTAGGCGTAGCCGCGCCGCCGGGCGGCCTCGACCATCGTCTCGAGCGGCTCGCGGCCGTCGCTCCAGCCGCTGTGGGTGTGGCAGTCGCCGCGGAGGTCGGCCTTCGTGATCAGGGTCGGGAGCGTGCCCGCGAGGGCCGCCTCGATCTCGCCCTCGTCCTCGCGCAGCTCCGGCTCGATGAACGGCAGCCCGAGGAACGCGTACGCCTCGTCCTCCGTCGGGAATGTCCTCAACGCCGCGTCGACGCCGGTCAGGACTTCGCCGTCCTCGCCGATCTTCTGGAAGCCGTACTCGCTCAGGCTCCAACCCTGATCCCGGGCGCGGGCGCGCAGCCGGACGTTGTGCTCCTTCGATCCCGTGAAGTGGAGCCGGTACGCGCCGGCGGAACCCGGCGGCATGACCATCAGGTCGACCTGCGGCCCGCGATGCAGTCGGATCGCGGACTTGTGGCCGCCCCGTGCGACGACGTCGGACGCCTCGCCGAGCTGGGTGAAGCGAGCCATCAACGCCGCGGGTTCGGTCGTTTCGGCAAGGAGATCGAGGTCGCCGATCGTTTCTTTCTTCCGGCGGTACGAGCCGGCCGGCTCGATCGAGGTCGTCCCGGGCACGGCCTCGAGCACCGTGGTGAGCGCGGCGATGTGCTCCTCGGCCTGGTGGAGGTAGAGCCGGCGTGGCGGCTCGCTCTCGAGCCGGGCGATCCCCTCGAGGATCAGCTGCTCGGTCCGCTGCGAGAGGCCGCGGACCGTCCGGACGCGGCCCTGCTCCGCCGCCAGCTTCAGGCCGGTCATGTCCTGGATGCCGAGCTCGACGTGGAGCTGGCGAACGGTCTTCGGCCCGAGCCCCGGCAGCTGCAGCAGCTCGACGAGGCTCGCCGGGATCTCCGATCGAAGCCGTTCGAGGTAGGCCATCCGGCCGGTCGTCACGTACTCGGCCGCCTTCTCGGCGATCGCCGAGCCGATGCCCGCAATCTTTGGCGCGGTGCCGGTTCGATACGCCGCGACCAGGTCGACCGGGCTGCGGCCGATCGCGTCGGCAGCGCGGTGGTAGGCGATCGTCTTGAACGCGATCTCGCCCTGCACCTCGAGGATGTCGCCGATCTCGTGGAAGGCGCGGGCGAGATCAGCGTTCGTCAGCTCCTGCGCTTCGTCGGCGAGGAGGTCAGCCGACGGCTCGTCGGCGTCGGCGTCGTGGTCGAGCTCGGCCAGGGAACGAACGGAGGACGGCGCAGCGATCCGGGATGGGCGATCACGGGGCATGGCTCGATGGTATCGCCGTGCGACGCGGGTCTGCGATCGGCCTTCGAGCCTAGGCAGCAACCACCTGGTCGCGGCCTCGCTTCTTGGCGCGATAGAGCGCCTGATCGGCCGCCTCGATCGTCGTCGTGATCGGTTCGTCCGGGTCGTCGGCGATCGCGGCGCCGACCGATACGCTCACAGACGCGACGCCGAACCGATCCAGCTCAAGTCGCCCGACGGCCTCGCGAACGCGCTCGCCGACCTCGACGGCGATCTCGATCGTCGGGTTGCGGAGGAGCACGGCGAACTCCTCGCCGCCATACCGGGCGGGCACATCGTCCTCCCGAACGGCACCGACGATCGCGCCGGCGACCGCCCGCAGGACCTCGTCGCCGACCTGATGGCCGTGGGCGTCGTTCAGCCCCTTGAACCGGTCGATGTCGATCATCAGCACGCCCACGCTGTCCTCGGCCCGGCGGCGCCGCGAGAGCAGCGCGCAGAACTCGTCGAAATAGCGCCGGTTCGGGAGGCCGGTCAGCCCATCGGTCGACGCGCGGGCTTCGGCCTGGCGATGGGAGTAGACGCGGGACAGGGCCGCCGATGCCTCGACGGCCGCGCCCACGAGCAGCCGCTGCGCGGCCGGCGGCCAGTTGCCGGCGGTCCGCCGCGAGATCAAGAGCGCTCCGATCATCCCGTGGTCGGCGGTCAGCGGCGCGACGAGCGTGTGGCGCAGGCCGAAGACCGCGCGCGCCCGTCGGGCGATCCGGTCGGCAACGGCGCGATCCGGATCTGGATCCAGGAGCTTGGCGGCAAGGCCCGCCGC
>DASXTH010000021.1:0-6148 GCA_036505555.1 Candidatus Limnocylindrales bacterium | reverse complement strand
GGCTCGACGGGGAGCTGCCGCGACAGGACGTTGTGGATCATCTTGCGGCGCTCGCGAAACGCGGCCTGGACCAGTCGCCAGAGCGCGTCCTCCGCCTCGGCGTCCGGGAGCCGATCCTCGTCGGGATACGGCTCGGCCACGATCACCGCGCTCTCGACCGCGGGTTCCGGCTCGAACGCGCTGCCGGGGACCTTGAACGCGATCCGGACGCGGGCGTGGTACTGGACGAAGACCGACAGGTAGCTCATCCGGCCCGGCGGCGCAACGATTCGCTCGGCGACCTCCCGCTGGACCATGAGAACGAGCCGCCTGGGTCGCGGCGTCTCCCCGAGGAGCCGGTGGAGGATCGGGCTCGTGATGTGGTACGGCAGGTTGGCGACAACCGCGTACGGCGGCGCGACGATCCGCGTCAGGTGCTGATCGAGGGCGTCACCCTCGATCAGGTGCAGCCGCCCTGTGTCGAGCTCGTCCGCGAACCGGTCGCGGAGGAAGCCCGCCAGCCCTCGGTCGAGCTCGACGGCCGTCACTTCGGCACCCGCCTCGAGCAGCCCGCCCGTGAGCAGCCCGAGGCCCGGGCCGATCTCGAGCACCCGTGAGCCTGGCCCGGGCGACGCCTCGACGAGGATCTTCTCGAGCACCTCGGGATCTGCGAGGAAGTTCTGACTGAGGGCATGGCGCGCCCGGAGACCGGCGTCCTTGAGGGTCCGCCGGATCGCCGCGGGATCGATCCGGGCGGTCATCGCCGCGCGAGCGGGAGCGACGGGCTCGCGTCGAGGGCGAGGTCGGCCCGCTCGCCCGCGAGGAACCGGCGCGCCCCGGCCGCACCGATCATCGCCCCGTTGTCGGTGCAGAGCGCGGGTCGCGGCACGATCAACGGCAGCCCAATCGCCTCGGCCTCGCCCGCCAGCCGCGCCCGGAGCGCGCTGTTCGCGGCAACCCCGCCACCGAGCACGATCGAGCGCGCACCCGTCTCCTCGGCCGCCCGGACCGTCTTCGTGACGAGCACATCGACCACCGCGTCCTGGAAGCCCCACGAGAGCTCAGCGATGGCCGCGTCGGAGAGGCGGGCATCGGGTTCGGCAGCCGCTGCCGCGCCCATCGGCAGCCCTTCGTCCGAGCGGACCACGTCGATCGTCCGGCGCGCGGCGGTTTTCAGCCCGCTGAAGCTGAAGTCGTAGGTGTCGCCGAGCCACGCGCGCGGGAACGCCGCGTCGTGGCGGCGCGCCGCCTCGGCCGCGCGCGACACGGCCGGCCCGCCCGGATACGGCAGGCCGAGGAGCCGCCCGACCTTGTCGAACGCCTCGCCCGCCGCGTCGTCCACGGTCTGGCCGAGGAGCCGATAGGTCAGGTGGTCGCGCATCTCGACGAGGAACGTATGCCCACCCGACACGATCAAGGCGACGAGCGGGAACACGGGCTCCGGGAGGTCGTCGGTACCGGGGTCGGTCAGCCACGCGGCATAGAGGTGGCCCTCGAGATGGTTGACGCCGACGAGTGGCTTGTCGTGGACCCAGGCGATCGTCTTCGCGAAGTTGATCCCCACGAGGAGCGAGCCCGCGAGGCCGGGCCCGCGTGTCACAGCGACGGCGTCGACGTCGTCCACCGTCACCGCGGCGTCAGCCAGGGCCCGGTCGAGGACCGGCACGATCCAGCGGAGATGCGCCCGGGCAGCGACCTCGGGCACGATCCCGCCGGTGCCCGCATGGAGCGCCGTCTGGCTCGCGACGACGTTCGAGAGGATGCGTCGGCCACCCTCGATCACCGCGATCCCGGTCTCATCGCACGACGACTCCACCGAGAGCAGCAACGGGCCCGGCCGGACGGCGGCGGTGCTCACCGCGCGGCCCCGCCGGGCGCCGGCTCGTCGTGCTCGGGGTCCGGGTCGCGCTCGAACGGCCCATCGGGCGCCGGCGCCTCATCGATCGCCGCGCGAAGCCGCGCGATCCGCGCCTCGAACGCCGGCTCGCCGAAGGTCTCGGTCGTCATGATCAGCGCGTCTTCGTTGTTGTCGCTGTAGTAGCGCGGGCGGAGGCCGACCGGCCGGAACCCGTACTTCTCGTACAGACGTCGGGCGGCGAGGTTCGAGAGCCGGACCTCGAGGGTCGCCTCGCGGGCATGACGGTCGCGGGCGAGGTCGAAGAAGGCGAGGAGCAGCCGCTCGCCGATCCGCTGCCGGCGCCAGGCCGGGTGGACCGCGAATGTCGTGATGTGGGCCTCGTCGACCATCAGCCACATTCCGCCATAGGCGACGATCCGGCCGCCGGCGCGGGCGACGAGATACGACGCGAGCCGGTTCGTCATCAGCTCGCTCCGGTAGGCGTTCTCCGGCCATGGGGTCGAGAAGCTGGCGAGCTCGATCCGCTGGACCTCGGCGAGGTCCTCGAGACGCATCGGCTCGATCGTCAGCCTCACCGGGGGTCGCGCGACCATGCGACCTCCCCCATCACCCGTGCGACGCCGCGCGGCAGTGTGACGTAGTCCGGGACGAGCCGGGCGAGGTCGTCGGCATCACCGGCCGCGAGCCGCGCGGCTCCGATCCGTGCCAGCGCGGTGCCCAGACCCGCGCGCGCCGCGTCGCCCCGGGCGACGGCGTCGGCGGGTGCCCGTTCGTCGAGATCGACCGCGACGAGGACGTCGTCGGGCCGGATCTCCGGCTCGGTCCCGCCGGGGAGGAGGGTCGCTCCGGCCCCGGCGCGGACGAGCTGGCGGTCGTTCGGCCCGGCGGGCAGGAGGAGGACGGCGCACTCGGCGGAGCCGCTCGCGACGAGCAGGGCCTCCCCGGTCGAGACGCCCGCGATCGGGACATCGAGCTCATGGGCGATCGCCTTCGCCGTCGCGATCCCGACCCGGAGGCCGGTGAAAGCGCCCGGCCCCGTCCCGACGATCACGCCGCGGATGCGCGACCGGCGGAGATTCGCCTCACCCGTGAGCCGGCCGATCGCCGGAAGCAGCTGAGCGCCGTGCGTCCGGCCGGCCTCCCAGGTCGTCAGCCCGAGGAGCTCGCCGTCCGGGCTGGCCGCGCCGACGACGATCCGGCTGGTCGCCGTGTCGATGACGAGAAGCCATGGGCGGCGGCCGTCCGACTCGGAGGGGCTCATGGGGCGGCCTCGGCCGGGGCTGTGGCTTCGGCCGGGGCTGTGGCTTCGGCCGATGTTGTGCCCGATCGGGCTGCCTCGACATACCGCGCCAGCGACGCATCGCCCGCGACGACGTCGATGACCCGGGGGTCGTCGCCCGCACCGGCGATCCGCACGTCGACCCGGGCAGCCGGCAGGACGTCGCCCATCCGCTCGGGCCACTCGACCGCCGTGACGCCGTCCGCCTGACGATCGTCGACGACGCCGCCGGCCAGGGCATCGGCCGCGTCATCGAGCCGGTACAGGTCCACGTGGAACAGGGGCAGGCGGCCCGCGTATTCGTTCATGAGGATGAACGTCGGCGAGTTCACGGTCGCATCGATTCCGAGCCCACGCGCGATCCCCTTCGCGACCTGCGTCTTCCCTCCGCCGAGGTCGCTCCACAGGCAGACGAGGTCGCCGGGCGCCGCGACCCGCCCGAGGCGCTCCCCGAGGGCCCGCGTCTCCTCGACGGAGCGCGACAGGAGGCGCGTGCGAAGCGCCGTGGCGGCCGGCGCGTCGGCCGTCCCGCCGGCGTGGGCCGGCATGGCCATCGTCAGTCGAACCGCTCGAGGTCGGCGATCGGGACCGCGATCGGCGGATCGTCGCCGAGCACGACCCAGCCCGCCTCGAGGAACGTCCCACCGGAGAAGCGGCGGACTCCGGCGAGGCCCGCCCAGCGGCCCTCGGCTCCCGCGTGCTCGCCCGAGCGAACTCGGACGTGACCGGCGGGCGGCGGGGCGATCAGGACCATCGGCTCGTCGAAGACGAGCGCGGGCGGATCGACCGTGATCGCGACCGTCCGCCCGGCGAGGGCCTCGAGGACGCCGGCGACCGGGCCGGCAATCGGGCGACGCAGGGCGCCGTCGAGGACGAGGACGGCGAACGGCGGAAGGCGGTGGAGCGCCGCGCGCTGGCGCGACTCCGACGCGAGGAAGTCGCGTCGTTCCTTCCCGCCGAGGCCGCTGACGATCACGCCGCGGACGCCCATGGCCCGGGCTCTCGTGAGGGCCTCGGCATCGACGCGCGAGCTGATGACGAGGATCGTGCCGGCCGACCCGACGTCGAGCGCGGTCGAGCGCAGCCGGCCCTGGCGCGGGTCGCCGCGGTCGCTGCCGAGTGACAACCTGCCAGAGGTCGCGTCGCCGAGTGCCTCCACGCCACGAAGCGCCCGGCCCTGGGCTCGGACGCGTATCCCGAGCCCCGGTCGGACGTCACGGACGACTCCGGCCAGCGGGCATTCGATCGGCTCCGGGTGCTCGCCGGCCGCGAGCGACCAGTGGCCGCCGCGCTCGAAGAGGAGCTCGCCCGATTCCGCCCCGGTGCCTCGCCGGAGCCGCCCACCGCCGCTGGGACCCGCGGCCGTCCAGCGGTCGCCCGGCTTCGCGTCGCCGCTCGCCGCCGGTCCCAGCTCGACGAGACGGGCGTCCCGGAGCCGCTCGGCAATGGTCGTTCCCGGCACGATCACGTCGCCGGCGGCCACGAGCGATCGGTCGCCGGGCGCAAGCGGGAAGAGCACCTCGATCGGCCCGTCGAGGAGGGGCCGCCGGCCGACGAGCTCGAGACCGGCCACGTCCGCCTCGAGCATCGTGGTCGGCGCGGGGGCGGCGCCGGCGCGGCGAACGGCGGTCGTCATCGGTCGCGCGTCAGCCACAGCGACTCCTGCCAGGCCTCGAGGAGCTCGCGACGGCGGTCCATCCGCTCGGGGAGCCGGAGCGGAACGTCACGGAGGTCGACGAGGAGGCCACCGAGCCCGCCCGACACGTCGACAGCGAACTTCCGCCCGCGCGTCCCGAGCCGGACGGACTCGCGGAAATGGAACTCGGCCGTCGCTTCCTCGCCCGGCGGCAGGTCGACGACCTCGAGGCCGCCCGGGATGAGGTACGTCTCGCTCGAGCCCGTGCCGACGTGGACGGTCATCCTGCCTGCGCTCGACCCGGCGCGGATGCCACCCGGGATGACGACACTGCCGAGGGGCGTCAGCACGTCGTCGACGAGGTCGATCAGCGCCTGGCGGCGCTCGATCGGATCCGGGATGACGCCGAGCGTCCCGATCAGCCGCGCGTGATCCTGGGCGAGCGTGATCGCGCCGGGTCGGCGGAGGACATCGGCCACGGCAAGCGCAACGGCCGGTCCGGGCGCGACCGCGAAGGCACCACCGGACACGACGACGAGGTCCGGTGCGGGCAGGGCCGACTGCTCGGGCGTCGCCGCGACGAGGACGGCCAGCGCGGCGCGCGCGGCGGCGAGCCGGAGCCGGGCGCCGTCGCCCGCGATCCCCGACCACGGCCAGAGCCGGAGCTCCCGGAGGCGGTCGCGCAGCCGGTGTCGATCGACCGGCATCGTGGACCAACCCAGCACACGGTCGACGATCTCGTCGCTCGACTCGGGCGGGACGAGGCACGCGTCGGCGACGATCGAGACCGTCGGCACGGCGTCGTTCCCGCCGATCCCGGGTCCCGCGGTGGCGCGCAGCCCGCCGTCGAACCCGATCTCGATCAGCTCGACGCGTCGGTCAAGGACGTCCGCGAGTGCGCCGACCGCACGGCCGGCGGCCCGGCGCGGATCGTCGGGGCCGCCGCGGATCTCGTCGAGCAGGGCGCGCAGCGCGGATCCGGGCGGGTCGCCGGCCGCCGCAGCCGGCCCCAGGAGCAGCTCGCCAGTCCGCTCGCCTCCGGCGGCCTCGATCCGCTCGAGCCGCTCGGCCATCGCGCCGGCGAGGATGACGGTCAGATCGGTCCGCCGGGCGACGACTCCGGCGACGATCGCCGCAAGGTCGTCGAGCTGGCGGCGCTCGTCCGCGCCGGGTGGATCGCCGGCCCCCACGAGGAGGACGTCGATCGCCGGGTCGAGGAGGCGCTGCGTCACGGCGAGGCCGTCCGACCCGTCGAGGGTCGCCTGCATGGTCCGCCAGCCCGTCTTGCGCGCGGCGTCGACGAGCGGATCGACGGCGCGCTCCGAGACCGCGGTCACGAGGATCGTCCGCGCGGGCGCGCTCCGGGCGACAAGCCGCGGCAGGGCCTCTGCCATCG
>DASXTH010000020.1:0-2663 GCA_036505555.1 Candidatus Limnocylindrales bacterium | reverse complement strand
GCGATGCCGCCAGCGATCGTCGCGCGGCAGGAGCCGGTCGAGCGCGTCCAACGCGTCGTCGTCGGACCCTGCCCCTAGCTCGAGGATCGCGACACCCGCGGTCGCGTGCGGCACGAACACCGACAACAATCCGTCACCGCTACCAGCGCGCTCCGCGACGAAATGACGGCATGCCGGGGTCAGGTCGGTGAAGCCGCGCTCCGACCCCGTCCGGACCGTGAGCCGGACCGTCTCTACGGGAAGATGCTCCGCAGCGCGTCGCGGATCCGGCTCAGCCCGCCCATCGCCGGCGCCGATTCGTAACGCATCGGCTCATCTCCGGCCAGGGTCGAGGCGCCCCACATCAGGAGCCCGACCGACGTCGAGTAGGCCGGCGTCAGGATCGTGTCGACCAGGCCGCCGATCCCAGTCGGCGCGGCGATCCGGACGGGCATCCCGAGGACCTCGCGGGCCAGCTCCGCCGTGCCCGCGAGCTGCGACCCGCCGCCGGTCAGGATGATCCCCGCCGGCAGCATCCCGGCGCCGCCGCGGGCCATCTCCGAGCGGAGCAGCTCGAGCGTCTCGCGCATCCGGGCCTCGATGATCTCGCACAGCTCGCGCCGCTGGAGCGTCCGCCCCGCGTCCTCGCCGAGGACGCTGACGCTGATCTCCTCGTCGTCGTCGACTGCGGCGAGATTGCACGTCCCGTGCTGGATCTTCAACTCCTCGGCGACCTGGAGGCTCGTCTTCAGCCCGAGCGCTACGTCGTTCGTGACGTTGTTCCCGCCGATCGGGAGGACGGCGGTCCGGAACGGCGACCCGTCCGCGAACATCGCGAGATCGATCGTGCCTGCGCCGATGTCGGCGACCGCGACGCCGAGGTCCTTCTCGGTCTCCGACAGGATCGCGTCGGCCGAGGCCAGCCCGCCCGCGACGAGCTCGTCGATCTTCACCCCGGCCGCATTCACGCACTTCGAGAGGTTCTGGACGGCCGTGGCCGCGCCCGTGACGATGTGGACCTCGACTTCGAGCCGGAGCGCGCTCATCCCGAGCGGGTCCTTCACGCCCTCCTGGCCGTCGACCTTGAAGCCGCGCCGCTCGACGTGGAGGACGACCTGGCTCGACGGGATCGAGACGGCCCGGGCGACCTCGACCGCCCGGTTGACGTCCTCGCGGCTGACCTCCTTGCGGGGGCCGCTGACGGCGACCTGGCCGGGCGAGTTCAGGCTCTCGACGTGCTGGCCACCGACCGCGACGAACGCCCGGTCGATCTTCCAGCCGGAGAGCCGTTCGGCGCGCTCGACCGACTCCGCGATCGAGCGGACGGTCTGCTCGATGTTGACGACGATGCCCTTCTTCAGCCCGAGCGACGGCACCGTGCCATGGCCCATGACCGTCATCCGGCCGTCGCGGCTGACCTCACCGATCAAGGTGCAGACCTTCGACGTCCCGACATCGATCCCGACCAGGACCGCTTCTCTCTCCACCGTCGTCGTCCGTGCCTCCTGGGATATCTAGACGAAATGCCGCCGGATCAACGCCACGTTGTTGAAGATCCGGAACCCGAAGTTGATCAACGCCACGAGATACAGGTCCAGGCTGAGCCGATCGCCGATGAACGTGAGGATGACCGCGACGATCGCGTTCGTGATGAAGCCGCTGATGAAGATCCGATTGTCGTAGACGCCGTCGAGCTCGGCCCGCACGGCGCCGAGCACCGAGTCGAGCGCGGCGAGGATCGCCACGGCCGTGTAGCGGGTGAACTCGAAGCCGACGTTGACATTGAGGAGGAGCCCGGCCACGACGCCGACGACGAGACCCGCCAGGGGTAGGAACACGCCTCGCCGCCCTCTCTCCGGTGCGTTTGGGCAAGGCTACCCGACGCGCGCAGCCGCCGCCAGCCGACTCGCCGCGTCACGGGCGGGGCGACGCGCTCGGCCGCGGTGTCGGCTTGGCGATGAACGTGCCCTCGCGGTCGTCGGCGAGGATGACGCTCTCGACGGTGTCCTCGCGGTTCGCCAGCAGCCCGGCGAGGAGCTGGACCTGGCCCGGGATCAGGGCCGGCGTCCGCGCGTTCCGGCCGTAGAAGCCGAAGACCGCGACCCAGCCGCCGCGGCCACTGCTGATCGTGAACCCGCGCTCGTCGGTCACGTGGACCCGGAAGGCGGCCGCGTGACTGCCGACCTGGGCCGGCACGATCGAGCCGAGCCGGGTCGCCGCATCGAGGTCGATCGGATCGAGACTCGAGGCGACCCGCAGACCGGTCGCCGACGACCGCTCATCGCTCACGACCGGGATGCCCTGCGTCGTCCCGCTGGGATCGAGCGTGACGTCGGCGAACAGCAGCCCGGCATCATCGACGGCGAGCCGGCGGTCGCCCACGGCCCAGACGAGGATCGGCCGCCGCTCGGCCAGGTTGACCTGGAGGACATTGGGCAGTCCGACGGCGATCCGCACGTCATGGACCGTGGGGAGGATCCGGAGGCGGTCCGCGATGGGACCGGTCGCCAGGCCCACGAGGTTCGTCCCGGGCTCGAGCCCGACGGCGGTGCGGACGGTTACCTCGTCGGTCAGGGCCGCGCCGGTGACCTCCAGCCGATCGAACCCGAACGCCGCGGTTGCCGAGAGGCCGTAGATCGCGCCAGCCGCGATGAGCATCGCGAGGATCGCCGCGGCCCGGGTCG
>DASXTH010000019.1:0-2806 GCA_036505555.1 Candidatus Limnocylindrales bacterium | reverse complement strand
GAGCTGTCCGCTCGGGCGGGGCGCGCCTCCGCAGCCCGGGCGACGGCGATCGTTCGGATGGATCGTCCCCGTCGCCCCGCCGCGACGGCCGCCGGATTTAGCGTGCTGACGGTTGCCGTCATCCTCATCGGATCGGCGCTCGTCCTGCGTCCCGGCGTCGCGCCGATGGCCAGCCGGGCGCCAAATGGTAACGCTCCCGCGGTCGGCACACCGTCAGTGATCCACGTCACGACGGCCGATGGCACGTTCCGCCTCGACCTCGACGTGCCGACGTCGCACTACATCACGACCGACGCGATCGCCCCGGTCGCCACGCTCACGTACGTCGGGCCGGCCGAGTCGGCGACCGTGTTCCACGCCGCCAGCCCGATCGGGTTCCGGATCAACGAAGTCGGCGGGAACCGCGTCATGGGTGGTGGGATGGATCAGCCGTGCCTGTCGACACCGCTGACAAAGGGCACGGGCAAGGGCTACCCCTTCGAGAAAGCCGGCTCGCCGACCGACGATCCCTCGGCGGGCTTCGATGGCAGCTGGTACCAGGATCCGGTCCTGCGGCTGCCGGCCGGTCAGTGGCGGATCATGGTCGAGCTCGACGCGTACCTCGGTGGCTGCGGCGGCGCCGCCGAGCGGCACCAGCTGACGCTTTCGGCGGAGGTGACCGTCATCCCGTTCGGTCCGTCGAACGAGGCCGTTCGCACGTCGAAGGCCGACGGGACGCTGCGGCTCACGCTGACGACGCCGCACGGGATCTACGGCCCGAACGACGCGATCGAGCCGGTCGCGACGGTCGCCTACCTCGGCCCGAACGCGGAAACAACGATCTACACGGGAGACCCCACCGTCCTGTTCACGATCGAGGAGCTCGGAGGCGGGCGCCGGATGGATCCATTCCAGAACCTGCCCTGCAAGCACACGCTGGTCGATCAGGCCGCTCCGCTGACGTTCTCCTTCATGAAATCCGGCCCGTTCGGGACGTCGTTCGATCGGGCCTGGTACCAGGATCCGGTCTTGCGTCTCCCCGTCGGCACGTGGCGGATCCAGGCGAGGCTGGACGCCGACACGACCGATGGAACCGACACGTGCGGCGGCATCCCGCACGACCTCGTGGTCGACAACGTCATCGAAGTCGTCGCGGGCGACGCGCCGACCCCTGCGCCGACGCCGAGCCCGACCACCTCGGCCGAGCCCTCGGCGCCCGACTCGACCGCGGCATCGAACCCGGCGGACGCCGCGGTGGCGCGCGCGTTCGTCGTCAAGTTCGAGGACGGACTGGCGACCGGTCACGCCGATCAAGCATGGCTGTGGCTGTCGCCGTGGAGTCAACGCGCCGTCGGGTCGCTTGCAGAATTCGGGCAGCGGTTTGCTCGATCCGCCGGCGCCGCGCCGGTCGAGATCAGCGAGGCATCCCAGAACCCGGAGCTTCTGGCCCCCGAATTCCTTGGCGAGCGAGCGGCTGACATTGCCGCAAGCGCAGATCCGGCTCGAACGTACCTCGTCTCGGTCCTGGACCCGAGTGTCGACGGCGCCGCGGCAGGGACGACGAACCTCGTCGTGGCACCGACAGCTGACGGGACGTGGCAGATCTGGCTCGACATCGCGGGAGGCTGAGCGCGGCGGTCGGTTAGGATCGGCGGCCATGAATGGCCGCGTGCTCCAGGTCAATGTGTCGCCGGGCGGCGTGCCGAAGCTGCCGGTCCCCGAGGCGCGGGTGGGGCAGGCTGGGCTCGAGGGCGACCGCCATGACCACGACGCCGTCCATGGCGGGCCGCTTCGCGCCGTCTGCCTGCTTGCGAGCGAGGCCATCGAGCGCGTCCGTGCCGATGGCCACACGGGCGTCAGGCCGGGCGCCGTCGGCGAGAACCTGACGACCGAGGGCATCGAGCTGTCGCTGCTGCCGATCGGCTCCCGGCTTGCGATCGGCGACGAGGTGGTCCTCGAGATCACGAACCCGGCGAACCCGTGCGACGTGATCAAGGGGGCGTTCGTCGCCGGCAAGTCGGGCCGGATCTCGATCCTGCTCCACCCCAAGGACTCGCGGATGTACGCGCGCGTCCTGCGTCAGGGCGTCGTGCGGCCGGGCGACGCGATCGCGATCCTGCCGTCCGAAGCCGGGTCGGACGCCGCCATCCATCACGAGCTCGACATTCTCGACAGCGTCGAGCGCGACGCTTGGCTCGCGATGTGGAGCGCCGCCGCCGAGGCGGGGCTCGACGTGCGGATCCTCGAGAAGGGCGATGCCGCCGGGGCCGCGAGCCCGGAGCTACGGGGATCGATGTTCAACCGCGCGTTCGGGATGCGCCAGGTTCCGATCCTCCGCCCGCATCTCGAGGCGCTCTTCGCCGAGGCAGGCACGACCGGCTGGCTCGTCGCTGGCCTCGACGATCCGGAATTCGACGGCGAGACCGCCGAGTGGCCGGTCGGGGTCCATCTCGGGCCGATCGACGCCGTCCTCGAGCGAGCAAACGAGGCGGCAACCGCTGTGGCCGGTCTGACGGTCCGCCCGGTCGACCCGGACTCCGCGGGTGACGTGGCGGTCTGGGCCGAGCTGTTCATCGCCGGGTTCGGGGTCGAGGGTCCGCTCGCGGCGGCGTGGCGCCGGTTCAATCCGTTCCTGGTCCGCGCCCGCGGCTACCACCAGTTCATCGCCGCCCTCGACGGGCGTGACGTCGCGGCGTCGGCGATGTTCCTTCGCCGGCGCGTCGCCTGGCTCGGCGCCGGAACCGTCTCGTCGGAGGCGCGCGGCCGCGGCATCCAGCGGGCGCTGATCGCGGACCGCGTGCGGCGGGCCGCGGAGGCCCACTCGCTG
>DASXTH010000018.1:0-1939 GCA_036505555.1 Candidatus Limnocylindrales bacterium | reverse complement strand
AACCAGACGTCCGGATTGCGGACGTCGTGCGCCGCGACCGAGACGACGGCGGCGAACAGCGACGGATAGCTCGCGACGGCGACGTTGTTCGCGGCGGACACGAGGAGGACGTTCGCGAAGTACGCCCGATCGACGAGCTCGTGGAGAGTCGCGAACATCGCCTCGCTCCGGGACGAGAGGCTGAGGTTCACGATCGAGGCGCCCGCCTCGATCGCCCAGCGCAGGCCCGTCGCGAAGGCCACGCCCTTGCCGCGATTGTCGGAGCCGAGCACGCGGACGGACAGGAGCGTCGCCTTCGGCGCGAGGCCGACGATGATCCCGGCGCACGCGGTGCCGTGACCGACGCCATCGGTCGGCTCGTCGGCGACGACCGTGGCGTCCTCTCCGTCCAACTCCACGCGGACGCTGTCCCGGAGCCGCCCGCCGACGGCCGGATGGTCGCCCTCGATGCCCGAGTCCACGATCGCCACGACGATGCCCTCACCATCGCCCGCCCCGAACGCCCACGGTCGATTGATCGACGCCAGGGCGGGCAGGCGCCGCAACCAGTCCCGGTGATCACTCCGGAACGGCTCGCTCCAGGCCGGCAGGAGCTGGGTCATCGCCCGGGCGGCCGGTGCGCCGCGCGCGGCCCGCGCGTCTCGGTCCGCCGGACCAGCACGGAAAGCAGGTCCCGGACGAGCTCGAGCTCGCCGGGGTCGGCCGCCCGCAGCCGGGCGATCTGATCGGCGAGGGCCCAGAGCGGATCGTCGTCCGCTGCGTCAAGGGTCGCGATCTCCACCGCGATCAGCGCGTCGATGGCCGCGGGCGTCGGGACCCCGCCGGCTTCGTCCGCGAACACCCGGTCCACACCGCCGAGCACGCCCCTGAGGAGGCTCGCCGTGTCCCGTTCGATCCGGCTGCTCCGGATCGCGACGCACGCCTGGCGGGCAAAGACGGTGGCGAGCTCAACGTCGTGCAGGTCGAAGCTGCCGTCTCCGCGCTTGTCGAGGACCTCGAGGACGCCGAGGACCCCTTCGTCGTCGATGAGCGGCACGGCGACCAGCGAGCGCGGCACGTAGCCCGTCTGTTCGGCGGTCTCGCGGCCGAACCGCGCGTCGCGGGCGACATCGGAGAGGGCGAGCGGCTGGCCGGTCGAGAAGACGTAGCCGGCCACGCCCTCCCCGGAGCCGATCGCAAGCCCGACGACGCCTTCGCCCTGCTCGCCGGCGGCCACCTCGAAGACGAGCCGGTCCGAGGCCGCGTCGTGGAGGGCGATCGACGCCGCCTCGGCGGCGAAGAGGACGACCGTGGCCTCGACGATCGAGCGCAGGACGGCCGTCCCGGCGGGCGGCGCGAGCCGGCGGGCGGCCTCGACGCGAAGGGCCAGCGCGTGGAGGGTCGGGACGAGCGGATCTGCCGGTTCGGTCACCGCTCGACGGTGGCGGCGAGCCGCTCGATGCTGACGACGACGAGGTGATCCCGCTCGAGGCGGACGAGGCCCTGGTCCGTCAGGTCGGCGAGGAGCCGGTTCACCGACTGGCGCGAGCCCCCGATCATCCCGGCCAGCTCCGACTGCGTGTACGGCCACGAGATCCGCGCCTCGCCGGTGGTCGCGCCGGCGCTGGCTGCCAGCCGGACGATCCGCGATGCGAGGCGTCCGGGCAGGTCGAGGAAGTGGAGATCCTCGACATGGCCCGTCAGCCGCCGGATCTCGGCGGCCAGGGACGCGAGGAGCGCTCGGCGGAGTCCGGCGTCGCTGTCGATCAGGTCGAGGAATGCGTCGCGGTGGAGGACGAGCGTCTCGGTCGCTTCCACGGCCACGATCGTGGCGGAGTGCGGCGCGCCGTCGAGGATCGCGAGCTCGCCGAAGAACTCACCGGCACCGAGGATCGCGACGATCGCGGGCTCGGCGCCCTCGTCGCTCGGCAGCACGACCTTGACCGAGCCGCTGGCGAGG
>DASXTH010000017.1:0-7383 GCA_036505555.1 Candidatus Limnocylindrales bacterium | reverse complement strand
CAGCGGCGCGAAGGCAGATGTCGTGCCGAACTGCTCCGCTGGTGGCTCAGGGGGCGGCGCTCGCGCCCGGAGCGCCGGATGGTGACACCGGCTGTGACGGCGGGGCCGTCGGGGCCAGGGTCGCGATCGGGCCATTGCCCGCCGGGTAGTTCTGGGGGATCGGCAGCCCGTAGCGCTGGAGGATGAGGTTTGTCGTCTCGCCGAGCTTGGACGCGTCGGCGTAGCGGACGTCCGATGCCGGCCGCATGAGCATCGAGAACTGGGCGTTGCCCGTGGCCACGAGGTGGGTGATCTCCTCGGCCTGGGCGAGCGTCGCCTTGACGACGTAGCCCGAGCCGGTCTTCGCGAGGACGAGCATGTTCTGGTAGGTGATCTTCGTCGACTTGTCGGTGTAGTACTTGCCTTCGGCCATCAGGTCCTGCGGCACGTTCACCTGGGCGGAGACGAGGACATCGACGCTCATCCCGGCCGTGATCAGGCCGCCGACCGCGCGGTCGTCGGGAACCGTCATCGCGACCGCCCGCCAGGCCTCGGAATCCGGCGCGACGGTCTCGCCCGGATCGAGGATCGAGAATCCGCCAGCGCCACCGGCCCCGCCGCCGGCCGCGTTCAGCATGCTCCTCGTGATCATCTGGCCCTGGAAGAGCGTGATCGGCATCACCTGCCCGATGACCTCGTTCGGGTCGCGGACCGCGATCGCGTCGGTGTTCGTGTCGTCGGCCGGAACCTCGCGGACGATCACGTCCTCCGCGACGATCGGCTGACGGACCGGGATCGGCCGTGCCGCGACGACGACATTGACCTTGACGAGGTCACCCTGACCGGCCTTCTGCTGGGCCTGGCTGATCAGGTAGAAGGCCGCGCCACCCGCGGCCAGGGCCAGGACGACCCCGATGATCACGATCCAGCGCCCGCGCTTGCTCGGGTCGCGGTATTCCATTTCCACCGTGTTGTGCCTCCCAGATCGCGGGCCGCCGTTCGGGCGCCCGCTGCGATGTGATGCCGTGCCCGCTCGGCTAGCTCCAGGGCACCAACTTCGCCACCTGACCGCGGCGAAGCCGTTCGTCGTTGGGGTCGGCGATCACCGGGGTGATCGCATAGGCCGTGATCGAGTTCGTGGGATCGCTCTTGACGCTCGGGAGCGTCGCGATCCGCATGACCGCAAACCCCACGACGTCCACGTACTCATCGCTGCCCGAAACGCTCGCGGGAGCGACATCCACCGTCAGCTGGAGGAGATGCGTCACCGGCCGGCTCGTCGCGTCGTTGTTCATCCCGGTCGCGCGGACCGTGAACATGTGCCGGCCGATGCTCATCGTCCCGGTGTTGATCGTGAGCGTCGTCGAGTTGCCGTTCTTGTTCGGGGTGACGGTCGTGGATCCGAACGTGATCGCCCCGACGCCGATCGGCGAGGGACCATCCACGCTGAGCGTCACGGGATTGCCGAAGTTCGTGTTCTTGTTCGGGGAGTTCTGGAGCGTCAGGGTGAACTGGACCGTGTCGCCCACGTTGGTCGCGATGAGCGTCGACGCGTCCGAGGTCAGCGTGAAGTCGCGCGTCACGGTCCCGATCAGGAGCGGGAACGGCGTGTACTTGGTGGTGAGGTAGGGCGCGCCGGCCTGGCCCCGGATCCAGAGTGCATAGACCCCCGGCGTCGCGCCGACGGTCGTGGCGTCCGTCAGCGACACCGCCGTGCCGTTGCCGAGGCCAGGGTTGACGCCGTTCGGCGTGTAGGTGATCGGGTCCACACCGGTGAGGGTTCCGAGGACCATCGGGTTGTTCGGATCGTTCGTGTCGGCCACCGTCGTCAGCGTCACCAGGCCGCTGAAGGCCTGGTTCCGGCTGACCTTCAGCGAGCCGACGTTCGCGGTCGTGCCGTCCGTGGGGAGGCTGATCGTCCCCGGCGACCCGACCGTGAAGTCCGGGATCGACATGACGTCGCCCGGGTAGACGCACACCAGCACTTCGTCGCCGGGGACGAACCGGTCGGCCGCGGCATCGATCGCTGCCCCGGTCGAGTTGCCGCTCATGATCCCGACCTGGTCGTTGGCATCGGGCGGCGTGACCGCGACGGGGAACGGCGGGCCGGGGTAGCCGCCCGTCGTGATCCAGTTCGCTTCCATTTCCTTGAGCGTGCTCGACCCCGTCCCCGGGGTGACGTTGTTGTAGTAGAGCTGGGACGTCGATGATTGGAAGTTGCGGATGTCGAGGGCGATGAAGCCGCGGAAGTCCGCGCCGTTACCGGGCTGGGCGCCCTGACCCAGGATCGCGATGACCGGGCCGTGGTTGGACGGGTCGCTGCCCGGGTTCGACGAGTCGAAGTTGCTGCCCGGGCTCGGCTCGATCCGGAGCGAGTTGTTCGTCTCGGTTCCGAGGCACGCCGTATCGGCTGTCGCGAAGAAGTCGAGGAACTCGGTCTCGTTGTCGGCGCACGGGCTCGTGGTGTTCGTCGTCGCCGGACCCGGGGAGTTCACGTAGCGGCGGACCGCGACCGGGAGCGCATTCGCGATGCACTTCGCCCGGGCCTGACCGCGGATCGTGCTCGCGCTCAGGCCGATCGCGCGCCCGAACGTGTAGTAGATGTCGTTCTGGACGGCGACCCGGACCTCGCACCCCTCGTAGGTGATCCCGTGGAGCAGGTAGACGCCATCGCCGTTGTGGCCGCTCTCGTAGACGGGCGTGGTCGGCGGGAGCGACGGGGTCGAGCCGTTGGGGTCGTGGCTGAAGTTCGCGGCGAGGATCGCCCGGGCGATCACGTCCGCCTCGGCCTGGCTGTGACCCTGGATCATCGCGTTCGACGCGGCGAGGGCCGCCGCGTCCGCCGAGTTCTGAAGGAACCGCCGTTCGGCATAGAACCGGCCGATGTCGAACGCCAGGCCGGCCGCGGCGAACAGCCCCGTGATCGCGAGCGCGAAGACGACGAGGACCTGGCCGCGCTCGCGTCCACCCGTGCCCGCGAGACGAACCGACTTTGCGGTTGCCGGCATCAGTTGATCACCATCGTGACGATGCCGCCGAGGCCCATCCGCCCGTTCGTGTCCTTCGGGAGGAGCGCCGAGATCAGCGGGATGATCAGGTCCTGGTGATAGGTCGCGCTGACGGTGATTCGCTCGCCGGTCCGCGGGTCACTGTCGGTCACGTCCGACGGGACCTCGTAGGTGATGATGAGATCGCCGTTCGTGTAGATCAGCCCGGACTTCGTCCAGGTGCTGCCGGTCGTGAACCGGGGCGTCGTCTGGGATAGCCCGTTCATCGACGCGAGGACCTGCGTCTTGATCGACTCGTTCCGGGCGAGGTCGTTCTGGTCCTTCGTCAGTGTCCGGTCGTAGACGTAGACCGTGCCCAGCCGCGCGGCGTCGCGGGCCGCGTTCGTCATCGTCACGTACGTGTTGAAGATGAACCCGAACTGGATGATCCCGAGCAGAATCAGGAAGAGAGGCATGAGGATGAGCGCGAACTCGACGAGGCTCTGCCCTCGCTTCGATCGACGCGCATCCGATGCCTGTCCTCGACGGGTCTGTAGGTGAACCAGGCGCACGATCGCGCAGCCTCCGCCCAGGGGATCGGTGGACAAGGTCGAGTGTCGGGGCGGCCGAGAACGACTCCTATGACCAATTGGTCCCCCCGGACCTGCCCCTGCCGTACGGAACCGCCGTCGTCTCCACGCACCGCGGCGCCGCAACGCGATCCCCCGACGCATGGTCGACGCAGCGATGTCGGCGGCGGCAAACCGAACGCTTGTTCGGACAGCGCCTGCGGGGTATCCTGCATTCGTGCCCGACTTCCGCCTCGTCGCCCCGTTCGAAGCCACGGGCGACCAACCTGCCGCGATCGACCGCCTCGTCGATGGCCTCGGGAAGGGCCTGAAGCACCAGACCCTCCTGGGAGCGACGGGAACCGGAAAGACCTACACCATCGCGAAAACCATCGAGGCCCACAAGAAGCCGACGCTCGTCCTCGCCCACAACAAGACGCTTGCGGCCCAGCTCTACGCCGAGTTCCGGGAGTTCTTCCCCGACAACGCCGTCGAGTACTTCGTCAGCTACTTCGACTACTACCAGCCCGAGGCGTACCTGCCCCGAAGCGACACCTACATCGAGAAGGACTCGTCGCGGAACGACGAGATCGACCGGCTCCGCCACGCGGCGACCCACGCCCTCTTCGAGCGGCGCGACGTGATCATCGTGGCCAGCGTGTCCTGCATCTATGGCCTCGGCGCCCCGGTCGATTACGGCGCGACGGTCGTCCGCCTCCGCCAGGGCGGCTCGTATCGCCGCGACACGGTCCTGCGCCAGCTCGTCGATCTCCAGTACCAGCGGAACGACCAGGCCCTCAGCCGCGCCCGGTTCCGTGTTCGCGGCGACACCCTCGAGTTCCAGCCGGCTTCGGAGGAGACCCTGGTCCGCGTCGAGTTCTTCGGCGACGAGGTCGAGCGGATCACCGAGGTCGACCCGCTGACCGGCGAGCTCCTCGCCGAGCGCAAGGAGGTCAACGTCTATCCGGCCAGCCACTACGTGACGCCGGCCGACAAGATGAAGGAAGCCATCGTCGACATCGAGGCCGAGATGGAGGAGCGCGTCGGCCAGATGGAGGCCGAGGGCCGCATCCTCGAAGCCGCCAGGCTCCGTCAGCGAACGACGTTCGACCTCGAGATGATGCGCGAGCTCGGGTTCTGCACCGGGATCGAGAACTACTCGCGTCATCTCTCGCGGCGCGAGGCGGGCTCGCGGCCGTGGACGCTCCTCGACTACTTCCCGCCCGACTGGCTCCTCGTCGTCGATGAGTCACACATGACGATCCCGCAGGTCGTCGGGATGTACAAGAACGACCGGACCCGCAAGGAGATCCTCGTCGACTTCGGGTTCCGCCTGCCGTCCGCGCTCGACAACCGGCCGCTGACGTTCGAGGAGTTCGAGGGCCACCTGAACCAGGTCGTCCACATGTCCGCTACGCCCGGGCCGTACGAGCACGAGCGGAGTCAACGGGTCGTCGAGCAGCTGATCCGGCCCACGGGAGTCGTCGATCCGATGATCGACGTCCGTCCGACCGAGGGCCAGATCGACGACCTCATGGAGGAGATCCGGCTTCGCACCGAGCGTGGCGAACGCGCCCTCGTCACCACGCTCACGAAGAAGATGGCGGAGGACCTGACCGACTATCTCCGCGAGCTCGGGATCAAGGTCCAGTACCTCCACAGCGAGGTCGACACCCTCGAGCGGGTCGCGATCCTGAGGGATCTCCGTCTCGGCGTGTTCGATGTCCTCGTCGGGATCAACCTCCTCCGCGAGGGGATCGACCTGCCGGAGGTGACGCTCGTCGCCATCCTCGATGCCGACAAGGAGGGGTTCCTCCGCAGCTCCTGGTCGCTCATCCAGATGATCGGCCGGGCTGCCCGCAACATCGGCGGCAGGGTCGTGATGTACGCCGACCGGACGACCGAGTCGATGGCCGCCGCGATCGACGAGACGAACCGCCGCCGCGCGATCCAGGTCGCCTACAACACCGAGCACGGGATCGAGCCAACGACGATCGTCAAGGAGATCCACGACCTCAACGAGCGGCTCCGGACGGTCGCCGAAGGCACGATCGTCTACACCTCGGAGCGCGAGGAGCTCACCGGGCGCGCGCTGACCCTCGAGAACACGGGCGCGATCGAGAAGCTCGTCGTCCGGATGGAGACCGAGATGCGGGCCGCAGCGAAAGAGCTCGACTTCGAGCGGGCGGCGGCGCTCCGTGACGAGATCCAGAACATCCGGCTGCGGGTCCTCGAGCAGGACGCGTCGCTGATCGTGGGCCGCGCCGCAGAGCGTGCCGCATCGACCCGGAACACGGGTCTCGTCGGTGCCGCCGATCGGAAGCGCGGAGCCCGGCGCGACGAGGCTGCGGCCGAGCACCAGACGTTCGAGGTGACGAGCGTCACGGTCCTGCCGGCCGAGGACGAGCCGGCGGCGACCCTCGACGGCGACCCGGATGGCCACGAGGACGCAGACGGGACGGACCTGAATACGGCCTCGGATTGGCTGCCGGGGATCAAGGACGAGCACGAGGACCTCGGCAAGACCGCGGCCTGGCGCGACCGACCGGCCTGGGATCGAACGGTCACGCCGAACATCCGGCGTCGGACCGGAGCGCGGCCCACGCGACGGCGCCGCTGATGCCGCGTCGGGGCGTCGAAACGGCGCCGTCGGAGCGATTCGAGGGGCTTACACTCCGACCATCCCGACTCGGATCGGGGACACGGGAGGTCTCATCCAGATGACCAGGATCGGACGACGTTTGTGGCTGCCCGCGGTCGTAGCGGTCGCGCTGCTCGTCGGAGCGTGCGGTGGCGGGGGCGCGTCGAGCGATCCGGCCGGCTCGGTCTCGAACGCCCTGGCCGCAGTGAACGGTGGCGGGCTCACGAAGCTGAACGAGTTCGCCTGTGCGGCCCACAAGAACGACATCGCGAACGCGTTCGGAGCCGGGAACGCCGCCCAGCTCCAGGCCGCCGGGATCAAGATGGACGATCTGCTCAACGCGATGACCGTCCAGTTCACGAACGTGAAGACGAGCGAGACGTCGAAGACGGACACGACCGCGAAGGTCCATGTGACGGCCGACATGGCGATCAACTTCGACCGGGAAAAGATGAAGGCGATCTTCAAGACGGTTCTCGCGGCACAGGGCCAGCCGACGGACGACACGACGATCGACACCGTTCTGAACGCGATGAGCGGCCAGCTCACCCAGACCCAGCACATCGACTCGGATATCGCGGTGGTGAACGAAGGCGGGAAGTGGCTCATCTGCGAGTGAGCTCGGAATCGATCGCTCCGCACAACGTGTGAAGGACGCCTTGACCGTCTAGAACACCTGTACGATTTCGGACGCGTCCGGTAGACTGATCCGGACATGCCCCAGGATCAGCTCGTCGTCCGCGGTGCCCGCGAACACAACCTGAAGGACGTCACCGTCGCGTTCCCGCGCGACCGGCTCGTCGTGATCACCGGCCTGTCCGGGAGTGGCAAGAGCAGCCTCGCGTTCGACACGATCTACGCGGAGGGCCAACGTCGCTACGTCGAGAGCCTGAGCGCGTATGCCCGTCAGTTCCTCGGCCAGATGGAGAAACCGGATGTCGACCAGATCGACGGCCTGTCGCCGGCGATCTCGATCGATCAGAAGGGCGCTTCACGCAACCCCAGGTCGACCGATGGGACAGTCACGGAGATCTACGACCACCTGCGGTTGCTGTTCGCCCGGATCGGGATCCCGCATTGCCCCGACGGCCACGCGATCGAGCGCCAGTCCGTGCAACAGATCGTCGACCAGGTGCTGGCACTGCCCGAAGGTACCCGGCTGCTGGTCCTCGGTCCGCTGGTGAAGGACCGCAAGACAGAGGGCGAC
>DASXTH010000016.1:0-11226 GCA_036505555.1 Candidatus Limnocylindrales bacterium | reverse complement strand
CGGGGCGTCGATGGCGGCGCCGCCGCTGGCAGCGGCGTGGCGGACGGGATCGCGGAGATGCTCGGCGCCACGAAGGGCTCGAAGTGTCCCGGGCTCGGGCTCGACGTCTCGGCCGGCGCCGCGGCCGCGACCTGCGACTCGGTCGGCTGCGCGGTCGTGGCGAGGACCTGGCCACCCTGCGACCGGCCGATGAACGCGCCGAGGGCGACTCCGCCAATCACGACGACCGCCACCGCCAACGCATAGGCGGCGGCGCGCGGAAGGCCGAATGAGCGATGCGGACGCGCGTGCTGCGGGCGAGTCGCCCGCTGGCGGCGGCGAAGGTCAGCGACGGGCGTCTTGCTCACGGGGAACACGGCCGCGCGGCGGGTCACGCTGACGGACCGCGGCAGTGCGATCGACCCCGACCCCATCGCTGGAGTCGCCGCGTTCGCCGCCGAGATCGCACCGAGGGCCGCCCGGGTCGCGTCGGACGTATCCACATCGAATTCGGACGTCGGTGGGGCCTCGTCCTCGAGAGGCCGCTCCCAGAGCCGGCGCCGGGTGACCCGCCGCAGGACCCACATCCCGATCGAGTCGTCGATGACGCGAGGCAGCACGATCTCGCCCGACGGGTCGCGGGCGATGAACCGGGTCAGGATCGCGAGGAAGCCGAGGACGACGAGCGCCCCGACGATGAGTTCCACGAGTTGACGGTACCCCGAGCGCTGGCCGACGCCGTCGGCGACCGGCGGCGCCGATCCTAGCACCGGCCGGAAGTCGTGCCGACCCCCTCGGTCCGGCTCGGGAGGGATCAACGGCGCGCAAGCGCACCGAGCAGACCGCTACCCCGAGTGCAGCGTCGAGTCGTGCGCCTCCCGGGCGGCCCGAGCCTCGGTGATCGTCCGGCGGTCGAGCTCGGACACGTCGTCGTGCGCGCCGTCCACGGCAAACCGGCCTCGGGCCAGGAAGTAGAGGACGAACCCGCTTGCGACGAACACGCCGGTGAAGGCGTAGATCTGGGTCACGCCCGTGAGGAAGAGCGCGAGGATCGCGAGCCCGACGCAGATCCCGTAGATCAAGAGGACGGTCTGGCGGTGGGAGAGGCCGACGTCCAGCAGGCGATGGTGGAGGTGCCCTCGGTCGGGTGAGAACGGCGAGCGGCCCTCCACGAGCCGGCGGACGATGATCCAGAACGCGTCGATGATCGGCACCCCGAGGACGAGCATCGCGACCGCGACCTTCGCCGTCCCGAGAATCGACAGGAGCGCCAGCGTGTAGCCGAGGAACATGACGCCGCTCGTGCCGGCGAAGATCGTCGCCGGGTGGAAGTTCCAGCGGAGGAACCCGAGCAGCGCGCCGGCAAGAGCGAAGCACACGACCGCGATGTACGGCTGGGCAACGTTCGCCGTCAGGCTGATCACCCCGAGGGTCAGCGCGGCGATCAGCCCGATCCCGGTCGACAAGCCGTCGAGGCCGTCGATGAAGTTGATGCTGTTGATCATCCCCGCGATCCACACGACGCTGAAGCCGATCGCGATCGCATCGGGAAGATGGAGGATCCGCGTCGGGCCTCCGAACGGATTCGCGACGAACAGCACGACGTAGCCGGTCCAGATCGCAAAGAGCGCCAGCCCGAGCTGGCCCGCGAACTGCCAGCGGGCGCGAAGGTCGAGCGCGTCGTCGAGCACGCCGAAGGCGGTCGCAAGCAGACCACCGAGCAGCAGGCCGACCACCTCCGGCAGCTCGACGTTCGTCGGGACCACCACGAACTCCGCCGCGTCGTTGATGGCGAGCAGCGCGGCCGTGACGACGACGAACGCGATCGCGACGGCGACACCGCCGCCGCGCGGCACCGGGTACTCATTCACACGGCGATGTTCCGGGTGATCGATGGCTTCGAAGTGGATCGCGATCCGGCGGACGATCGGCGTCAGGAGGAATGAGAGCGCGGCCGCCGCGACGAGGGCGATGAAGAGATAGGGAAAGACGGCTCCAGCGCTCTCGGCGAAGAACGTCACGCCCGGCTGGATCCGGTCATCGGTGGAGGCCCGGCACCGGGAACCGGCCGCTGACGGCGGCCACCCTCGCCGCAAGCCCCGGCTGAGCGGCCGCGTCGTCGCGGCGCTCGATCGCGTCGGCGATCAACGTCCCGATCTCGCGCATCTCCGCGGTCCCCATGCCGCGCGAGGTCACGGCCGGTGTTCCAACGCGGATTCCCGACGACGTGTTCGGGGGCTGTTTGTCGAACGGGATCTGGTTCTTGTTCACGGTGATCCCGATCTCGTCGAGGAGGTGCTCCGCGTCCTTGCCCGTCACGCCCCGCGACATCACGTCGACGAGCATCAGGTGGTTGTCGGTGCCCCCGGAGACGACTCGGAGCCCGCGCTCGGTGAGGACGCCGGCGATCGTCGCCGCGTTCTCGATCGTCCGACGCTGATCAGCTCGGAACGCGTCGCCGAGGGCGAGCTGGAACGCGACGGCCTTACCCGCGATGACGTGCATGAGCGGCCCGCCCTGGACGCCGGGGAACACGGTCCGATCGATCGTCGCCGCCAGCGGGTGCTCGCCCGACGGCCCGGCCTTGACGTTCGGATACGCCGCCGGATCGACCGCGGCCGGCAGGTCGAACCGGCTGAAGATCATCCCGCCGCGCGGCCCGCGGAGGGTCTTGTGGGTGGTCGTCGTGACGATATCGGCGTGCGGGAACGGCGATGGGTGAACGCCGGCCGCCACCAGCCCGGCGATGTGCGCCATGTCGACGAACAGGAGCGCCCCGACACCGTGGGCGATCGCGGCCATCCGCTCGAAGTCGAAGATCCGCGGATAGGCGGACGCCCCGGCGACGATCACCTTCGGGCGGACCTCGGCGGCCTGGGCCTCGAGCGCGTCGTAGTCGATCCGCTCCGTGTCCTCGCGGACGCCGTAGGCGTGGACCTCGTACAGCCGGCCGCTGAAGTTCAGCTTCATCCCATGGGTGAGATGGCCACCCTGGTCGAGCTTCATCCCGAGGATTCGGTCGCCCGGCTCGATCACGCTGAAGTAGGCCGCCATGTTCGCCTGGGCACCCGAGTGCGGTTGGACGTTCACGTGCTCGGATCCGGGGAAGAGCGCCAGGGCGCGGTCGCGGGCGAGGTTCTCGGCGATGTCCACGTACTCGCAGCCGCCGTAGTAGCGCTTGCCCGGCAGACCTTCGGCGTACTTGTTCGTCAGCCAGCTGCCCTGGGCCTCCATCACGGCGGCGGAGGTGTAGTTCTCCGAGGCGATCAGCTCGATCTTGTCGTGCTGGCGGTGGCGCTCGCCTTCCATCGCCGCCCACAGCTCGGGGTCGACGTCGGCGATCGAGGCGTCAGGCCGGACCTGCTCGGTGATCGCCATCGCTCGCGCCTCCTCGGGGCCATCGCGGCCCGCATCGTGCCCTCCACCCCTCGGGCGCGGGCGGGCCGGTTGCCGCGCGCGGGGTGCGGCTCTATCTTCCCACGCCGGGGGGCGGCGCCGTCCGGCCCTCCTCGGACCCGGCCACGCTGCGACCGAGGGCGCGCTCGACGTCCTCGATCGAGATCGCGCCGTCGCGGACGATCCGTGGCGGCTCGGCCGTGCAGTCGACGACGGTGGACGGAGGTCCGCCATGGGCGCGCCCGCCATCGATCACGAGCGCGACGGCCTCGCCGAGCTGGGCGACGATCTCCTCGGCCGTGCGTGCCTCCGGGAGGCCCGACACGTTGGCGGAGGTCGTCGGCAGGGGTCCGAGCGCACGCGCGAGCGCGCGCGGAACGGGGTGATCCGGGACGCGCAGCCCGATCGTCGCAGCGCCGCCGGTGAGGGCGGCCGGCAACGGGACGCCGGGTCGCTGCGGGACGACGACGGTCAGGCCACCCGGCCAGAACGCGCCCGCGAGGGCCGCGGCGCACGCCCGCCACTGCCCGATCCCGGGCGCCTGGGCGGTGTCGGCGAGGAGCAGCACGATCCCCTTGTCCGGCGGACGGCGCTTCGCCGCGAACAGCGCTTCGATCCCCCCGGTCGTCTCGAGGGTGACGGCGATCCCGTAGACCGTGTCGGTCGGCAGCGCCACGATGCCGCCGGCTCGCAGGCTCTCGACCGCGGCCGCGAGGCCGGCGTCGTCTGCCGGGACGATGCGGGCGGTCACGCCGCCGAGCCGACGGCGCCGCTCGCCGCCCGGTGCGCGGCCGCGAGCGCGTCGGCGTTCCGTGCCGCGGTCTCCGGGGAGACGAGGACGAGCTGCTCGATCAGCTGCGCCACACCCTCGGCCTCGACCGGCGGCGCAAGATAGCGCGCCGCGGCGCGGACCGGGTCTGGTGCCGTCGACATCGCCGCACCATGGCCGACGCCGGCGATCATCTCGAGGTCGTTGAATTGGTCGCCGATCGCGAGCACGCGGCCAAGCGGCACCCGCGCGCGCCGCGCGAGGTGGCGGACCCCGACGAGTTTCGACACGCCAGGCGCCAGGAACTCGAGGAACCGGGGATGGCTGATCGTGACCTCGGCGCGGCCGGCGAACCGCTTGCGGCCGTCGGTGAGGATCGATTCGGGGACGGGCTCGCTTGCCGACGCGACCGCGATGATCTTCGAGATCGGATGACGGAGCCAGGCGCTGAGGTCGTCGACGACGTGTGCCCTCGCGCCCAGCCACGAGGAGTAGTCCTCGGCCCGCGGGTCGTCGGCCTGGATGACGAACCGCTCGAGATGGTTGACGTGCGGCTCCAGGCCGACGCTCTTCGCCCACACGAGGACCTCGTGGGCCGCGTCGGCGGCGAGCGGGTGGTGGGCGAGGATCCGGCCGAGCCGCGGGTCGGCGCTCGGCGGCGGCAGCGCCCGGACGAGGGCGCCCTGGTAGGCGACGATCGGATCGACGAGGCCGAGCTCTCGGGCGAACGGCCGGGCGCTCGTCGTCATCCGCCCGGTCACGATCGAGACGGCGACGCCCTGCTCGCGTGCGCCCCGGATCACGTGCTTCGTCCGCGGCCCGAGAACCAGGTCCTCACCGATGAGCGTGCCGTCCAGGTCGAGCGCGATCAAGCCGATCGGTAACGCCGGGGTCGGACGGGTCGAGTCGGTCATGGGCGTGAGACGCGGAGGACCCGCGGCAGACCGGCGAGGTCGGGCTCGACCGTCGCGCGCCAGCCCGGAAGCGCGGCCTCAACGGCATCGGGCGCGCTGACTCCCTGATCGGCGCCGATCTCGAGGAGCGCCACCCCGTCGGGCGCCATTGCCTCGGGCAGACGCGGGAGCAGCGTCCGAACGACGTCGAGCCCGTCGATGCCGCCGTCGAGAGCGAGCCGCGGCTCGAACGACGCCGCGACGGGCAGACCTGCGATGGCATCGGATCGGACGTACGGAAGGTTCGCGAGGAGGACGTCGAACGGTGCGCCGTCGTCGGGCAGCACCGGCGGCAGGAGGTCCGCCTCGATGAACCGCATGCCGTCCGCGGCGGCGTGCCCGACCGCGTTGTCGCGGGCCAGGTCGAGCGCGTCGGGCGACAGATCGATCGCGGTGATCGTCACGTTCCGGCCCATCGCGACCTTTCGGTTGCGGAGTGCCACCGCGAGCGCAACCGCGATCGCGCCGCTGCCCGTCCCGACGTCGGCGACCCGAACGGCATTCCCACCGGCTCCGGGACCCGCGCCGGCCTCACCATGCCGCGCGGCGAGCCGGCGCATCACCTCGGCCAGGGCCGCGTCGACGAGCGCCTCGGTCTCCGGTCGCGGGATCAAGGCGCGCGCGTCGACCGCGAACGCGAGCCCGTGGAACTCCTTGATGCCCCGGATGTAGGCGACGGGCTCGCCGGCAGCACGCCGCGCAACGCCCGCATCGAACCGGGCGAAGGCATCGCTCCCGACCGGGGTCTCGGGGTGCGCCACGACCGACGTCCGGTCCGCCCCGATCGCCCACCCGAGCAGGAGCTCCGCATCCAGGCGGGCACTCTCGGACCCGGCCGCCCGCAGCCGGTTCGTCGCATCGGCGAGCGCGTCCCCGATGGTCGTCACGGATGGCCCGGATCAGAGCCGGATCGTGACCGAGAGGTCGCCGACCTTGCGGAGGACCTCGGCGCTGGTCGTGCCCCGCCAGCGGTGGAACAGCAGATCGACCGACGCGTCGCCGACCCGGAGGTTCGTGAGCGTGATCTTGCCGATCCAGTCGGGCAGGTTCGGGTGGTGGAGCTCCAGCTCCTTCGCCGCGGCGTGCGGCCGCAGGCCGAGCATCGTCTCCACGAACAGGAACGACGCCCCGGCCGCCCACGCCTGCGGCGAGCACGCGACCGGATACGGCACCGGTTGCGGCGACTGCTCGCGGTCGAAGCCGCAGAACAGCTCGGGCAGGCGGTACTCCTCGAACTGCTGGGCCGCCTCGAGCACCCGCCCGACGAGCCGGTTCGACTCCTCGTCAAATCCATACCGCTTCAGCCCCGCCGCGATCAATGACGTGTCGTGGGGCCAGACCGAGCCCGTGTGGTAGCCGATCGGGTTGTAGCCCGGCTGGCCCTCGGCGTAGGTCCGGATGCCCCAGCCCGAGAACATCGAGGGGCCAAGCAGCGTGTCGGCGACGTCGCGGGCACGGGACGAGGACGCGATCCCGGTCCACAGACACTGCCCGGCGTTGGATCCGATCGCGTCGAGATGGCGTTTCTCGCCGTCGAGGGCCATCGCGTAGTAGCGCTGGTCCTCGACCCAGAACCGTTCCTCGAACCGCGCGCGGAGCGCTTCGGCCTCGGCCAGGAGCCGGTTCGCCAGGTCCATCTCGCCGCGGACCGTTGCCAGGCCGGCCATCCGCCGCTTCGCGTCGTACACGTAGCCCTGGACCTCGGCGAGCGCGACCGGCATCGTCGGCCCGCGCCCGGACCGGTCGCGGATCGCGTCACCGGAGTCCTTCCAGCCCTGGTTGAGCAGCCCACGCGAGGAGCGACGCTGGTACTCGACCAGCCCGTCGCCGTCCTTGTCGCCGAACCGATCGATCCAGTCGAGGGCGGCGAGGGCATTCGGCCACAGCTGATCGAGGAACGCCCGGTCCCCGGTCCAGTCGAACGTCGCCCCGAAGACGATCAGCCAGAGCGGCGTCGAGTCGACCGACCCGTAGTACGGCGTGTGGGGCAGCTCGCCGGCGCCGGCCATCTCGCCGATCCGGAGCTCGTGGAGGATCTTGCCCGGCTCGGCGTCGCGCCAGTCGTCCAGTTCGGTCGCCTGGTAGGTCGCCAGCACCGCGAGCGTCTCGACGGCGATCTGCGGCCGGAACGCGAGTGCCTGGAGGGACGCGATCAGCGCATCGCGCCCGAACAGCGTCGTGAACCACGGCACGCCGGCCGACAAGTAGCGCTGATCCTGCGCCGGCCCATCGTTGATCAGCAGGCGGAGATCCGCGAGCGAGCGCGCGAGCGTGAGGTTGAACAGCTCGTGGTCGGTCTGGATCGCAGTCGTGCCGCGGCTCCAGGCGTGGTAGGCGGAGGTCCCGTCGTCGGCGCTGATCCGGGGAGCATCCGGGAACAGCGACGGGGTGGTCGATGGGTCAGGCGCGGCGCCGTCCTCGTCGCGCCGGGCAATCATCGACCAGACCGTCCAGCGCAGGTCGCGCCGCTCCCCGGGCAGCAGCCGGACATCCCAGCGATAGAAGACCGATCCGCCCAGGCTGCCGACATCGTCGGAGCGGCCGTCGATCGACCCGTGGACGACCGCCGGGTCCGCGAAGGCCACATGCGTCGAGCGGCGGATCCCGTCGAGCCCGTCGTAGCGGAACGTCGCCCGGGTCGACGTGAGGGCGATCGGCAGGAGCGTGCCGCGGCGGGGGCGAGGATAGCCGCGGACCTCGAAGATGTCCGCGGCGTCGCAGCCCAGCTCCAGATCGACCGAGAACTCGAGCTCGCGCTCGGCATGGTTGACGATCCGGACGCGCTCCTCCATGCCGTCGTTGCCAATCAGGCGGTCGCGCGAGATCCCGATGGAGCGACCGGCCGCATCGAGGCCGGGGTGGACCTTGGCGTCGGGGTTGCGGTCGGCGCTCGGGTTCGTCAGGTGGATCGAACCCCGGAAGTTCGCCCCCATCGAGCCCTGGAGAAGGACCGGCCGAACGCCGCCGATGCGGAGCACGCAGCACGACAGGATCCGTGTGTCGGAGTGGTACAGCCCAAGACCGCGCGAATCGGGATGGATGTCGCCGAACGGGTCGGTGAGCAGGTAGAGGTTGCCGTGCTTCAGGACCTGGACGCTGCCGAGGTCGGTTGCGTTCTGAATCGGCATCGCGGCCGGCTCGACGAACGCGACCTCGTCGGCGGTGGCTCGTCCGGCCGCGCCCTGCCTGCGCGCGCGGCCTGCCGCCTGTGCGGGTCCCGCGGCGGGGATCGAATCAGCTGGCTGCGCCATCGTTGCCTCCGGTGATCGAGGCGAGGCGGTCGGCCTGGTCGGCCATGACGAGCGCGTCGATCAGCCGATCGATCTCGCCGTCCATGACCCGCGGCAGGGCCGAGAGATCGAGCCCGATCCGATGATCCGTCACCCGGTCCTGGGGGAAGTTGTAGGTCCGGATCTTGTCCGATCGGTCGCCGGCCCCCACCATCGAGCGGCGGGCGGCCGAATCGGCCTCCCGCTGCTTCACGAGCTCTCGGTCGTAGAGCCGCGAGCGGAGCACGGACATCGCCTTCGCCTTGTTCTTGTGCTGGGATTTCTCGTCCTGGATCTCGACGACGAGACCCGTCGGCAGGTGGGTGATCCGGACCGCCGAGTCGGTCGTGTTCACCGACTGCCCGCCCGGTCCCGAGGAACGCTTGACCTCGATCCGGAGGTCCTTGTCCTCGTCGATGTCGATGTCGATGTCGTCGACCTCGGGCATGACGACGACGGTGGCAGTCGAGGTGTGGATCCGGCCGGACGACTCGGTCGCTGGGATCCGCTGGACGCGATGGACGCCACCCTCGAACTTCAGCCGGCTGTAGGCCCCGTCGCCGTGGACCTGGACGATGGCCTCCTTGATCCCGCCGATCCCCGTCTCGTTCAGGCTGAGCAACTCCGGCGTGAACCGATGCCGCTCGGCGTACCGGACGTACATCCGGTACAGCTCCGCGGCGAACAGCGCGGCCTCCTCGCCGCCCGCCCCCGCCCGGATCTCGAGGATCACGTCGCGGTCGTCGTTCGGGTCGCGCGGGAGGAGCAGGACCTTGAGGTCCTCGAGCAGCCGCTCCTCGTCCGCGGTGAGGCGGTCGATCTCGTCGGCGACCATCGCCTTCATCTCCGGGTCGGCGTCTGCGCCGTCGCGCATCTCGCGGGCGCCGGCCAGCTCGGCGCGAGTCGACTCGAGCGTCTGGAACGCCTGGACAACCGGCTCCAGGCGAGCAAGCTCCCGGCCCAGGGTCCGGAGCTGATCCGGGTCGCGCGAGACCTCGGGCGTCGATAGCTGAGCCTGAACGCCCTCGTACTGGCTGACGACGTCGCGCAGCCGGGCGTCGAGACCGGTCCGATCCGCGTCGCCGCTCATGCTCCCGGGAGCGGGGGGTCGATCGTCACGGCAGCCGCTGCCTCGCCGGCGGCGCCCCTCGTCCCAGGCAGGACCATCGGGTCACGTGGCTCCGTGGCCGAGCCGTCGGGGATCGCCTCGCCGTCGGCTTCGAGCGCCTGCTCCATCGAGACGATCGCGACCTCGATCATGTCGTCGGTGGGCTGCCGCGTCGTGATCATCTGGACGAGGATCCCGGGGTACATGATCACCAGGACGATTGGGTTGGAGCGGTGCTTCGCACCCCATTTCAGGATCTCGTAGCCAACGGCAGCGATCACCGGGATCAGCGCGATCCGGCTGCCGACCATGATCAGCGGCTCCTGCCGGCCGACGAGGCTGAACGCGACGATCGAGAGCGCGATGACGACGACGAGGAACTCCGTCCCACAGCGCGGGTGGGCGGTCGGGTACTTGCGGACCGCGGCGACCACGAGCGGGTCACCGGCCTCGAGAGCGTGGATTGTCATGTGCTCGGCGCCGTGGTACTGGAAGACGCGCCGGACGTCCGCCGCCAGCGAGATCAGGAGCAGATAGCCGAGGAAGATCCCGACCCGGACCAGGCCCTCGACGAGATGCTGGACCAGCCCGTTGTCGATCTTCGATGTCGTGAAGCTGGCGATCAGGAGCGGCAGCAGGAAGAAGATCCCGACGCCGAAGATGAGCGTGATGCCGAGCATCAGCGCGATCGAGCCCTTGCCGAGCTCCACGCCCTCGTCGCCCTCCTCGCCGGTGCCGGCCGCCTGGAGGGTCGCGCTCCGGACGAGCCAGCGCGTCCCGACGAACAGGGTCTCGTAGAGGACGACGAGGCCGCGAACGAACGGAACCTTCGACCAGCGCGAGCCATGGAAGCCCGAGTCGAGACGTTCGGTGGCGTAGACGATCCGGCCGTCAGGATGGCGGAGCGCCACCGCGATCGCGTCGCGGCCGCGCATGAGCACGCCTTCGATCAGGGCCTGGCCGCCGTAGGAGAAGCGAGGCATTCGGGAAGTCTACCGGCTGTCGGTCAACGGGCCGCTACCGATCGGTGCGCGGTTCCGGCCGCTTCGGCCGCCGCGAGCCGCCGTCGGGCCGCGGCCACGTACCCTTCGTCCAGCTCGATCCCGACGAAGCGCCGGCCCAGCTCGATGGCAGCAACCCCCGTCGAGCCGACGCCCATGAACGGGTCGAGCACGAGGTCGCCCGGGTTCGAGCCCCATTCGACGAGCTGGCGCAGCACGCGCAGCGGTTTCTGGGTCGGGTGGACCGGGTCCTTGACCCGCTCGTTGCCGGCGCAGATTGGCGCCTCGATGAAGTTGTGCATGTCGCGCTGCCGGCCGAAGTTCCAGGTGTGGCCGCGATCCCAGCACGCGACGATCAGCTCGCACGAATTCAGGAAGCCCGCCCGACGGAGCTTCGGCGGCGGGTTCGTCTTGTGCCAGACGACGAATTGGAACGTGTCGAAGGCCGGGTCGAACACTTCGTGCCAACGGCCGAGCAGGTTGTAGCTCGTGAACGCGAACAGCGTTCCGGTGGGCTTGAGGACGCGCCGAAACTCGGCGAGCCACGCGGTGGGCTCGAAGGCGGCCTGGTCCCAGTCCGCGACGTCGTTGTTGAACGACTTTCGCCAGCTCATGTCGATGTTGCCGGTCGAATAGCCGCCCAGGTTGTACGGCGGGTCGGTGCAGATCAGGTCGACCGAGTGATCCGGGATCCGCGCGAGCAGCTCACGGCTGTCGCCGTGCCAGATCGTCGCATCGGAGGGATCGGCCA
>DASXTH010000015.1:0-2677 GCA_036505555.1 Candidatus Limnocylindrales bacterium | reverse complement strand
ATCGTGAAGGCGATCCTGGCGCGCTTCACCACGGCACTGGCGCTCATCGCGTCGCTGGCCCTCACTCTCGGCGCCGGCCTGCGCTGGAGCTGATCAGATGACTCGCATGGTGAAGGCTCAGGCCTTCCGGGTCCTGCTGATCCTCTCCGCGCTCGCAAGCTCCGCCCTCGTTCTCGAGGCGGGTCAGCGCTGGAAGTAAATTCCGGCCCTCGCTTGAGGGTCGACCTGATCACGAGACCGCCGGCCACCCGGCGGTCTCCTGATTCGTGGCGCAGTCACCGTCGTCACGCAAGCCACCGCCGCCGGCGCTCGTGGCTTCGGTAGGGTCCGGGTGGTTGCACGATCACGAATGGGCCCGTAGACTGCGCGAACCGCCCGGGTCGGCCGGGTCACGTTCGGGAGACCACCTTGGGTCTGTTCGATGGCCGCAATCGACGTCACGTCGCCGTCGCGATCCGCGCGGATGGCCGGCGCGTCCAGCTGCCCTTGAACGATTCCGGTCTGTCGGACGGCTCCCTTCTCGGCATTCTTCGATCGCTCGTCGTCGGGCTTGAGAGCCTTCTTGGGCTCCTCATTACCGGCTCCCGGCGGGAGAACGGAGGAACGCGGAGGGGCGAGCGCTAACAGCGCCGACCACCGACTACCGAAGGGACCCTCGCCGGGTGGCGAGGGTTTTTTGTTGCATTCGACCAGCGAGTGGCGCGTGTCGCCGCCGCGATCACCGACCAGGCAGCACACGACGAGGGCAGGCAGGGATCGATGACGATGACGAAGGGACAGGCGGCACGTTCGCCGAGTCCGACGGAGGCGCCGCCGGAGCGGCGGACCCACACTCCCGCTGACGGGACCCCGCACGCGGCCGCGGTCGAGGCGGCCCGCCGGGCGATGCTCGACGACGCGCGGCCACGCCATCGGACCCGGATCGGGGCCGACGTCGTGTGCGAGGCGCTCCTCCTCCAGGGCGTCGACGTCTTCTTCAGCTACCCGGGCGGCGTGATCCTGCCGCTCTACGACGTCCTCGGCGACTATCCCCAGCTCCGTCACGTGCTCGTCCGTCACGAGCAGGGCGGCGCCCACGCCGCGGACGGCTACGCTCGCGTCACCGGCGAGGTCGGCGTGTGCATGGGCACGTCCGGCCCGGGCGCGACGAACCTCGTCACCGGGATCGGCACTGCGCTCCTCGACTCGATCCCGATGGTCGCGATCACCGGCAACGTCCCGTCGGCCCTGATCGGCAAGGACGCGTTCCAGGAGATCGACATCAACGGCATCACCCTGCCGATGACCAAGCACAACTACCTCGTCCGGGACGCGAACGACCTGCCGCGCGTCCTCGCCGAGGCCTTCCACATCGCCCGGACCGGGCGACCGGGACCGGTTCACGTCGACATCACGAAGGACGCGCTCCAGCAAGAGACGCAGGCGCCGCACCCGACGGCCGACGAAGTCATCGCGGGCCTGCCCGGGTTCCGCCCGAACATGGACGCGAACGGACGCCAGCTGAAGCTCGCCGCCACCGAGCTCGCGAACGCGAAACGGCCGGTGATCCTCGCCGGACATGGCGTCCTCCACGCCGAGGCGTGGGACGAGCTCGTCGCCTTCGCCGAGAAGGCCCAGATTCCGGTCGCGCACACGCTCCTCGGCGTCGGGGCGATCAATGAGATCCATCCTCTCAGCTACGGCTTCATGGGGATGCACGGCTGGAAGCACGTGAACAAGGCGATCCAGTCGGCGGACCTGCTGTTCGCAATCGGGATGCGCTTCGATGATCGCGTCACCGGGAACGTGCGGACCTATGCGCCGTATGCCCGGATCGTCCACGTCGACATCGACCCGGCCGAGATCGGCAAGAACGTCGCGGTCGAGGTCCCGATCGTCGGCGACGCGAAGCGCGTCCTCGCGGCTCTCCTCCCGATGGTCGAGGCGGTCGATCCGGCGACCCGGGCGGACTACTTCGCCGAGCTCACCGAGTGGCGGCGCGAGTCCGAGGGCTCGTCGTGGCATGGCTCGGGCGCCTGGCGTGACGGTCTCCTCTCCGCCGACTACGTGATCGAACGGATCGGCGAGCTGACGAACCACGAGGCAACCTACGTCGCCGATGTCGGGCAGAACCAGATGTGGCTCGCCCGCTATGCCGGGTTCCGTCACCCGAACACCCACGTCTCGTCGGGCGGCCTCGGCACGATGGGCTTCAGCGTCCCCGCCGCCATGGGTGCGGCGCTGGGGGCCCCGGATCGCGAGACCTGGGCGATCACCGGCGACGGCGGGTTCCAGATGACGAGCCAGGAGCTGATGACCCTCACCGCGGACCGGATCCCGGTGAAGATCGCGCTCCTCGACAACAAGAAGCTCGGGATGATCCGGCAGTGGCAGGAGATCATCTACGGCGGCAACTACCACTCGGCGCACCTGCCCGGGCCGGACTTCGCGAAGCTCGCCGACGCCTACGGGATCCCCGCCTTCCGCGCCCAGGGTCCCGAGCAGGTCGACGACGCGATCCGCGCCGCGCAGGCGGTGGACGGGCCGGCCCTCGTCTGGTTCGAGATCGCGGAGGAGCAGAACGTCTTCCCGATGATGCCCGCGGGCAAGGGCCTGTCCGACCTGATCGAGAAATGGGGCGGAGCCGACGAATGAGCACTGACCCCGGCTCGAACGGGCGGGCTCCGGCGCACAGCGT
>DASXTH010000014.1:0-4734 GCA_036505555.1 Candidatus Limnocylindrales bacterium | reverse complement strand
CGGTATTAGCCACCCTTTCGGGCAGTTATTCCCCACTTCGGGGCAGGTCACCTACGCGTTACTCAGCCGTCCGCCACTAACGATCAGAGCAAGCCCTGATCGTCCGTTCGACTTGCATGTCTCATGCACGCCGCCAGCGTTAATCCTGAGCCAGGATCAAACTCTCCGAAGATTGCGCAGCTTGCGCTGCGACTTCATCCGAGGGTTCGACCACTCGCACATCCATCACGGATTTCCTGTCACTCTTCAGTTGTCAAGGTGCAGGTACCGGGGCAAGACAAACCGCGGCGCAGACCCACCATGATGGGGCTTCGCCGCCGTGGTGTCAAACCCGGCGACCCTCCGGTCCGACCTCGCGGCCGGGCCTTCCGCCCCCGGTCGGGAGCGGCAACGACGGCGAATAGTAGGGTCGGTCCGAAGTCGTGTCAAACACGCGAACGCGGCCTTCGACGCGGGCCGTCATCGCGGCCGACAGTCAGATCGGGCTGCTCTCGACGAGGAGGATGAACGCCGCGCCGCTCAGCCACGAGAGGAGCGCCAGCTCGGGTGTCGGAAGCGCGCCGAGCGGGCCGATGGCGATCGCGAAGACGATCATCCCGACGATGAACGCCGCACCGGCCTTCGCGAGCCGGAGGATGACCTCGACGACAAGGTGCGACATCTCCGGGTCAGACCGCGCGCCGGCCCTGGAGCGCCCGGATCAGCGTCACCTCGTCGGCATACTCGAGGTCGCCACCGACCGGCAAGCCGCGCGCGATCCGACTGACGAGGCCGACGCTGTCCTCGAGGCGCTCGGCCAGGTACATCGCGGTCGCCTCGCCTTCGAGCGTCGGGTTCGTGGCGAGGATGACCTCGACGAGCGGCTCGCCGGCGCGCTTCGCATCGTCGGCGCGGCCAAGGAGCTCGCGGATCTTCAGGCGGTCCGGACCGATGCCGTCGATCGGCGAGATCGCCCCATGCAGCACGTGGTAGAGGCCCTTGAACTCGGACGTCCGCTCGAGGGCGAGCACATCGAGTGGCTCCTCGACGACGCACAACCTGCTGGAGTCGCGGCCCGGGTCGCGGCAGATCGGGCAGAGTGGCTCGTCGCTGATGTTGAAGCACCGCTCGCAGAAGACCACCTTGTCGCGGACATCGACCAGGGCGGACGCGAGGATTCGGGCCTCCGCATCCGGCGCGCGGAGCAGGTGGTAGGTCAGCCGCTGAGCGGTCTTCGGGCCGATCCCCGGGAGTCGCGAGAATGCCTCGATCAGGCGGGCGACAGGCTCGATCAGGGTGGAGGTCACGCGCGCGGGCCGGACCTAGAAACCGGGGATCCGGAGGCCGCCCGTGACGGCCGCCATCTTCTCCTCGGCCATCCGGCGCGACGCGCCGAGCGCGTCGTTGATCGCCGCGACGATGAGGTCCTGCAGCATCTCGACGTCGGCCGGGTCGACCGCCGCGGGATCGATGGTGACAGAGACGAGCTCCTGCTTGCCGGTCACGACGGCCGTGACGACGCCTCCGCCCGCGGAGCCGTCGACCTGGGCGTCGCGCAGCTCACCCTCGATGCGCTGCATCTCCTGCTGCATCTGCTGGGCCATGCGCTGCAGGTTGCCCATCCCCATGTGCTCGTTCCTCCTCGTGGTGACGTCGCCGCCCAGAGTCTGGCGGAAGCGCCCGATGGTTGCACGGCCAGGAGGGCCTAGGACACCTCGCCCACATCGACGAGATCGTCGGCGAAGATCCGCCTCGCTTCGGAGATCAGATCGGACGCGTCGCCGAGCGGGACGGCCGGCACGTGCTCGAGGTTCGTGGCGACGCACCGGACGTTGACCGCCCGGCCGAGGATCCGGCCGATCCCGTCTTCGAGCATCGCACTGCGGCGCTCGAGGAGGTCCTTCATGAACGCCTTGTCCTCCGGGAAGCCGAGGGTGATCAGCGCGCCCTCGGCGCTGACCGGCCGGCACTCCGTGATCAGCGGCTTCATCGGCGGGCTGGCGCTGAGCTGGGCGACGATCTCCGGCCACGCCGCGCGGAGCTCATCGATACCCGGCGTCGACGCGATGGATTGCGGGGTCGCTGGGACCGCGTCCTGCCTCGTCCCGGAGCCGATGTCGGCGGAGGTCTTCGTTCGACCTGCCCCTCGCGCGGGGGCAGACGCCTCGGCGGGTGCGGACGAGGCCGCGGGTTCGGCCGGCGCGGGCGCTGGCTTGGCCGGCGCGGGCTTGGCCGGCTGGGGCGCAGGCCCGGGCGTCGAAGCGACCGAGGGGGCCCCGCCACGAGCGCTCGGACGGGTCGCGGCATCGAGGACGGCGAGCTCGAGCTGGAACCGAAGGCCGCCGACGCCGCGGCGCTCGGGATCGATCGCTCCCAGCCGATGGGCGGCAGCGGACAGCGCGGCGGCTCGGGACGCGTCACCGGTCGGGCCGATCGTGTTACCGAGGTCGGCACGGATCCGGTCGAGGACCTGGTCCAGGACGACCGCCACGTCGCGGCCGCGCTCGTCGAGCTCGGCGAGGGTCGCGATCCCTGATGCGGCGTCACCATCGACGAGAGCGTCGGCCAGCCGATCGACCGCGTCGGCGTCAGCCAACCCGAGCAGGTCGCGGACCGTCGCCTCGTCGATCGATCCACCGGCCGACGCCAGGAGCTGGTCGAGAATCGATTCGGCATCGCGCATCCCACCGGCCGCGAGGTGGGCGATCAGGCGGACCGCGCCCGGTTCGGCTGTCACCGACTCGGCCGCGAGGATCCGCTCGAGCTTGCCCTGGATCTCTTCGATCGTGAGGCGGCGGACGTCGTAGCGCTGGAGCCGTGACAGAATCGCCGGCGGGAAGTCCTGCGGGTGGGTGGAGGCGAACATGAAGGCCACGAAGTCGGGCGGCTCCTCGAGCGACTTCAGGAGGGCGTTCCAGGCGTCTTTCGTGATCTGGTGGGCCTCGTCGAGGATGTAGACCTTGCGCCGGAGGTCGGTCGGGGCGTAATGGATCCGCTCGCGGAGGTCGCGGATCGCATCGATGCCGCGGTTGCTCGCGGCGTCGATCTCGATGAGGTCTAGCGCCCGGCCCTCGCGGATCGCGACGCACGCCTCGCAAGTGTCGCAGGGGTCGCCGTCCTGGAGGTTCGTGCAGTTGAGTGCCTTCGCGAGAATCCGGGCGAGCGATGTCTTGCCCGTCCCGCGCGGCCCGACGAACAGCACGGCGTGCGAGACGCGGTCGGTCCGGACGGCGTTGCGGAGGGTCTCGACGACCGCGGTCTGGCCGACGATCTCGGAGAACCGCTGAGCCCGCCAGCGTCGATAGAGGGCCTGATGCGGCGTCGGCGCCGTTGGGCTCTGGGTCGGCTCGGGAGCAGTCAGGCTCACTGGGCTCCTGCGGTGTGCGCCGTCGGCCCGGCCGACGGCAGGATCAGTTGCCGTGCACCCACCGTCGTCCTGCGGTGCCTCGCGCCCTCCACGACGAGCGGCTCGGACCAGGCCGTTCCGCGGCACCCGACGAGGATCGCTTAGTGCTGCTTCCTTCCGGACCTGACACGGTTCGCGGTTCGTCGCTGCGCGGGACCCGATCCTCAACGTCGCTCGAAGCGGCGGCCTGCAAGGACGCAGTCCTCGGGTGGGAATTCAGCCCTGCTGGAGCGGATTGCAGGTTCAGGGCACCGCTAGTTCCCCGCCTAGCACGGCTCGGGAAGTCTAGCAGGGATGCCTCATCGGCCGGCCGACCAGAGGCTGCCGTCAGTCGAGCCGGGACCACGGACGGCGGTCGTGGGCGAAGAGGACGCGGACCGGGTCGACGGCGCGCAGGCGTGCGAGGGAGGCGTCGTATGCGACCCGGTCCCGAGCGCTCGTGGCGCCTTCGCGGCCTGGCTGCCCGGCCCACTCATCGAGGCCGTAGACCGCCTGGCCGCTGAGGACGACGGGGCCGTCCGGCTGATCGATGACCAGGGACTGGTGGCCGGGCGAGTGGCCGGGCGTGGCGAGCACGCGGATGCCTGGGACCAGCTCGTGGTCGCCGTCGGCCTCGATGTAGGTGACACCGGGCCCGTCGATCCATTCGTCGATCGTGTAGTCGCCCTGGCGGGCACGGGCCAGCTCGGCGCGCTGAACGTGGATCGGGACGTTCCGGATGCTCGCGTTCTGACCGGCGTGATCGGCGTGGAGGTGGCAGTTCGCGACCAGGTCGATCTGCGAGCGGCGGACGCCCGCGTCGCCGAGCACGTCGTCGAGGCGTCGGGGGACGGTGTGATACCGATCATCGAGTTCGGCGTTGCCGAAGCCGAAGCCCGTGTCGAACAGCAGCACGCCTTCACGACGGCGGATGGCATAGGCGACGACGACGCCAAGCTCGCCCGGCCACGGCTCATCGTCGGGGAAGGTGAACTCGCCGACATCGAGGGGAATGATCTCCGGGAAGGCGCGGCTCATCGGAGGCGCCGAGTCCGGCCGGTGAGCAGGTGGCGGAGAGGGCGGGATTCGAACCCGCGACGGGTTGCCCCGAACCGCATTTCCAGTGCGGCGCCATAGTCCACTAGGCGACCTCTCCCGAGAAGCGACCCACTCGCCCGCAGGGCGTATCAGGCCGAGGCGCCGGGGAGCACGCGAGCGAGCGCTCTCGTGGGTGCGTGAGCGAGTGCGCGGACCCGGCAACGAAGGACTGGCGCGTCCGGTGGGCGAGTGAATGGCGGAGAGGGCGGGATTCGAACCCGCGGTGCTTTCGCACACCGCTTTTCGAGAGCGGCACCATCAACCACTCGGAC
>DASXTH010000013.1:0-3606 GCA_036505555.1 Candidatus Limnocylindrales bacterium | reverse complement strand
CGCCTCGTCCGCGTCGTGACCCGCCGCTTCGGCGTCCAGGAGCGGATGACCCACGAGATCGCCGATTCGCTCCAGGCGATGCTCGAGGCGCACGGCACGGCCGTCGTCCTCGAGGCCCAGCATCTGTGCACCCAGATTCGCGGCGTCCGGGAGCACGAACCGACAACCCGCACCACCGCCTACCGGGGCAGCTATGTCGCGGACCCGGCCTTGCGGGCCGAGTTCTTCAACCTCAGCGGGATCGGGACCCAAATCCGATGACCGCAATCGCGCCGGCTCTGCCGGTCTCGCCCGCACCAGCGACGGCCGCGCTCGTCCGGCGCTGGCCGATCGAGACCCTGTGGCAGGCCGAACTGCCGATCGACTCGCCCGTCCGTGGCGGCGTCTTGCCGGCTGAGCTGCGGGCGCGCTTCGCGGCGCGCCTCGAGATCATGCTTCGGCTCGACCGACCGACGATCGTCGCCAACTTCGTTTCGACGCTCGACGGCGCCGTCGCGCTCGACCGTCACGGCGCCACCGGCGGTCGCGAGATCAGCGGCGGTTTCGAGCCGGACCGCTTTCTCATGGGCCTGCTCCGCGCGACCGCCGACGCGGTTCTCGTCGGGGCCGGCACCGTCCGCGCGAGCCACAGCAGGATGTGGACGCCGGAGAGCGTCCATCCTCCTTCGGGGGCGGCCTATGCCGAGTGGCGTCGGCTGCTGGGTCTCCTGGCCGTGGGGCCGACTACCGTCATCGTCAGCGGCGCGGGCAAGGTCGATCTCGCGCGGCTCGGTGGGGAGGGCGGCGTGAACATGCTCGTCGTCACGACGGTCGACGGCGCCAATCGCTTGCGCCGAGGCCGCCCGCGGGGGAACGTCGAGATCGTCCCGGTGGCCGGCGAATCGCGGATCCGGATCGCGACGTTGCTCGCCGTCCTGCGCGATCGCGGATTCCGGCTCGTCCTGTCCGAGGCCGGGCCGACGCTCTTCGGTGAGCTCCTGGGGGCTCGCGCGGTCGACGAGCTGTTCCTGACCGTCGCGCCGCAGCTCGCCGGCCGGACTGCGGGGCATGAGCGGCTCGCGCTCGTCGAGGGCGTCGGCTTCCCGCCTCCCCTCGCACCGTGGGCCCGCCTGCGGAGCGTCATGCGTTCGGCCGACCACCTGTTCCTCCGCTACGACCTCCGCCCAGACCGTAGGGGAGTCTCATGAGCTCGATCAACCGCATCGTCATCGTCGGCGCCGGCCTCGCCGCCGCACGGGCCGCCGAGGCGCTCCGCACGAACGGCTACGACGGCACCATCACGCTCCTCGGCGACGAGCCAGAGCGACCGTACCTCCGCCCGCCGCTGTCGAAGGAGTACCTCCGCGGCGAGAGTCAGCGGGATCAGGTCTTCGTCCATCCCGAGGCCTTCTACGCCGAGCACGAGATCGAGATGCGGCCGTCGTCGCCAGTCGGGGCGATCGAGCCGGCTTCGCGCGAGGTCGTGCTCGCCGACGGCAATCGCCTCGGGTTCGACCGCCTCCTGCTCGCGACCGGCGCCCGCCCGCGCCGGCTCCCGGTCCCGGGCGCCGACCTGCCGGGCGTCGTGGCGGTCCGAACTCTGGCCGATTCCGACGCGCTGCGGGTCGCGGCCGCCGACGCCGAGCGGGTCGTCGTGGTCGGTGCAGGCTGGATCGGCAGCGAGGTCGCCGCCTCACTGCGGATGCTCGGCCGGCGGGTCGTCCTCGTCGCGCCCGACGTCGTCCCGCTCGAGCGGGTCCTCGGGCCGGAGATCGGCGGGGTCTACCGCGATCTTCACGCGGAGCACGGTGTCAAGCTGCGTCTCGGCACCTCGGTCAGCCGGATCCTCGGACGCGACCGCGTGGACGCCGTTGAGACGGCGGCCGGCGAGCGGATCGCCGCCGACCTCGTGGTCGTCGGCATCGGCGTCGAGCCGCGGACTGAACTCGCGGTTGCAGCCGGGCTCGATGTCGGCGACGGGATCGAGGTGAGCGCCTCCCTCGAGACCTCGGTGCCGGGCATCTTCGCCGCCGGTGACGTCGCCTCCGCCTGGCACCCGTTCTACGCTCGGCGGCTCCGCTCCGAGCACTGGGCGAACGCGAAGTTCCAGGGAACGGCCGCGGCGAAGGCGATGCTCGGCGATGAGACCGCCTACGACCGGATCCCCTCTTCTACTCCGACCAGTACGACCTCGGCATGGAGTACACCGGCCGCGCCGATCCGTCGGATCGGCTCGTCGTCCGCGGCAGCCTGGCCGACCGCCAGTTTGTCGCCTTCTGGCTGGCCGATGGGCGGGTCGTCGCCGGCCTGAACGCGAACGTCTGGGATATCGCGAAGCCGATCGAGCGGCTCATCCGCTCGCGGGTCTTCGTGGACCTCGATGCCCTCGCCGATCCGGTGGTCCCGCTCGAGGAGGTCGCCGGGCAGGCGCAGCCGGTCTGAAGCGCCACGGCCAGAAGACAGACAAGGAGGTGGACAGAATGTTGGTAAGAGTTGGTACGACGACGGACGTCGTCCCAGGACAGATGCGGGCGTTCGACGTGAGCGGCACCCGGGTGACGGTCGCAGACGTCGGTGAGCGACTGTATGCCTTCGACGACACGTGCACCCACATGGGCTGCTCGCTCGCGGCGGGCGAGCTCGACGGGACGACCGTGACCTGCCGTTGCCACGGCAGCCAGTTCGACGTCACGACCGGCGCCGTGCTCCGCGGGCCGGCGACACGGCCGGTGCGCTCACGGGTGGTGGAGGTCCAGGGCCTTGACCTGGCGGTCGAAGCGTGAAGCTCTTCCTCGACACCGCCGAGATCGGCGAGATCCGGACCGCCGCCCGCTGGGGCGTGCTCGACGGGGTCACCACCAACCCGACCCTGTTCGCCAAGGTCGGCGGCACCTACGACGACGTCCTGCGTGAGATCTGCGCGATCACGCCCGGCCCGGTCAGCGCCGAGGTCGTCGCTGAAGACGTCGAAGGGATGCTCCGCGAGGGTCGCCACTTCGCCGGGCTGGCGCCGAACATCGTGGTCAAGGTGCCGATGAGCACGGAGGGTCTCGAGGCCATCTCGCGCCTGGCGGCCGAGGACGTCAAGACGAACTGCACACTCATCTTCAGCGCGAACCAGGGCCTGCTGGCGGCCAAGGCCGGCGCGTCGTTGCTGTCGCCCTTCGTCGGCCGCCTCGACGACATCAACGAGGACGGCCTGCGCGTCGTGCGCGAGCTGGTGGCGATCGTTCGGACGTTCGAACTCGGCGCCGAGGTGCTGGCCGCCTCGATCCGCCACCCTCGCCACGTCACGGAGGCGGCCCTGGCCGGCTCGCATATCGCGACGGTTCCCTTCAAGGTCCTCGAGCAGATGGTCAGCCACCCGCTCACCGACAAGGGGATCGTCCAGTTCCGCAAGGACTGGCGGGCGGCCCAGACGGCGAGTGGTGACCGATCGGATGCCGCGGTCGAGTCCGGCGCATCGGCCTGAATGGACGATGCCGGGCGACAAGTTGGCATTCCTCGAGCCTCTCGAACCCACGCGACGCCCGCCGCGAGCGCGACGCGTCCTCACTGGCGACCGGCCGACCGGTCCGCGCTCCATCTCGGCCACTACGTGGGGACCCTGGCCAACCGGGTCCGCCT
>DASXTH010000012.1:0-14212 GCA_036505555.1 Candidatus Limnocylindrales bacterium | reverse complement strand
CGTGAGCGCTTCGGCGACGGCATCGACCAGCTCGATCGCCCGCGCCACGATGCTCCTGTACGGATTCACCGCGATCTCGGCGGCCAGCCCGGTCCGGGCAAGCGCCGCCGCGGCGAGAGGGTGCAGCTGTTCGCGCGCGATCGCGATCCGCGACGCCGGCCCCAGCAGGTACGGCCGGCCGTCGAGGCCGCGCGCCTGCAGCGCGTGGGACCATGCCACCTGCTCTTCGTGGAAGGCGGACCGCCAGTCCGTCGGGGCGAGGTCCAGGCCGTCCGTCGAGGTGAACCGGCCTTCATTCATCGGGTACTCGGTCGGGTGGCGGAGGGCGACCAGGCGGCCGGTCCGGGCGAACACGGGCGTGTCCAGGGTCGCGACGAGATCGACGGTCTTCTGGGCGATCTCGAGAGCCGCCTCAAGGGAGGGGCGAAGCCCGCGGATCTCCGCCCGACGGAACGATCGGGAGAACCCTCCCATGCGCACGGAGACCGGGTGGATCGCCCGGCCACCGATGAGCTCGACGATCCGGTTGCCGGCCTTCTTCAGCTCGAGGCCGGACTGCACCGTCGCCCGATGGTCGTGGGCCATGTCGAGCGCGCTCGGATAGCCGAGGAAGTCGGGCAGGTGAAGCAGGTACACATGAAGCGCGTGGCTCTCGATCCATTCGCCGCAGTACAGGAGCCGGCGCAGTGCCCGAACGGCCGGGTCGATCTCGACCTCGAACGCGCGCTCGAAGGCATGGACCGCCGTCATCTGGTAGGCCACCGGGCAGATCCCGCAGATGCGGGCCACGATGTCGATGACCTCGTCCGGCGTGCGCCCGACGACGAGCTGCTCGAAGTAGCGGGGCGCCTCAAAGATCTCCAGGCGGGCCTCTTCGACCAGGCCGTTCTTGACCCGGAGGCGAAGCGATCCCTCGCCTTCCACCCGGGTGAGGCCGGCGATGTCGACGGCGAAGTCTCCGGTCTCTTCGGCGATCGTGTCGGTGTCATGCATCGTTCGGTGTCCGTCGTTCGGTGGCGGGTCGCGGCGGGCCGCCGTTGGCGTCGACGACGGCCCGGAACGACGGTGCCCAGGCGGTGAACCCGGCGAACAGCCGGCTCACCTCCGCCCCATCGCGATCCCGCGAGAACCAGGCGGCGAGCGATGCCGTGTTCGCCGATTCGCGAGGCCCGAAGCAGCCATAGCAGCCCCGGCCGTAGGCCGGGCAGAGCGCGCCGCACCCGGTCCTGGTCACGGGACCGAGGCATGGGATGCCCTGGGCGACGGCGACGCACACGATCCCGCGGCGTTTGCAGGCGAGGCAGACGGCCTCATCTGGTAGTTGCGGACTCCGGCCCGTGACGAGGGCGACGAGGTACTCGCGAAGCTGGCCCGGCGAAATGGGACAGCCGCGGAGCTCATCGTCGACGGCGACGAAATCAGCAACCGGCCGCGCCTCGGCCAACGACTCGACGAAGCCGGGCTCCGGATAGACGGCCGCCCGGATGGTGTCGTGATCGAGCCAGTTCCGGATGGCCTGGATGCCACCGGCTGTGGCGCAGGCGCCGATGGTCACGAGTCGATGCGTGACGGCTCGGAGCCGGGCGATCTCCACCGCCTGCTCCGCCGTGCTGATCGAGCCCTCGACGAAGAGGATGTCGAAGGGGCCGGCCGATCGGTGCGACGTCGCCTCGGCGAACTCGACGAGATCGACCCGCTCGGCGATCATCAGGAGCTCGTCCTCGAGATCGAGAAGCGTCAGCTGGCAGCCGTCGCACGAGGCGAACTTGACCACCCCGATCCGGGGGCGACCGGGCGCCTCCGCACGCGGTCGACCGGGAACGAGGGGGACCCGGGGGAGGGTCGCGGCGGCCATCAAAGACCTTCCCGGACGAGCGCGCTGCCGAGCTCCGCCACGGAGAAGACAGGGCCGTCACGGCAGACGAAGAAGGGTCCGAGCTGGCAGTGCCCGCACGTCCCGACACCGCAGGCCATGTTCCGTTCGAGCGTCAGCCAGGTTGCGGCCGGCGGGACGCCCTGCCGTTCGAGGGCGGCCGCCGTCGCCCGCATCATCCGCTCCGGCCCGCAGATGAACGCGCTGACGGTCGAGCCGTTCCAGGCGGCCCGGTCGAACAGCTGGGTCACGATACCGACGCGTCCCAGCCACTCCGGACCGGCACGATCGACGATCTCGGCAACCTCGAGGTCCACCCGGCCGCCCAGCGCGGCCATCTCGGCGACGAAGAGTCGATCACGCGGAGTCCGCGCGCCGAGGCAGAGCCGGACGGCGCCGAAGCGAGCCCGGTCCGCCAGCACCGCATCGATCACGGGACGGAGCGGCGCCAGGCCGATGCCGCCGGCGACGATGACGACATCCCGGCCATGCGCCGACGCGATCGGCCAGGCACGACCGAACGGCCCGCGGAGCGCAACCTGGGCTCGCACCGGCAGGCTTGTCAGGGCCCGGGTTGCCGGGCCGGCGGCGCGGATCGTGAGCTCGATCCCGTCCGGGTGGATCCGCGAGATCGAGATCGGCGGGATCGCGAATGCCGGGATCTCGACCATGACGAACTGGCCCGGGCGCGCGGCACGGATCGCGGCGTCGGGGACCTCGAGACGGAGCGTGACCGTATCGTTCGTCTCGCGGACGAGATGCATCACAGTGGCCAGCGCGTGGTGGGCGGGCGCGACGCTCGCGAGCTCGGCCGGGGCGCGGCCTTCGGCGGGCGATGGCGGCCACGGGACGGGTCCGGTCGACGCGCCGACCGGGGCGATCGCCAGCAGCTCTTCTCGGACGTCGATCCCGACGGGGCACCATGCGATGCAGCGTCCGCAGCCGACGCAGCCCGACGAGCCGAACTGGTCCCACCACGTGGAGAACTTGTGGGTCAGCCACTGGCGGTAGCGGTCTTTCACCTTCGGCCGGAAGTTCGCGTCGCCGGCGACGCGGCCGAAGCCGAGGCTGAAGCAGCCGTCCCACTGGCGCTCCGTCGTCGCATCGAGACCGTCGAGGTCAGAGGCGACGGCCACGCTCGTGCAGAAGCAGGTTGGGCAGACCAGCGTGCAGTTCGCGCATGCCAGGCAGCGCTCCGCCACATCGGCCCAACGGGGATGGTCCAGCGCCGTCCGGAGGCGTTCCGGCAGCCCTTCGGCCGGGACGGGGTCGCCGATCGTGGCACGCACCGCCGCCACCTGCCCGGCAGCCCGACGCTCCTGCTCGGCGGTGGCCGCCGGCAGCGCCAGGCCGTCGACGATCGCCGCCCCGCCCGGGGAGCCCGCTCGGACCGTGAAACCCTCATCGAGCTCGGACAGGACGATGTCCGCGCCGTCGCGAACCTCAGGTCCGGTTCCCATGGACGTGCAGAAGCAGGTGCTTGCAGCCGTCGCGCACTCGACGGCAACGACGAGGGCGGCGTCGCGTCGCGCCACATGGTCGGCGTCACCCACCGGTCCGGCACGCATCACTCGTTCCTGGATCCGGAGGGCGGCCAGCTCGCAGGCGCGGACGCCGACGAACGCGAGCCGCGGCGGCGGCTCGCCGGCGGGCGCGATCGAGACCAGGTCTCCGTCGCGTCGAGATCGGGTGAGCGGGACGATCGGAGGATGCGTGAAGCGCTTCCAGGCCGTCGGCGGGACGCCGTAGTCGAACGCTCGGACGCTGGGTCCGGGCGTGGCACGGTAGGTGCCGGGAGCGGTCTCGAACGTCCATCCGACCGGCAGATCGACGACGTTCGACAGCTCGTCGTACACGACGACGCCGTCCACGACCGTCGGCCCCACGATGCGCCGGCCGCCCGCGCCGAGAGCCTGGAAGAGCCGGTCCAAATCCCCCCTCGCGAGAAAGCCCTCGGTCGCGGTCACCATGGCTCGCCGGCGGCCCGGTAGACATCCAGCAGCTGGACCCGCGTCGCCGACAGACGTCGGGCCACACTCGCCAGCAGGCGGTGATAGACGGCCGCGGCCAGGGTGTCGTCGAGCTCCAGGGCCATCATGAGGCCGACGCCGTCGAAGAGGATCGCGACGGACGGCGCGATCGCGACACAGGTCGACGTCGCGACGGCTCGCGGCAGCACCGCCGACCAGCCGAAGACCTCGCCGGGCTCGAGGGTCATGATCGTCCGGTCGCCCACGCCCTGGACGCGCAGTCGGAGCGCGATCCGACCCCGGATAAGGATCCCCATGGCCGGACAGGGTCGGTCTTCCTCGATCAGGACCGTTCCGTCGGGAACCTCAACGAGCTGCCCGACGGACGCCAGTCGGGCGCGAGCCGCGACGGGCAGCGTGGCGCCGAACCAGGTATCGCCGAGGACCGCGGTCAGGGCGGATGTCTCCATGCATCGAATCGTCAGCGGCAGCCGGACCCCGGACGAGGGCTCTGAGGCCCGCGACGACGGGCCATTCAGCCCATCCGGGAGGAGCTGGTCGGAGCCGACCATCGGACCATGCAGAAGCACGCTCGTCGGCACCCACCGTACCCAGGGACCGTGGCGATCCTCGACGGATCGGAGGCAATTGCTTCGGTCGAAACGCGGATCAGCGAGATTGCCTGCGCCTATCCGATCACCCCTTCGACCACGATGGCCGCGATCTTCCAGGCCGCGGTCGCCGACGCGCAGCCCAACCTGTGGGGCACGCCGCTCCGTTTCGTCGAGCTGGAGTCGGAGCACTCATCAGCGTCGGCGGCCGAAGGTGCGGCACTGGCGGGTGCCCGCGTGACGAACTTCACGGCCGGCCAGGGCCTCGTCCTGATGAAGGAGGTCCTGTTCGTCATCTCTGGCAAGCGCCTTCCCGTGGTCTTCCACATCGGCGCTCGGGCCCTGACCAGCCAAGCGCTCAACATCCACGCCGGGCACGACGACGTGATGGCCGTGGCCGACACCGGCTGGGGGATCCTCTTTGCGCGGAACGCCCAGGAGGCGGCCGACCTGACCGCGATCGCGCGACGCGTCGCCGAGTCGACGGAAATCCCGTTCTTCGTCGTCCAGGACGGCTTCCTGACAACGCACACGATGGAGTCGATGCGTCTGCCGGAGGACGAGCTGCTGCGGGCGTTCGTCGGGGATCCGCGGGCTCGCATCCGTCGCTGGTTCGACCCCGCCGCACCCCTGATGACGGGAGTCGTCCAGAACCAGGACAGCTACATGAAGGGCCGGATTGGCCAGCGCGCGTTCTACGACCGGTTGCCGGGCCAGCTCGACGCGGCCTTCGCCGAGTGGGCGGCGCTGACCGGCCGACGCTACGGCGGCGTCGACGCCTACCGGACCGAGGGCGCTACGGAGATCGTCGTCGCCATGGGTACGATCGCCGACACGGCGACCGCCGTGGTCGACCACCTGCGGTCGCGCGGACGGCCGGTGGGTTGCGTCGCGGTCACGAGCTTCCGGCCGTTCCCCGCAGAGGCGCTCTGGGCCGCGTTGCGCGACGCTCGCGCCGTTGCGGTGATCGAGCGGACGGACGAACCGGCCGCATTCGACAACCCGCTCACCCGGGAGGTCAAGGCTGTCCTGTTCGATCACGCCGCGGAGGGCGTCATGGTGCCCAGGGTGCGGTCGGTTTCGGCGGGTCTCGGCTCACGTGATGTCGCGCCCGGCGACCTCGCCGCCGTCTTCGACTGGCTCGCGGACCACGGCGCGCCGGAAACGCAGCGCTACGCGACCCTTGGGATCCGCCATCCGTCGGCGCTGCTCGCGCAGCCGCTCGATCTCCGGCCCGCGGGTTCGTTCAGCCTCCGCGGCCATTCGATCGGTGGCTTCGGCTCGGTCACGACGAACAAGCTGGTTGCGGCAATGGTCGGCGGGCTGTTCGGCCTCCAGGTCCAGGCGTATCCGCGCTACGGCTCGGAGAAGAAGGGCCTGCCGACGTCGTTCTACCTGACGGTCGCTTCCGAGCGCATCCGGCTCCATGGCGAGCTCGACACCGTCGACTTCGTCTCGCTCCACGACGTCGCGGCCTTCCGTCAAGGCGATCCATTGCGCGGCCTCGTCGACGGCGGAACGGTGTTCGTGTCGTCGAGCGAGCCGAGCCCGCAGGTCATCTGGTCGTCGATCCCCAGCGAGGCCCGCGCCGAGATGCTCGTTCGGCGGATCCGACTCATGGCCCTCGACACCGCCGGGCTTGCCCGGTCGCGGGCCCCGCGTCCCGAGCTCGTCGTCCGGATGCAGGGTGTCGCTCTCGTCGGCGTCTTCCTGCGCGTCACGCCGTTCGCTGCGACCGCGGGGATCGGGCGAGATGAGCTCCTGGCGGCCCTTCGTCCGCATCTCGTCCGGTTCTTCGGCAAGCGCGGCGGGCGGGTGGTGAACGGGAACCTCGATCTGGTCGCTGCCGCGTATGACGGCGTTGTCGATGTGACGGCCGCGGTGACGGCGGTCGGCCTGGCTGCGCCCCGCGATGTGTCCCTCCTGGAGGTGTCGTGATGACCGCAAGCCTGGCGGGCCGATCGGTTGCGGAGCTGATGACGCGCGACCCGATCGTCGCCAATGTCGACATGCCCCTGCTGAAGGCGGCCCAGCTCATGGATCTCAACCGGGTGTCCGGCCTTCCGGTCATCGACGCAGGGGGCCGCCTGGTCGGCGTGATCAGCCAGACGGATCTCCTTCACGCTCGGACGACCGAGGCCCTCTGGCGGGAGTGGCCGGGGCTCACGGTCCGCCATCTGATGAGCCAGCCGGCCGTCGCGGTCCGATCGGACGCGACGATCGCCGAGGCCGCCGAGCTGATGGAGCGAGCCCGGATCCATCGGGTGGTCGTCCTGGCTGCCGACGGAGAGGCGCCCATCGGCGTTCTGTCGGTGACCGATCTCGTGCGGGATATGGCCGCCGGAGACGAATCGTGAGTGAGCTCCTCGCGCACGATCTCGCGGTTCCTGCCGCCAAGGAACCGGGCGAGCCGAAGGAGGTCCATGAGGGCCGGCTCGCCGCGATGACAACCGTCCTCGACATGCACGCGTATGTCGATGACTTCAACACATCGGTGGTGGATGCCTACCGTCGCGGCGTTGCCGACCGCGAGCTGCCGAGCGAGCCGGGCGTGGCCAGAAGCGTGATCCCGCCGGGGACGGCCGCGGCGCGCGACTTCAGCGGCCTCGCGATGACGATCCCGGAGTTTGCCCTGGAGGCGTGCGTCGGCTGCATGACGTGTGTCAGCGCCTGCCCCGACACCGCGATCCTCGGAATTGCTCAGCCGAAGCCGGTCGTCGACGATGCGATCACGACCTTCGCAGCGGCCGAGCGCGATCCCGTCGAAGCGGCTCGGACGGCGCGTGCGCACTTCGCTCGGACGACGAAGTACGCCGACGTCCCCGCCCGGCGTGGACTCCCGCCGGCGGACTTCGGCATCTTCATCGACCCGGCTCACTGCAAGGGCTGCGCCGAGTGCGTCGAGGTCTGCCATGCGCTCGGCTACGACGCCCTGCGGATGGTCCCGAAGGAGCCACTGGAGGCGACCGGCGAGAGCACGGTCGACCGCTACCGGCGCGACATGCGCTTCTTCCGCTCCCTGCCGCCGACTCCGGTCGAGTATCGCAACGATCGGGCGCTTGCAGACCTGATGCTCGGCGAGCACGCGCTCGGCTACGTCGGGGGCGCCGGATCGTGCTCCGGCTGTGGCGAGGGCAGCGCGATGCGGATGCTCATCGCGGCGACCCGCCAGGTCCACGGCCCGGAGTCGATGGCCATCGTTGCCGCGACCGGCTGCAACACCGTCTTCGGCAGCACGTATCCCTTCAACCCATTCCTGATGCCCTGGACGAACTCCCTGTTCGAGAACGCCGCGGCCGTCGCGCTCGGGATCCGGACACGCTGGGAGCAGGAGGGCATGGGCGACCGGCGGCTGTGGGTGGTCGGCGGCGACGGCGCGATGTACGACATCGGCTTCCAGGCCCTCTCCCGGCTCGTCGCTTCCGGCGCGGACGTCAAGGTCCTCGTCCTCGATACGCAGGTCTACTCGAACACGGGCGGCCAGGCGTCGACCGCGTCGTTCGGCGGCCAGGTCACCAAGCTGTCCGCGTTCGGCCACGATCTTCACGGCCGACCCGAGCCGCGCAAGGAGCTCGGTCGGATCCTCCTGGCCCACGGCAACGCCTACGTCGCTCAGACGACCCCCGCGCACATCAACCACTTCTATCGCGCGGTCATGGAGGCCAATGCGTTTCCCGGCCCGGCCGTCATCATCGCCTACTCGGCATGCATGCCCGAGCACGGCATTGCCGACGACGCCGCCACCCGCCAGGCGAAGCTCGCGGTCGATTCGCGGGCATTCCCGCTGTTCACGTACGACCCCCGACGCGGCGAGACGATCGCGGAGCGGCTATCGCTCCAGGGCAATCCCGGGCTGAAGGCCGACTGGTCCGAGCTGCCGGATGGAACCCCAGTCGACTTCCTCGCCTTCGCTCGGTCCGAGGGCCGCTTCGCTCCTCACTTCGCCCCTGATGGCGGCACGAGCAGTGAGATCGTGGCAACCCAGGCCGACCGGCTCGCAAACTGGCGGACGCTCCAGGAGCTGGCCGGCATCCGCTGAGGGAGACGCCGCTCCGTTTGGGGCCGTCCGTCCCGCGCAGATCAGTCGGGTCGGCTCTGCCGCGCGGCAGCGATGGGGCGGAGCATGGGACCCGCGGCCGCCGAACACCGGCGCCCGCGGAAAGGAGGCAGACCCATGGAGTTTGCCGTCAGTCTCGGCTTCGGCGGGTGGTTGGTCCTCGTCGTGGGAGCCCTCGTCTTCGGCGGACTCGCTCAGTTCATCGGACAGCCGCGAACCAGCTTCGAATGGGTCGCGACGGCGATCGGAGCCGCCATCGGCGCGATCGTCGCGAGCGAGTTCATCATCGGCTGGCAGGCCTTCGAGCCGGTGTGGGATGGCCTTGCGCTCGTGCCCGCACTTGTCGGTGGCCTCGTCGTCGGCACGGTCGTCGACGTTGCGACCCGGACCCTGACGGGCGGGACGTATTCGGGACGCCCCATCTCGGCTTGACCAGGATCGGCCGCTCGTCCCGAACGGCGCCGGCCCACCGGCCAGCAGCTGGCGGACCGGCGCCTCTCCATCCATGCGTCGCAACAGGGAGATCACGATGAAAGCCGTCATCGTCTATGAATCGCACTGGGGAAACACCGCCGCCGTGGCGGAGGCGATTGCCGCCGGGTTCGGCCCGGAGGCGCAGGCGCTCAACACCGATCAGGCCACGGGTCCCGCGATCGCCGACGCCGACCTGATCGTCGCCGGCGCGCCGCTGATGGCATTTGGCCTGCCGGGCCCGCGGACCCAGGCTGGTCTCGAGAAGGCGGCCTCTTCGTCGCCTGGTCATGCCGATCTGTCGCATCCATCGATGCGGACGTGGTTGGAACGGCTCCCGGACGGCCACGGAGGCGCGGCTGCGTTCGAGACGAAGATCCGGTGGTCCCCGGGCGGCGCGACCGACGCGATCGAGCAACGGCTCGAGAAGGCCGGCTACCGGACGGTCGCCAAGGCGCAGAAGTTCGTGGTCACGGGACAGAGCGGACCCCTCCGCGAGGGAGAGCTCGAGAAGGCCCGCCAGTGGGGTACCGACCTCGCAGCGGCCATTCGCTCCTCGACCCCGCTCGCCACCACCTGACCCTGGAGGAACCCATCATGTCCAAGCCAACCATTACCAAGCTGTTCGTCGGCAGCATCGTCGCCATCGTCGGCGGTGTCGTGCTCCTGCTGGCCGGGGTCCTCCTCGCGGCCGCAAACGGCGCCTTCGTGATGTCGGGGGCCGACGTCACCGGCTTCCAGCCGTCGGCCGTGGGCTGGTCCACGATCGGGTTCATCCTCGTCGGCGTCCTCGTGGTGATCGGCGGGGCCATCGGCCAGTTCGTCGCCTGGATCGGCGCGGTGATCAACACCTCGCGTCTCGACGACAAGACCTGGTTCGTCCTGCTGCTCGTCCTCGGCTTGCTGAGCTTCGGCTTCATCGCGATGCTCGTGTACGTCCTGACCGGTCCCGACGGTACGCAATCGCACCAGGGGCACATGCAGCACGCCTGAGGGGACGCGAACCTGGAGATCACGACCCGCCGGTCGACAACCCGGCGGGTCGTTGCATTCGGGGACCCCTGGCCGCCCGGTTCGATGGCGACCACCTCCCCTTACGCGTGGATCGCGTCGAGCGTGATCCGCCGAGCGTGGATCCGGCAGATGACCCGCGTCCCGCGCCACCGCTGCTCCCGGGATGGATGAACCCAGCAGACGCGTCAGGCCTGGGGTCGGGCGGCGAGGGCTCGGACGCGACCGACCAGATCGTCGGCGGAGGTCGCGCCCGCCGGCTCGACGTCGACGAGTCGATCCGGGTGCCGCTGGCAAGCGACGTAGGCCCGCTCCAGGGCGAGTCGCACGGACCCGGGACCGAGGATCATGACCCGCTGTGGATCACCGATGACGCGGATCACCGTCGCCAGGTAGCCCGCCTCGGGTAGCCAGCCGCGGGTGATCTCGCAGGTCCTGAGTCGTCCGTCATGGCTGATCGCCGCCACCACCGCCTGGCGGCGGTTGATCCAGACGACCGCGCTGGGCACAGCAACCTCGGAGCGGACCGGATCGAGTCTCGGCTGAACGACCATGGCCTGTGCCTCCAGATGACGTCGAGGCTATGACCGAACTGCGGGAGCGACCTCTGCCGATCGGCCCGGTCGCGGGGGTCGTTTGGGCCGAACCGACCCCTGCGGTCCGCGGACCCGCTCGGTCCCCCCGGCGTGGATCGCGGGATCTCGGGATCGCGGGATCCCGGCGGCGAGGGCGTCCGCCGTCGTCAGGCGGACGTCCGCCTCCGGATTTCGGCCGAGACGGCCGGCAGGACCTGATGGAGGTCGCCGATCACCGCGTAGTCGGCGACGCTCATGATCGGCGCGTCCGGGTCGGTATTGATTGCGAGGATGTGCTTGGCCGCCTTGCAGCCGACGATGTGCTGGATCGCGCCGCTGATGCCGCACGCGATGTAGAGCTCCGGGGCGATCCGAAGCCCGGTCTGGCCGATCTGGTCGGCGTGGGGCCGCCACCCGGCGCTCGTCACGACCCGCGAGCCGCCGACCGCGCCACCGAGAAGTCCCGCCAGCTCCTCGAGGTCGGCGAAACCCTCGGTCGAGCCCACGCCGCGGCCGCCGCCGACCACGACCTTCGCATCGGCCAGGGATACGCCACCGCGCTCTGAGGGCTCTCGGCTCGTGACGTGGACCGCGAGATCGGCGGCGGTCAGCTCCGGCGCGAACGTCTCGATCGTCGGCGGAGGGCTGCCGTCGGGCTCGTCGGCCGGGACCGCATTCGGCGCGACGGTCAGCAACCTGGTGGGCGCGTCGAGCCAGCAGTCCTCCAGCAGGCTCCCGGCCCAACGCTGCCGCGTCAGCCGGTAGCGATCGCCTGGCTCGACCGAGACGAGGTTCGCGGCCATCGGCAGGTCAAGTCGGGCTGCGACCCGGGCGAGCAGGTCGTTGCCAAGCTCGGTGCCCTTGCCGACCACCGCGGCCGGGCCACGGGACGCGATGACCTGGGCGATGGTGCTTGCCCAGCCGTCGGGGTGGTCCAGCGTCAAGGCGTCATGCTCGATCACGATGGCCGCCTCGAGCCGCAGACCGGCGAGGGAGGCCGCCCCGGACCGGGCGTCGGCCGGTTCCGCAACGATCACTGCTTCCAGCGGCGCTCCGAGGTCACCCGCGAGGCGCCGCGCGAGCGTCAGCGCCTCGAGCGATGGGCGCTCGGGTGCTCCGCCGGGCGCCACGACGAGGGCAAGGACCGGCGCGCTCATCGTTCGAGGACTCCGAACCCGGCGAGGAGGTCGACGATCGCGGGAGCCGCCTCGGGGCCGCGCCCGATGACCTCGGCCGCCGTGATCTCCTCCTTCGGCAGGCGGAGGACGATCTTCTCCAGGCCGCCCGACTGCCAGACGGGCGACGAGCGCTCGACCTCCTTCTTCTTCGCCCGCAGCCGTCCCGGGATCGACGGATAGCGCGGCAGGTTGATCCCCTCCTTGACCGAGACGACGGCCGGGAGTGGCAGCTCGAACGATTCCCAGCCACCGCGTGGCGCCTCGCGCCGCGCCACGATCCGCCCATCGCCCGGCACCAGGCCTTTGACGCCGGTCACGATCGGCCGCCCGAGCGCCGCGGCGACCCTGATCCCGACCTGGAAGCCGCCGCTGTCCGCCGATTCGTTGCCGAACAGGACGAGGTCGAACGGCCCGGTCGCGGCCTCCTGAGCCTGGATCGCCGCGACGATCGCCCGCGATGTCGCGACCGGATCCCAGTCGCGCCCATCCGTCTCCAGCAGGACCGCGCGATCGATGCCGATCGCCATCGCGTCCCGGAGCTGCTCCTCGGCGGCGGCCGGCCCGAGCGTCAGGACGGTGGAGGTCCCGCCGCGGGCCTCGACGATCCGGACCGCCTCCTCGACCGCGCATTCCTCGTGGGGGCTGACCGTGAAGCCGAGATAGCGCGTGTCGATGTCCTGGCCGTCGGGGGTCAGGACGATCCGGCCGCCCGTCGCCGGGACGCGCTTGACGCAGACGAGGATGTTCACGGCGCGATCAGGAGCGGATCCGGGCATTCTCGGGGTCGAACAGCGGCGTCGCTCCCGCGACGGCCACCGTGACCGGATAGCGCTCACCGAAGTACTCGACGAGGAGCTTGTTGCCCTCGCGGGCGTGCTCGGGCGGGAGATAGGTCATCAGGAGGTGCTTCCCGACAGAGGGCCCGGAACCCGCGGACGTCACGTAGGACCCGCGACCCTTCGCGTCGACGATCCGCTGCCCGTCCGGGGTCAGGATCGGCTCGCGGCCGAGCATGTACCGCTTCACGCCGGTCGACGACGTCGGGTCGTCGAGGGTCAGCGTGCAGAGGATCGCCGCCGGCTCGGACGCCCGCTGGCGCTCGTAAGCGGCCCGGCCCACGAAGTCGGCGTCCTTGAGGGTCGGCCGGGCCATCCCGGCCTCGACCAGGTCGAAATCGAGCTCCAGCTCGGCGCCATGCGCGCGATAGCCCTTCTCGAGCCGCGAGGTGACCGCATACGTCCCGATCCCGACCGGGACAAGCCCGTGCGGCTGGCCGGCCCGCCACAGCGCATCCCAGACCCGCAGCCCCTGCTCGATCGGGACGTAGATCTCCCAACCGAGCTCGCCGACGTAGCTGATCCGCGAGGCGAGCGTCCGGACGCCGTCGATGTCGACGGTCTTCGAGGACAGGAACGGGAAGCCCTTGTGGCTGATGTCGGTGCTGCCGTCGCCGGCCGAGCCGAGGACGTCGCGCGCCCGCGGGCCCCACAGCCCGAACGTCGTGTACGCGTTCGTGACGTCGTGGAGCTGTGCGGCGCCGTCGGCCGGCAACGCGTCCTGGAAGATCTTGCGATCGCGCATCCCCATCCCGCCGCCGGTCACGACCCGGAATCGCTCGTCACCGATCCGCATGATCGTGAGGTCGGCGAGGATCCCGCCGGCCGGGTTCAGCAGCGGCGTGTAGACGGTCCGCCCGACGGCGACGTCGACCTTGTTCACGCACAGCCGTTCGAGGGCCGTGAGGGCGCCGGGCCCGGTGATGTCGAAGATCGCGAACGCCGACAGGTCGACGAGGCCGACCCGATCGCGCATCGCGAGGTGCTCCGCGTTCATGATCGGCGACCACCAGCGCGACTCCCACTCGGCCGCGCGCGGCATGACCCGGTCGCCGAACTCGCCGAGCAGGCTCTCGTTCGTGCCGTACCAGAACGGACGCTCCCAGCCGGCGGCCTCGAAGAACTCGGCGCCCAGCTCGACATGGCGCTCGTACGCCGGCGACAGGCGGATCGGGCGGTTCGAGGCCCACTGTTCCATCGGGTGGACGATGCCGTAGGTCTTGTTGTAGCCCTCCGTCGTCCGAGCGGCGATGTGCTGGGCAGTCTTGTGGTGGTCGTAGAAGCGCGCCACGTCCGAGCCGTGCGGATCGATCTCCGGCTCGTTGTTCGTCATCCACTCGGCGACGGTCTTGGCGATCCCGGGCGCTTCCTTGATCCAGACCGCGGCCACCGACCAGAGGCCCTTGACCTCCGGCGTCTCGCCGATGATCGGGTTGCCGTCGGGCGTGAGCGAGAGCAGGCCGTTGATCGCGAGCTTCATGCCCGCCCGCTCGTCGCCCATGACGTCGGGGAAGAGCTCGAGGGCGTCCTCCAGCTGCGGGTCGAAGTCGTCCTGGGTGAACGGCAGCATGGTCGGCGACAGCGCCGCCTCGGCGATCGAGGGGATGTCGTCGGGCTCCATGAGGATCGC
>DASXTH010000011.1:0-5762 GCA_036505555.1 Candidatus Limnocylindrales bacterium | reverse complement strand
GTTCTCCTCGACCCGTTGGATGGTGGCTCGTCGGTCCGCCGCGACGGCGGACCCGAATCCTAGCACCGGAGCCGCTCGATCAACCTCCCGGCGCGGCGATTCGCACGGCCGCCCGCATCCCCTTCGCCCAGTGACCCGGGATGTGGCAGCCGAGCACGAGGCTCGCGACGGCAACCCGATCGGCCGGGACCGTCCAGGCGAGGTCGACCCGTTGGCCGGACGACACGACGATCCGCACACCGCTCACGTCCGGGGCGACGCTGACGAGCGGCGTCGGACCAGGCGGTGCGTTCGCGGCGGCGGCCTCGGCGGCCTCCCATGCGTCCTGCACGCCGAGATCCCCGATCACGACCTCATGGATCTCGAGCCCGCCGTTCACGACGTGGAGGAGCACGGTCTCGCCGGGCACGACGTCGACCGGATCGGGCAGGATCACGCGGTCCTTCAAGATGATGTTGACCTCGCGCGGGGCGCCGGACGAGCCGGCCACGATCGGCGGGGTCGGAGGGGGCGGGCCGGCGGCGCAGGCCGCGACGATCACCACGGCGGCCAGCCCGCGACAGGCGACGAGGACGCGGGCGGTTCGGGGACGCGGAACGCCGGGCACGCGCGGCAGTCTAGGCCGCGCGCTCGCACGCCGCGACGGCAGCGGCCGATCCTTGACACGCGCGCGAGCCGCATCGCACAGTGCGGCATCGCCGCGCCGCGCCCGCCGAGGCGCCGTCATCCGAGTCCCCGCGATCCCGATCCGGGCGCATTCCGAGGAACCGCTTGGCGCTCCCGTCACCCGCCGCCACTCCCGCGTCCCCGCCGGCGACCGCCGCCTCGAGTTCGATGGCGCCCGCAGTCCGGCTCGAGGGCCTGACGAAGACGTTCACGACCGGCATGGAGTCGGGCCGCCGTGGTCCCCGAGCCGGACGCGAAGTCGCCGGGGGCGGCATGGTCGCGGTCGATCACGTCGATCTCGACGTCGTCGATGGCGAGTTCTTCTCGATGCTGGGACCGTCCGGCTCCGGGAAGACGACGACCCTCCGGATGATCGCCGGGTTCGAGCTCCCGACCGCCGGCCGCGTCCTGCTCCATGGGGTCGACGTCACCGGCCAGCCGCCGTTCGCCCGGGACGTCAACACCGTCTTCCAGGACTACGCGCTGTTCCCGCACCTGTCGGTCGGCGACAACGTCGCGTACGGCATGCTCGTTCGGAAGGTTCCGAAGGCCGAGCGAGCGCGGCGGGTCGGCGAGGCGCTCGAGATGGTCCGCCTGAACGGATTCGAGCGGCGGAAGCCCGGTCAGCTGTCGGGCGGCCAGCGTCAGCGCGTGGCGCTTGCCCGCGCCCTCGTGAACCGGCCCAGGGTGGTCCTCCTCGACGAGCCGCTCGGCGCGCTCGATCTGAAGCTCCGCGAGGAGATGCAGATCGAGTTGAAGGCCATCCAGCAGCAGGTCGAGATCACGTTCATCTACGTGACCCACGACCAGGCGGAGGCGCTCACCATGAGCGACCGCATCGCCGTGTTCAACAAGGGCCGGATCGAGCAGGTCGGGCCGCCGGCCGACGTCTACGAGCGCCCGGCGACCGCCTTCGTGGCCGGGTTCGTCGGAACCTCCAACCTGCTTCGCGGCGAGGTCGCCCGGACGATCGTCGGGCGCGACGGGACGTTCACCGTCCGGCCCGAGAAGATCCGGATCGCCGAGCCCGGGGACTCGGTCGGCCCCGACGAGACGTCCGCGCTCGGTCACATCCGGAGCGTCGTGTACCTCGGGCCCGACACGCGTTTCGTCGTGACCCTCGACGCCGGGTCCGAGCTCGTCGTCACCCAGCAGAACCTCGCGACTTCATCGATGGACGCCCTTGCCCTCGATGGCAAGGCCGTCCGGCTCGCCTGGAATCGTCAGCACAATTTCCCGGTTGCCGAAGGGCCGGGAGCCTGAACGCCGGGCCGGTCGGTCCGGCCCGGATGGAGGAGGAAGATCGATGCGACAGAGGAAGGTCCTGACCGCGTTGGCGGCCGGCGTCCTGGCCGTCTCCGCCTGCGGTGGCGGGGCGAGCCCATCCCCGACGAGCCCGCCCAGCGCCGCGCCGGTGAGCTCCGCTCCGGCGAGCGCGCCGGCCAGCGCCGGGGCGCCCAGCCCGTCGGCCCCCGGACCGTCGGCCCTCGGGCCCACCGAAGGTGCCCTGAATCTCATTGCGTGGGCCGGCTACGTCGTCGGCGGCACCGGCGGGGAGCAGGTCGCGGGCTACGACTGGGTGACCCCGTTCGAGACCGCGACCGGGTGCAAGGTCAAGGTCAAGGTCGGTGTCGACTCGGCCAACATGGTCCAGCTGATGAAGACCGGCCAGTACGACGGCGTGTCGGCGTCCGGCGACGCGACGCTGCGATTGATCGCCGGTGGCGACGTCGCGCCGGTGAATTTCAACCTGATCCCGAACTACAAGCTCGTGTTCGACGGGTTGAAGAATCAGTCGTACAACACGGTCAACGGGGTTGGCTACGGCGTGCCCCATGGCCGCGGCGCGAACGTCCTGATGTATGACCCGGCCGTCGTCACGACGAAGCCCGACAGCTGGTCGGTCGTGTTCGACGCCAACTCCCCGTACAAGGGCAAGGTCACGGCGTACAACTACGCGATCTACGTCGCGGACGCCGCCCTGTACCTGATGGCGACGAAGCCCGAGCTCGGGATCAAGGATCCCTACTCGCTCGACGAGACGCAGCTCGCCGCGGCCAAGGAGCTCCTCGTCCAGCAGAAGGGGCTGGTCGGCAAGTACTGGGGCACCGCTCAGGAAGAGATCGACGGCTTCGCCAATGGCGACATGACCATCGGGACCGCCTGGCAGTACCAGGCCAACACGCTCAACGCGCCGGGTGGCGGCAAGAAGGTCGAAGTGACCAAGCCGAAGGAAGGCGCGACGGGCTGGTCGGACACCTGGATGATCTCGGCGACAGCCAAGCATCCGAACTGCATGTACGCGTGGATGGACTACATCATCTCGCCGAAGGCGAACGCGGACGTGACCGTGTACTTCGGTGAGGCGCCGGTCAGTGCTGCGGCGTGCGCCGAGGCCGAGAAGCAGAGCGCCGGCCACTGCGATCTCTTCCACGCCACGGACGAGACCTACTTCAAGGACGTGTACTACTGGAACACGCCGACGAAGACGTGCCTCGACGGGCGCGGCGACATCTGCACCGATTTCGACGCGTGGACCAAGGTCTGGACGGAGGTGACGGGCGGTTGATCGCCCGAGCGCGGAACGGGTCCGCGCGTCAGCGATGACCGCGGAATCGAGGCTCGCCGGAAGACCGCCGGCGAGCCGCCTGCGATCGATCGCAGCCGCGCTCTATCGCCACCCCCGAGCTCAGCTCGCGCTGCTCCTTGCGGCGCCACTGGGCTGGTTGGTGATTGCGTATCTCGGCTCGCTCGCGCTCTTCCTGATCACGTCGTTCTGGTCGGTCGATCCCACGACCGGCAACCTGGTCACGACGCCGACCCTCAAGAACTACGTCGAGATCGCGACGACGCCGGTCTATCGCACGATCGCGGTCCGGACGCTCGTGATGGCGACGCTCGTCACCCTCACGACGATCGTCATCGCGTTCCCGATCGCGTTCTACATGGCGCGGCTCGCGTCGGGGCGCACACGCGGGATCCTGATCGTCTCGATCCTGCTGCCGCTCTGGAGCGGATATCTCGTCAAGGTCTACGCATGGCGTCTGATCCTCAGCCAGAACGGCGCGCTGAACTGGGCGCTCGGACCGCTTGGGCTGACCGGCCCGGGCTACAGCGACGTCGCGGTCTGGCTGGTCGAGACCTACCTGTGGCTCCCGTACATGATCATTCCGATCTACGCGGGCCTGGAACGGATCCCGAGCTCGCTTCTCGAGGCATCGTCCGACCTCGGTGGCCGATCATGGATCACCTTCCGCCGGGTGATCCTGCCGCTCGCTCTGCCAGCCGTCGTCGCCGGATCGATCTTCACCTTCAGCCTGACGCTCGGCGACTACATCACGCCGACCCTCGTGTCGAACACACGGTTCATCGGGAACGTCGTGTACGACTTCGTTGGCGTGGCCGGTAACCAGCCGCTGGCAGCGGCGTTCGCGATGGTGCCGGTGACGATCATGCTCGCGTACCTGCTGATCGCCCGGCGGTTCGGCGCCTTTGAGGAGCTCTGATGATCGTCCCGCGCGGAGTCCGGATCGCGATCCGGATCGCGACTGCCCTGACGATCGCGTTCATCTACATCCCGATCGTGATCATCGTCCTCTACTCGTTCAATTCCGGGCGCGTCGCGACCTGGCCGATCTCCGGCCTGACCGTCGACTGGTACGGCAAGGCCCTGGCGAACCCCGGGATCCGCGAAGCGTTGATCGCGTCGCTCCAGGCGGCCGTGGGCGCCACGGTCGTCTCCCTCGTCCTCGGCAGCCTGATCGCATTCGCCGTCCAGCGCTACGCGTTCTTCGGTCGCCAGACGCTGACCTTCGTCGTCGTCCTGCCGCTCGCCCTGCCCGGCATCGTCACCGGGATCGCCCTGAACGGGGCGTTCCGCGCGCTCGGCTTCGACTTCGGGCTCCTGACGATCATCATCGGCCACGCGACCTTCTGCGTCGTGGTCGTCTTCAACAACGTGGTCGCGCGGCTTCGCCGGACACCACGAACCGCCGAGGAGGCCTCGATGGATCTCGGCGCCGACACGCTCACGACGTTCCGCCGGATCACGTTCCCGGCGATCCGGTCCGCGCTCCTTGCCGGCGGCCTCCTCGCGTTCGCCCTGTCGTTCGACGAGATCATCGTCACGAACTTCACGTCCGGTGTGGGCACCCAGACGCTTCCGCTGTGGATCTTCACGAACTACCAGCGCCCGAACAACCTGCCCCTGGTGAACGTCGCCGCGGTCCTCGTCCTCCTCCTCTCGATCATCCCGGTCTACCTGGCGTCGCGAGTCACGACCGACCCGGCCGCCACCGGCCGGACGTAAGGGATCAATGCTCGACCCAGCGCTGGCCGGCCTGCGCGACAAGCGCCATCGCGACGAGGACGAGGATGGAGAAGGCGGCGCCAAGCGAGGTCATGAGCCTGGTACGCATCGGAAGCACTCCTTCGGCCGATTCCGGCCGATGACGGCGATCGACCCCGTCAGGTGGAGTGCCCGGTCCCAAATCGCCGCGGCCAGTATCGCCGCCGGCGCTTAGCTGCGACTTACGCAGCGCTCACATCGACGGCTGGTAGTCCGGGTCGAGGAACCGCTCCGGATCGTCGCTGAACTCGAGCAGGCAGCCCTTGCCGCAGAACCAGTACGTGGTCCCGTCGTGCTCGAGCTTCAGATCGGTCGCGGTCGTGTCGACGTCCATCCCGCAGACCGGATCCTTCTCGATCGTCATGTGGACAACTCCTCGAAGTGGAAGGCAAGTGGTACTCCCCGGGAGTATACGGTCGAATCGTGAACCACCGACCGCGTACGATCCCGTGGTGACCGATCCCCTCTTCCTCGACCCGCGAGCGGCCCTCCTCGCAGAGCGTGATCGGCTGCGCGCGGAGATCGCCCAGGGGATCGTGGCACCCGGACCGATGACGTATGGCTCACAGGCGGCCGCCGCGTCCCAGGTCTTCGAGCAGCAGCGCGATCTCGCCCTGCGCGACCGGAACGAGCACCACCTCGCGGACGTGGAGGCGGCCCTTGTGCGGCTCGACGACGGGACGTTCGGCGTCTGCGTCCGCTGCGGCCGTCCGATCGCCCCGGAGCGCCTCGACGCCCTGCCGTGGGC
>DASXTH010000010.1:0-12171 GCA_036505555.1 Candidatus Limnocylindrales bacterium | reverse complement strand
GCACGATGAGCAGCCCGCGAGCCCGATGCGCCGGAGCGTCGTGTCGGTTCCCGCCGGGTCGCCACAGCGCTCGCAGAACAGTGCGTCCGTCGCACCAGCCGAGTTGGTGACGACGGGTCGGGTCATCCGACGCGTTCGCCGCTGTTGGCGAGTGGCCTCGCGACGATCGGGCGACCGGCCCGGCCGGTTCCGAGGGTGCCTCGGCGGCCCTCCCCGGGGCGCAATCCGACCGTGACGCCGTGCACGCGCCCACCCTACCGCAATCGGCCCGCGACCGGCGGGTCGCCGTGAGCGCTCAGCCGGCCGGGGCGCCGAAGAGTGCCTGCACCCGTTCGAATGCCTCATCGATCCGGGTCTCGGGGATCCGGCCCGATTGGACGGCCGCCTCGACCGTCGCGACCACCCGCCCCACGAGGTGCGTGTCGTAGACCTGCTGGTTCGCGAACAGGAGGAGGTCGTTGCCCGCCTCGAGGGCGAGGAGGATCGCCTCGTCCCGCCCGAACCGCGCGGTGATCGCTGCCGCCTGCAGGTCGTCGGTCACGACGACCCCGTCCCAGCCGAGCTCGCCGCGGAGGAGGTCGCTCACCGTCGGGTTCGACAGCGACGCGGGTCGATCACGATCGAGCTGGCCGTTCACGACGTGGCCGGCCATGACGAGATCCACCGTCCCCGCCTCGATGAGCCGGGCGAACGGCTCCAGCTCGGTCCGCGTCCAGGTCTTCGTCACGTCCGCGACCCCGAAGTCCGTGTTGGACGTCGAGCTGCCGATCCCCGGGAAGTGCTTGAGCGTCGTCCGGACGCCGGCGCTGCGGTGCTCCTCGATCTCGATCGTGGCCTTCGCCACGACCACGTCCGGATCCGGCGAAAACGATCGATCGAGGGCGCCGATCGCCGGGCTCGAAGGGTTCACGTCGAGGTCGACGACCGGCGCGAAGTTCAGGTCGAGCCCGTTGGCCGCGAGGGTGGTCGCGATCGTCCGCGCCCAGTGCCGCGTCGCGGTCTCGGTCGCCGTGCCGATCTCGGCCTCCGACGCCACCGCCGGGAATCCGTGGGCCCGCCCGAGCCTCGTCACGACCCCACCCTCCTGGTCGACTGACACGATGATCCGGCGGTGTGGCGCGGCCGCCCGAAGGTCCCCGGTCAGCCGCTTGAGCTGGGCAGGCGAGACGACGTTCCGGCTGCCGCCGGTGCGCTGATCGCGGTCGAACAGGATCACGCCCCCGAGGCCTCCGTCGGCGAGTGCGGTCCGCACCCACGCCGCGTCCCCAAGAGACGCCCCCCGGAAGCCCACCACGATGAGGCCGGCGATCCGCTGCGCCAGAGAGAGGGGCTGTGACGTCGGTTGCGGCGTGGCGCTCGCTGCGCCGGACGCCGAGGGCGACGGCGCGGCCGAGGGTGGGGGCGAGCTCGGGCTCGAGGGCGTCGCCGTGGATGATGGTGCCGGCGAGCTCGTCGAGGATTCGCAAGCCGCAAGGAAGAGTCCGACGCCCGCGGCCGCGGCGCCGCGCAGGAAGGTGCGCCGCGTGATCGCGCTCGGGGCGGCCGCGGGTCGCCCGTCGGCGCGGAAGTCCATCAGCGCGAGCCTACGACAGCTCGGCGGACGACGCCGATGGCGCTCGGACGGAGTCCGTGCGACGATTCCGGGCTCCCCGCCGGCATCGGGGGCCGTGTGGCCGGCCGCTCGACGGAGCCATCGATGCGCCAGCGACTCCTTACCGCCTCGCTCCTCGCGCTTGCCCTGACCGGGTTGTCGGCCGGTGCCGCGCTCGCCCATCCCGACAACGATCAGACGCTCCATTTCGTGCTGACCTGCGACGACGGCCACGTCTGGAATGCGTCGTTCAACGGCGGGCCGTCGGCGTTCCACCTCGACGATGGGCGGCTGTACATCTGGAAGCAGATCGCCTATGTCACGCCGACCGGCCAGAGCGGCACGATCCGTCATGGAATCCAGGGCTTCGCCGGCGCCCCGACCGTGGTCTGCACATACACGGGAGCCGTGAGCGGCAACGCCTACACGGTGACCGGGTTCTATCCGGAGCCCCGCACCAGTTAGCCGGACCGGGTCGCCGACGAGCTGAGCGCCCCGGCGATCACATCGGGTCCGAGTGAGCGTGGCCACCGTCCGGTCCGCCCGACTTCCGTCGGATTTGGAGGACGAGCACGCTCGTCCGTGACCAGATTGATCGCCAGGAGGTCAGCGGCGGGGGGCCGTTCGCCTCGCCGCCGCTGCCCCGCCAGGCCCTGGAACGAACTCGCCACGCCCGCTCCACGCCTGCTCCACATTCGGCCCTGACGATCGGGCAAGCGCCGGGCTCGACCCGTCCGGCCGTCGAGCAGGAGCATTCCGATGGACCCGATCATCCAGGTCGAGCACCTGGTCAAGCGCTACAAGCAGTCCGCCGCGCCGGCGGTCGACGACATCACCTTCGACGTCGGCGCCGGCGAGCTCTTCGCCTTCCTCGGACCGAACGGCGCCGGGAAGACAACGACGATCTCCATCCTCACGACGACGCTCGCGAAGACCTCCGGGACCGTGCGGATCGCCGGCCACGACCTCGATCGGGACGCGACGGCCGTCCGGGGCCGCATCGGGATCATCTTCCAGAACCCAAGCGTCGACCTCCACCTGTCCGGCGAGGAGAACATCCGCCTCCACGTCGCGCTGTACGGCCTCTACGCGTACCGGCCGTTCTTCGCCACGATGCCGCGCGCCTACCGCGAGCGGATCACCGAGCTCGCCGACGTCGTTGGTCTCGGCGACGAGGTGTTCAAGCCATTGAAGACGTTCTCGGGCGGCATGAAGCGAAAGCTCGAGATCATCCGCTCACTCATGCACCGGCCGGGCGTCCTCTTCCTGGACGAGCCGACGTCCGGGCTCGATCCGGTCAGCCGGCATTCGCTCTGGCACTACCTGCGCGGCGTCCGCGCCGCGGACGGGACGACGATCTTCCTGACGACGCACTACCTCGAGGAGGCCGAGGAGGCCGATCGGGTGTGCGTGATCGATCACGGTCGGATCGCGACGATCGGGACGCCGGACCAGCTCAAGGCCGACCTCCTCGAGCGCTCGATCCTGCTCGATGCGGCCGACCGACCCGCACTGCTCGCCGAGCTCCGCGCGATGGGGACCAACCCGACGATCGACGACGGCGGCCTCGTTCGCGTGCCGTACACCGGCCCCACGGCGCAGTCGCTCGTGGCCCGCGTGACCATTCCGCTGACCGTCCTCCGCGTCCACGACCCCAGTCTCGAGGAGGCGTACGTCGCGCTCCTCCGCTCGACCGAGGAGACCGCCGCATGAGCGCCGCAACTGCTTCCACCTACGCGCCGGCCGCGGAGTTGGCCGGCATCCGATCGCGCCTGGCCCGCGAGGCGAATGCCACCTTCGCGATTGCCTGGCGCGAGATCCTCCGCGCCGTCAAGTCGCCGCTCTCGATCGCGTTCACCGTGATCTTCCCGGTGATCTTCATCGGGATCCTCGGCGGGAGCATCTCGCAGAACCTGTCGGGGGCGCTGCCCTACGCCTATCTCCCGTTCATGCTCATCGGGATGATCGCGAACACGATGTACCAGGGCACGATCACCGGGGTCACGAACCTCGTCGAGGAGCGCGAGAACGACTTCACGGCCGAGCTGTTCGTCGCCCCGATCTCGCGCTACAGCGTGCTGCTCGGCAAGATCATCGGATCGGGACTGGCGTCGCTGGTATCGCTCGTCGGGATCATTGCGATGATCTTCGTCATGCAGATCCCGATGAACTTCGGCGACCTGCTTCGCGTGATCGCGCTGGCGCCGGTCCTTGCGCTTGCCGGCGGGTCGCTCGGCGTGTTCTTCATCGGCTTCGTCCAGGATCCGAAGGTGGCGGGCGCCGGCGTGGCGCTCCTCGTCTTCCCCCAGATGTTCCTGGCCGGCGCCCTGATCCCGGTCGCCAACTCGAGCGGGATCCTCGGCCTCCTCGCCAAGGTCATGCCGATGACCTACAGCATCGATCTCGCCCGGAACATCTTCTACGCGGGCAAGCCCGAGGCGGCGTTCACGGTCCTGAACAACCCGCTGGTTGATCTGGCCGTCACCGCGGCGTTCTTCCTCGTGTTCACGATCGTCGGCACGTACCTGTTCGTCCGGGCCGACCGCAACCGCTGAGTTGCGGCCGCGGGCGCGCGCGGCGGCACACCCGGTCGCGGCGTCGATCTGGCCAGAGATTCGCCGAGAGACTGACTGGCCCGTCAATCGTGCTCCGGCAACCGGTGTCCGGGCGCAACCCGTGCGTGAAGCCGGCCACCCAGTCCGGGCACGAATATCTGGCAGCAACCGTGGACCCGGCGGCGCGGTGCAACCGGCACCGAGCCGAGCGGCGCTGCCCGGCCGCCGAGGCCGAGGCGCCGCCGAACAGAGATGGCGCCAAGCGGGCCCGCATTGAGCCGAGTGGCAGCGCAGGGCGGTCGAGGCCGAGGCGCCACCGAACCGAGATGGTGCCAAGCGGGGCCGCAGGGCGTCCGAGGCCAAGGCGGAGCCGAGCACGTGAGCGAGCGCACTCTGAGGTGCGTGAGCGAGCGCGCACAGGCGACAACGCCGACATCGGGCGTTCGGCGGCCCCGCGGAGAAAGTTCGAGGCCGGTTCCCGAAGGAACCGGCCTCGATGCTGTCCCGGTGAAAGTCCGGCGAACCGGACACCCGCCACGCGCCAAGGGCATCTATCACGTCGGCTGCACCGACTACCCTGACCCTACCTACCCATGACCTTGGTTCTGGGGCAGCGTTGGCTGACAAGCAGCGCAATGGCCATGCTACTCGCTGCCCCCTCGAAAGCCAAGAGTTTTGATGCACGCCGCGATGTAAATTCCTTAACGTTCCTTGCGCGTGCGCCGACGGGGGTCCGGACGTGCGACCGTCAGTCCTCGCGGACGGTGATCCCGGTGATCGCGACCGGATCGTCGGGCAGGTCGCGGCTGTTCCGCGGCGCCGAGACGATCGCATCGACGATGTCCATCCCCTTCGTCACCTGGCCGAAGAGCGTGTAGTTCTTCGGGAGCTTGCCGGTCAGGTCCTGGTGGCAGATGAAGAACTGCGAGCCGTTCGTGTTCGGGCCGGCGTTCGCCATCGCGAGCGCGCCACGCACGTAGTCGCCCTTCACCGGCTCGTCCTCGAACTTGTAGCCGGGGCCGCCGGTGCCGACCCGACCCGGGTTCAGCGACGACTTCTTGCCGTGCTCGCCGTCGCCGGCCTGGGCGACGAACCCCGGGATCACCCGATGGAAGATCACGTCGTCGTAGAAGCCCTTCCGGGCGAGATCGACGAAGTTCTTGCTGGCCTTCGGGGCGTCGGTCGTGAAGAGGTCGACGTCGATGTCGCCCTTCTCGGTCGCGATCGTGAGGCTGGTCATGAGTCCTCCTGGGTCGTGGTCACGGCTTGACGGTGACCTTGTCCATCTTGATCGGCTGGCTGGGGTGCTCCGCGTCGGCGGCCGCGGCGATGGCATCGACCGCGTCCATCCCGGCGGTCACCCGGCCGAAGACCGAATAGTTCGGGCCGAGACCGGTGGCGTCCTTGAGCACGATGAAGAACTGCGACCCGTTCGTGTTCGGGCCCGAGTTCGCCATCGCGACCACGCCTCGGGCGTACGGCACCGTCACCGGATCGTCGGCGAACTCGTAGCCGGGGCCGCCGCTGCCGGTGCCGGTCGGGTCACCGCCCTGGATGACGAAGCCCTGCACGATCCGGTGGAAGATCAAGCCGTCGTAATAACCGCACGACGAGAGGGCCAGGAAGTTGGCGGCGGCGAGCGGGCCGAGGTCAGCCTCGACCGTCACCTCGATCGAGCCCTTGGCGGTCGCGATCGTGACCACCTTCTTGAGCCCCGCCGGTGCGGCGGCGGGTGCCGCGGTCGGGCAGTTCGTCCCGGACCGGTCTGCGGCACTCGCCGCGGGCGAGCTGCCGGGCGAGATCGAGACGCGACCGGCGATCGCGCTGCCCGGTGCGGTACCACCGCCACCGAACTTGATCACGCCGCCGGCGAGGGCGACGCCGACCGCGAAGAGGAGCACACCGATGACACCGAGCCATAGGGTCGGGATCCCGCCCGCGACGCTCCCGCCGCGGACCTCGATTCCGCCACCCGCTCGCGCTGGCCGCTGCGGCCGACCTGCCGCTCCGCCGGATTGGACCGCCCGCCGCTTCTTCGAGGAGCGCGGGCGGGGACGATTCGGATCGGTGCTCAAGCGGCGGCCTCCAGGGCGGCGGTGAAGTCGATCGCCCCGGACAGGAGCGCCTCGCCGAGGATGATGCCCGCGATCCCGGCGTCGCGCAGGCGGCGAATGCCGTCGAGGTCGCTCACCCCGCCCGCGATGAGCAGGTCGATGTCCGGGCGGGTCGCGAGCGGCCCGAGGATCGCGAGATCGGGCGACCGGCCGCCGTGGGCGAGCACGAACCGGGCGACGCCGCGCCCGGCGAGCTCTTCGACGACGGCGGACAGGGTCGGCGAACCACCGTGGGTCCAGGGAAAGGCCGCGAGGCGCTCCGGCCGCGGGTCGAGCCCCACCGCGAGCCACGCGCCGGCGACCTCGAGGCCTGCGGCAAGGGCCGCCGGATCGTCGGCGATCGCCATCGAGGTCACGACGCGCGTCGCGCCCGCGGCGAAGGCGAGCCGGATCGCGTCGGCGCTGTCGACGCCGCCGGCGACCTGGAGCGGCACAGCGGTCCGCGACGCGATCGCCCCGACCGCCTCGAGGTTACCGGGCCGGCCCGTCCGCGCTCCATCGAAGTCGACGAGGTGGATCAGGCGAGCACCCCGTTCCACGAAACTTTCGACGATCCGCTCCGGGCGGTCGGTCGGGGCGCCGACGCCCGTCGACGCGCCGGGCCAGAACACGACCCGCGAGCGGCCACGATCGAGATCGATCGACGGGATGACCTGCACGTCAGGCGCGGGCGGCCCGGTTCGACGCGCGGCGGACCCCGCTGCCGCCGTGCGAGATCGGCGTCGGGCCGCCCGAAGCGCGGGCGTCGTCGGCGGCGATGCGCTCTGACAGGATCCGGCGGTGGAAGCTGATCGGCAGCGACCCGTTGCGCAGCAACGTGTCGTGGAAGTCCCGGAGCGAGAACGCGCTCCCGAGACGGGCCTGCTCGTCCGCGCGGAGACCCAGCAGGAGGACCTTTCCGAGCAGATACGAGAGCTGGTAGGTCGGCGTGTACGTGTAGCGGCGGACCTCGGCGCGGGCGTTCGCTTGTTCGAACCCGGTGTGCTCAATGAGGAACCGGGTGGCCTCCTCCACGGCGATCTCGCCGCGGTGCATCCGGACGTCGAGGATGATCCGGCACGCCCGCCAGATCGCGTCGGTATGCATGTTCAGGCGGAAGTTCGCGGCCGCGTCGAAGCCCTGTTCGCGCATCATCTGCTCGGAGTACATCCCCCAGCCTTCGACGAACTCGGGGGCGTCGGTCAGCAGCCGGGTCAGTGACGGGTTTCCGTTCGCGACGTGGAGCTGGAGGTGGTGGCCCGGGTACGCCTCGTGGATGCTCGTGTTGCTGATCGAGCTGAAATTGTGCTCGCGCATCGCGTTCGGGTCGCCATCGACCGACGGCGTCACGATGTAGATGCCCTTCGGCGCGGGGTCGAATTTCGGCGGAGAGAAATAGGCCGCGAACGGGATCACGTTGCGCAGGTATTCGGGCGTGGCCACCACGTCGATCCGCTCGTCCACGGGGACCGTCGCGATGTCGTGGTCGATCAGGTACTGGCGCGCCCGGACCATGACGTCGCGGTAGCCGTGGAGGGCTTCCTCGAACGTCGTCGGGTGATCGGACTTCAAGCGGTCGATGACCTGGGCCTCGGTCCGGTGGTCGTCGATCTCGGCCGCGGAGCGGATCCGGGCCGCCTTGTTCATCTCGAGCTGGTCCTCGCCGATCTCGAGGATCGCGTCAGCGTCGAGGCCGTCGAAGGCGCGCAGGGCGACGAGCTCGTCGTAGCCCTCCCGGCCCAGCGGCCAGTCGTCGGTCCCGCTCGTCAGCGAGTCGCGCAGCCACGCGCCGTACTCCGCGATCGCGGCCCGGGCGGTGTCGGCGGCCGTCGCGAGGCGGCGCTTCTCGGCGCCTGCCAGGTGCGAGCCGGCGGCGATGATCTCGTCGAAGAACGACGGCAGGCTCGCGGCCGACTCGATCTCGAGCTCCTGCCACGCCCGGACCTGGGGGACGACGGCCCGGTCGCGCGACTGGGCGAGATAGGTCGGGATCGCCTCGAGGCGACTGGCGATCGCGTCGAGGCGCTCGTCGAGCGGGGCGAAGTCGCGGGCGAACACGAGGAAGAGCGCATCGCCGACCACATCGAGCGCGGTCGATCGGCGCTCCCAGATCCGAACGACGTCGGTGTCGAAGATCGTCCGGCGGAGATTGTGGATCTCGAGGTCGCGCTCGAGGCGGGCCTCCTGCGAGAGTCCGGCCTCGTCGATCGCCTCGATGGCGGCCAGGTGGACCTTCTCAGCGGCGAGCTCCGCTAGAACGGCATCGCGCGAGGCTTCGCCGAGGCGGCGATCCTCCGTGTGGATCCCGAGGTAGGTCGCGACGAGCGGATTGTCGACGAGGATCCGTCGGAAGCGACGTTCGACGAGGTCGTAAAAGGAACCGTCGAGCGGGCCGGCGTCCGCCGCCGGTGCGGGCCGGGTCAAGGCGATGTCGTTCAGGCTTCCGGTCACGAGGATCTCCTGCGTCGTGGACTCGTGGCTGCCCGTCCGCATCGCTCGGGCTGTGCCGAGGGCCGGGCGAGGTCAACCCGGCGAGGCCGTGAGTGTCGCCGATCGCGCCGGAACGCGCCAGCGGCGGGGCTTGTCCAGGCCGATCACCGCCGACCTCGCGACCGCAAACGGCTGCCTGTTCATCCACGTGATGCGGATCCCGACCGCTCTCCATCGCTCCCGGTCCGGGCCATTCGCTGTGTGGCTGTACCTCCACCTGGACGATGGAACGCTTGTGCCTGACGCGCCTAGCGAATGAACGAGCATCCCCGGCCGCGTCACCGCTCTCGATACGCATGGGGTGGATCGCGCGAGAGAGCCCCGAGCCCAGAGCGCAGCTGGGGCCGTGCGGCGGTCGGAACGGCGGCGATCCCGCGCTTCAGGCCGGAACCGGGGCCGTGCGGAGGCGGACGGCGGCGACCCCGGGGCTTCAGGCCGGAACCGGGGCCGCGCCCACCTCGGCAAGCGCCGCCTCGACGGCAACGGCGATCCGGTCGATGTCCGTCGCTGCGATCCCGTTGTTCGTCGCCGCGCGGACCTGGCCGTGCGGGTAGGAGTCGAACCGAACGCCGCGGGCCTCGGCCGCGGCAAGGAACGCCGCCCGGTCCGCGGCGACGCGGAACAGGACGAAGTTCGTCCGGACCCGGGTCGGGTCGAGGGGCTCGTCTTCCCTTCCCGGCTGGGCGATGTCGCCGGGCGAGCGGACCCCCCGGATCGCGGCGAGCTTCTCGGCCAGGCTGCGGGCGTTGGCATGATCGTCGGCCAGCCGCGCGATCATCCCGGCGTCACCGTCTCGCAGCGCGACGAGCCCGGCCGCCGCAAGAACACCGGCCTGGCGCATTCCGCCGCCGAGCAGCTTCCGGGCGCGGCGGGCCCGGCCGATGATGGCCGTCGAGCCCACCACGACCGAGCCGGCCGGGCACGACAGGCCTTTCGAGAGACAAAACGTGACGGTGTCGGCGGGGGCCGCGAGCGCAGCCGGCGTGACGCCGAGCGCGACGACCGCGTTGAAGAACCGCGCCCCGTCGACGTGGAGCGGTACACCTCGCGCGTGCGCGACCGCCGCGACCTCCGCCGTCGCCGCGACCGTGATCGCCTGGTTGCCCGAGTGGCTGTGGGCGTTCTCGATCGCGACGAGCGAGGTGATCGGCTCATGGGCGTCGGTCGGATCACGGAACGCGCTCGCGACCTCCGCTGGATCGAGCGTCCCATCGGGCCGGTCGCGGAGCTGGAGGACGCTCGCCCCGACGACGACCGCGTGGCCGGCCGCCTCGTCCCGCACGATGTGGCTCTGGGCGCCCGCGACGATCTCGCCGCCGCGTGGCACGTGGGCCATGAGGGCGACGAGGTTGCCCATCGTTCCGGACGACACAAACAGCCCCGCCTCCTTGCCGAGCAGCTCGGCCGCCCGCTCCTCGAGAGCGTTGACAGTCGGATCCTCGCCCCAGACGTCATCACCGACCTCGGCGGCGGCCATGGCGCGGCGCATCTCGGCCGTGGGGTGGGTGACGGTGTCGGAGCGCAGGTCGAGCACGGACATTGGGGGCCGAGTATAGGCGGCGTCGAACCCGGGCCGGTTCGCCGTTGTACGGTGTCCGCGATGACCGAGCGGCGAGGCGACCAGGGCTTCTCCGTCGCGCCGCAGCGGATCGGCGATGGGCCCGGCGGCCCGCATCGCCGCCGACGACCGCGGCGCGGCGTGGCCGTCGTGGGTGCGATCGCGATCGGGTTGATCGCCGTCGGCGCGATCGGCCCGCGTCTCGCTGACCGACCGAACTTCGACGTCGCGTTCTTCGCGACCCCGACCCCCGATCCCTCCCGGAGCGCCACGCCGACGCCGACCGACCAACCCTTCGGGACCCCGCGATCGACGCCGCTGCCGGCAATCTCCCGACCCGGCGGCGCCGCGCTGTCGGGAACGATCCTGTACCAGACCAACGGCCTCCAGTCGATCGATCTCGGGACCGGGGACGTCATCGACGGGCCGGACATCCAGCCCGGCCGCGACGCGCTCCTGTCCGCGGCCGACGGGCATGGCTGGACGTGCATCTGCTTCGGCGATGGCGAGGTCGAGGACGAGTTGAAGCGAGCGCAGACGCGCGACGTGAGCGTCCTCCATCTCGACGCGTCGGGGACGCAGGTCGACGCGAAGCACATCGGACGCTTCGAGGTCACGATCCCACTCGAGGCGGGCCCGTTCGACCTCACGACCGACGTCGATGCCTTCGACGACGGACGGCGCGCTCTCCTTGCCCTCGCGACGCGAAGCGCGGGCCCATGGCGGATCTCGATCGCGCGGATCGACCTCGAGGGCCGGACGTTGGGCCGCCTCGTGGCGCTCGACGCGGCGCTCGAGCCGCCCGACCTGCCCAGCCGGAGTCCGGTCGGCTCGGGGCCGCCCGTCGAGCCGACACCGGGCGAGCCGGACTCGCCAATCGAGACCTACCTGGACGGCCCCCACGTTCGCGTGGCGCCGGGTGGTCAGTTTGCCTTCGTCTGGGTTGTCGCCCAGACACAGGACCCCAACGGCGCGTCCGCGGCGGCCGTCCACGCGTGGCGCGTCGGTCTCGACCGCGACGGTTCGATCGGCAAGTTCGCTCCTGCCCCCGCCTTCGGCACCTTGCCGCCCTTCTGCGGCTCCCTCGGGTTCGCCGCCGCCGACCGGGCGGCCTTCCTCTGTCCGCAGTTCCTGCTCGACGGAACGGGGAACGAACAGGGCTGGATCCTCGGGACGATCGAGCCGAACGGCGAGGGCGCACATGACCTTGATCTGGCCCCGACCGACGGCAGTTACTTCGCCGCGCCACTCTTCGACCGCGCAAACGGCCTGATCTACGTCTGGAACCCGTTCGACCTGGCGATGTCCCGGATCGACGCAGACACGCTGGCGATCGAGACGGTCACGATCGACCCGGGAGCACGCGCATCGGGCGGGATCGGTGCAAGCGGCGACCTCGGAGCCGTGTGGGACGATGGCGATTCGGCCACCCTGCAGTACGGATACGGCCAGCTCGCCGGCGCACGCGACGGCTCGCGGATCTACGCCCTGGGGTACGCGCAGCCGTCCTCGTTCGAGCCAATGTACCCCGCGAGCCGCGGCGTGTTCGTCTTCGACCGCTCCACGCTGGCGCTCCTCGATCGGTGGGCGCCGGCGGCGAACTACGTCACGATTGCCGCGACCGGCGACGGGCACGTCGTGGCAGGGGGGATGCCGGGGTTCGACGAGTCCGGTCGCGAGGCCCCGTGGGATGCGTCGCTGACGATCTACGACGCCGCGGACGGGCGACTCCTTGCTCGATTCGGCCGGCTCGGCCAGGATGGCCCGCCGGTCATCGTCGCTCGCTGATCCGGGCGACAAGGCGCGCGGCCTCTGCTATCCTCCGCACTCGCCGCAACTGGACCCGTGGTGTAGCGGCCCAACATGCCAGCCTGTCACGCTGGA
>DASXTH010000009.1:0-1512 GCA_036505555.1 Candidatus Limnocylindrales bacterium | reverse complement strand
TCGTGATGGATCATATCGGCAAGCCCCGGATCGCCAAGGCCGAGATCGAGCCGTGGGCAAGCCTCCTCGGGTCGCTGGCAGAGCTCCCCAACGTGTCGTGCAAGCTGTCCGGCATGGTCACCGAGGCAGACTGGAGCTCCTGGACCACGGTCGACCTGCACCCGTTCGTCGACGTCGTCCTGGAAGCGTTCGGGCCCGAGCGGCTGCTGTTCGGCTCGGACTGGCCCGTCTGCCTCCTCGCGGCGAGCTACGACCGCGTCGTGAAAGCCACGCGCGAGCTGCTCGCGGGCCTGTCCGAGAACGAGCGGGACCGGGTGTTCGGCGACAGCGCGGCGGAGGTCTACGGGCTGGACGCGGACTGAGCCGGCGCGGCTGGCGACCCCTCCGCGGCTGGCGACTCCTCCGCGGCCAGCGACCCTTCCGCGGCTGCCGACCCCGCCGCGCGACCCACCCGAACGACCGGGTTCTCGAGCGTCCCGAGCGGGCCCGCCTCGATGCGGACCGCGTCACCCTCCCGCAGGGAGAACGTGCCGCCGGGCACGATCCCGGTGCCGGTCAGCAGGATCGCGCCGCTCGGCAGCTCGAGGGCACGGCCGAGGTACTCGACGAGCTCGGCCAGCGGCCGTCTGATCCGTGCGCTCGTGGTCGCCTCGTCGACGATCGCCGCTCCATCGCGCAGAACGACGAGGCGGAGGGGAAACGGCGGCGAGACCACACTGACCGGCACGAGGGCCGGGCCGAGGGCGCATGAGCCGTCGTAGGTCTTGGCCTGGGGCAGGTAGAGCGGGTTGTCGCCCTCGATCGAGCGGCTGGACATGTCGTTCCCGATCGTGAACCCGGCGATCGTCAGGTCCGAGGCCACGACCACCGCGAGCTCCGGCTCCGGCACGTCCCAGTCCGAATCGATCCGAATGCCGATCGGCTCGCCGGATCCCCGGACGCGCCAGCCGGGCGCCTTGAAGAACAGCTCGGGACGCGGCGCGTCGTAGACGCGGTCGTACACGGACGCCTCGGCCGACTCCTCCATCCTGGCGTCCCGCGATCGCTCGTAGGTGACGCCGGCGGCCCAGACCTCCTGGCTATCGACCGGCGCCAGCGGGCGCGATCCTGCCGGGACGGCGGCCCCCGATCCATCGTTCTCGAGCGCTGCCCCCAGGCCGTCCTCGCCGCGGCGCAACAGGATCTCGACGGTCAGCCCATCGGCCAGGAGCTCCGCCGGCCCGCCGTCGACGGGGCCACGGGCGAGCCGGACCGACCCGTCCGGGAGCTCGACGCGGAACAGCCCGACCGTCACGCGTCGGGATTCAGCGTATGCGGCCGTCGCCGTCGGCCCGGTCGACGATGAGCGGGTTGGACAGCTGGCGCGCCAGACGCTGGAGGTCGGCGACCAGCGCCTCCCGCCGCCCAGGGTCCGCCCGGGCCTTGAGCAGGGTGACGCTCAGCGCATAGAGGCCGTCGCCCGGCCGCCGCTTGGGGATCGCGACGCCCAGGCAGACGATGCCCTCGGCGGTC
>DASXTH010000008.1:0-1825 GCA_036505555.1 Candidatus Limnocylindrales bacterium | reverse complement strand
GGATGCTGCAATCGAAGCGACGGAATCCGCGCCCACGGCCGCGAACGACCCGATCGTCAGCAGGGGTTTCCGGCGCTTCCCCGGGCCAACGGCGTCATCCGCTGCTCGCAGGCGATCATCGTCACGAGGCGGTCGTGCCGCGCGACGAGCAGGCCGACGTTGCCGATGAGGGCGATTGCGAGGATCACGGCAGCCGCTCGCGGCACGAGCGGTTCGATCGCTCCGTTCCCCCGCGCAAGGCGGGCGAGGACGATCGCGCCGGTGACGATGAACGCGGGCGCCGCGATGTAGACGTAGCGCGGGGCCGTCGCCTGCTCCGGCCCGAGCTCTGCTCGAACGGTGCCCGCGATGACATAGAACGCGACGCCTGTGGCGAGAAGGGCGAGGACGACGGCCGGAACGGGGCGCGTCGCCAGCAGCCCGAGCACGATCGCCACGAGCGCTCCCGCGCCGACGACCAGGAGCATCGTCCCGAGCGCCCCGGCGGCCGCCGACGCCAGCCCCGCCCCGACGTACGCCGGAACGCCGTCGAGGCTCGGCGAGCGCAGGGCATTGATGCCGGACGACCCATAGGTGAGGTACCAGGCGCCGTACAGACCCGCCGGCAGCAGGAGCCACGGGATCGCGCGCGGACGCTCGAGCAGGAGCCGGACGCCCGTCCCGATCAGGAACGCGAGGCTCGCCCCGGACGTCGCCATCGCGACCGTCAGGAGGGCCGCGGCGAGCCCCGGCCGGCGCGGCGCAACGACGATCGCGGCCATCCCCGCGGCCACCGCACCGATCGTGGCCGTCTGGAAGGCCCAGAGGATGTCGTCGCCGCCGGAGCCAAGGAACAGCATCACGGCCATCGCCCCGAGCGCCCAACCCGCCGACCGGCCCGGTGTCTCGCTCCGGACGATCCAGTAGACGAGCCCGGCGGCGGAAAGGTGAAGGGCGAACGTCACGCCGAGATACGGCCAGTAGGAGCCCATCCCAATGGTTCCCAGCAGGACCCGGTAGAGGATCACCACCGTCGCGCTCAGGTGCTCGTTGTGCGGCGCGAGGATCCCGTCGAGCGACAGGTCGCGCTTCAGGATCAGCGCCCACTCGTCGTGGTAGAAGGTCATGTCCTTCCCGAGCCAGACGAGGACGGCAAGCGCGACGGCGCCGAGCGCCAACGGCGGCCGGTCGACCGACCGGAGACGCTCGCGCCACGACGACGCGACGGGCGACGACGCGGGGCGCGACGACGGCGGCTCCTGACTCGTGGATGGCCCGATCACCGGCGCAGCCTAGCGTCTCGCCAGGATCAGTTCAGGTGGTCCTCCCAGTCGGGCGGCACACTGCCTGCGGGCCCGGGCGTCGGCTGGTCGAATGGGTGATGGCGCGGCGGGGCAAGCCGCGGGCCGTCCATGTAGTCCTCGGCCGCGTAGTCCCAGAACCAGTCCTCGCCGGGCTCGTAGCTCTGGACGATCGGATGGCGGTTGTCATCCGCGTGATGGAACGCGTGCTGGGAGGGCGACGAATCGCAGCAGCCCACGTGCCCGCAGCGGGCGCAGCGCCGGAGATGGAACCACCAGCCGCCGGTCGCGAGGCACTCGACGCAGCCGGGTCCGCTCGGCGGCACGGACGGGTCGACGTCCGGCGGGGCGACCTCGGGCGGGTCGATGTCGGGCGGGTTCACCCGGTGATGATGCGCTGAACGGGCCGCTCGCGTCCGGCGAACGACCCGCTCGTCGTGCGACCGCGATCAGGCGGGCGGGATGTTCTGGTTGCGGTGGAAGAGGTTCGTCGGGTCGTAGCGCCGCTTCGCTGCGACGAGTCGGTCCCAGGTCGCGCCCGGGTA
>DASXTH010000007.1:0-3551 GCA_036505555.1 Candidatus Limnocylindrales bacterium | reverse complement strand
CTGTACAGCACCGGGGCGCGCTCGGCCAGCCGCCGCAGCTCCTCGACCTGCTCCGCCGCCAGACCGGTCGTCCCGATCACGACGGCCGTCCGCGCCTCGGCCGCCGCCCGCGCGTTCGCGAGCGTCGCCTCGACGTTCGTGAAGTCGACCACGACGTCCGCCTCCGGCAGCAGCGTCGCCAGCTCCTCGGACGCCCGTGCGCCGTCGACGGTCGTCCCGGCGACGGCCGAGAAATCCCGGCCGGCGAGCGTGCCGGGCCGGACCGTCCCGCCGACGATCCGCACCTCGGGGTCGCCGGTCGCGGCCGAGACGATCTCGCGCCCCATCCGCCCGCCGCACCCGGCCACGACGATACGCGTCACGGGCTCACTCCGTAGATCGAGGGGCCGCCCTCCGGGGGCCGCCCCTCGGCTATCGACCCTCGGCTCTCAGTTAGCCCCGACCGGCTGCCGGGCGTACCGGCAGGCCGCGAGCGCCTCGGCGAGCTTCTTCCGGTTGCCCTCGCTCATCGCGCAGAGGGGCAGGCGGACCTCGTCCGAGCACAGCCCGAGCATGCCCGCCGCGGTCTTGACCGCGATCGGGTTGTTGTCAAGGAACATCGAACGGCACAGGTCGAAGATCCCGCGGTGGATCTCCTGCGCCGTCGCCACGTCGCCGCGCAGGAACGCGGCCGTCATCTCGGCCATCGGCCGCGGCGTGACGTTCGCGACGACCGAGATCACGCCCTTACCGCCGACGCTCATGATCGGCAGCGTCAGCGAGTCGTCCCCCGACATGACGCTGAAGTCGGGGCGGTCCTGGGTCCCGCAGACGATCTGGGAGGTCTGGTCGATCGACCCGCTCGCCTCCTTGACCGCCACGACCGAGGGGAACGTGGTCAGCCGCAGGATCGTCTCGGGAAGGACGTTTCCGGCGGTGCGCCCCGGGACGTTGTAGACGACCAGCGGCAGGTCGGTCGCCTCGACGATCGCACGGTAGTGCAGGTACAGCCCCTCCGGTGTCGGCTTGTTGTAGTAGGGGCTGACGACCAGCGCCGCGTCCGCGCCCAACTCCTTGGCGTGTTTCGTGTACTTGATGGTCTTGCGGGTGTCGTTCGTGCCGGTTCCGGCGACGATCGGGACACGCCCGTTGGCCTGGTCGATCACGACCTCGATGACCCGGAACTGCTCCTCCTCGGTCATCGTCGCCGCCTCGCCGGTCGTGCCGCACGGAACGAGCCCGTTCGTGCCGCTCTCGATCTGGAAGTCGACAAGCTTCCGCAGCTGGCCCTCGTCGACCTCGCCGTCCCGGAACGGCGTGATCAGCGCGACGAAGCTACCCTGGTACGGCATGCGCGATGTTCCTTTCTGCGCCGACTAGGTTTCGACGCACCAGCTCCTCGGCAACCTGCACCGCGTTCGTCGCCGCGCCCTTGCGGACGTTGTCGGCCACGACCCACATCGACAGGCCGTGGTCGAACACCTCGTTCCGCCGGATCCGCCCGACGAACACCTCGTCACGCCCCGCCTTCTCGCGCGGCGTCGGGTAGACGCACCGCCCCGGGTCGTCCTCGACGACCACGCCCGGCGCCCGGGCCAGAATCTCGCGCGCCTCGTCCGGCGACATCGGCCGGCTCAGCTCGATGTGGACCGCCTCGGAGTGCGCGCTCCAGACCGGCACCCGCACCGTCGTCGCGACGATCCGGATCTCCGGCGCGTGCATGATCTTGCGGGTCTCGTGCCGCATCTTCGCCTCTTCCTTCGAGGAGCCGTCCTCGAGGAAGACGTCGATCTGCGGGACGAGGTTGAAAGCGATCGGGTGCGGGTAGACCCGCGTCTCGAGCGGTCGCCCGGCACCGTCGGCCTCGATCTGCTCGCGCAGCTCGGCCACACCCCTCTGCCCGGTCCCGCCGACCGACTGGTACGTGTCGACCACGATCCGGCGGATCGGGTTGACCCGGTGGATCGGGTCGAGCGCGACGACCATCTGGATCGTCGAGCAGTTCGGGTTGGCGATGATGCCGTTGTGCCACTCGACGTCGTCGGGGTTGACCTCCGGCACGACCAGCGGTACCTCCGGGTCCATGCGCCAGGCCGAGCTGTTGTCGATCACGATCGCGCCGGCCCGGGCCGCGTGCGGCGCCAGCTCGCGGCTCGTCCCGGCGCCGGCCGAGAACAGGGCTATCTCGACGCCGTCGAACGCGTCCGGCCGTGCCTCCTCGACCACGATCTCCCGGTCCCGCCACCGCAGCGTGGTCCCGGCCGAGCGGGCGCTCGCGAGCATTCGCAGCCGGCCGACCGGGAAGTCCCGCTCGTCGAGCACTTGCGCCATCGTCCGGCCGACCAGCCCGGTCGCGCCGACGATCGCGACGTCGTAGGTTCCGGCCATGTCCGGGCATTATAAGCGTGCCAACGCCGGCACCCGGCAGCCCTCGGCTACAGGCCGATCGCCGCCGCGAGCGCCTCGCCCGGCCGCCAGTACTTCAGCCGCGGCACGTAGTCGCGGACGCGCGGGCGGATCTCTTCGAGGCTGTCGCCGCCGAACTTGGTCAGGAAGGCGTCCGCCAGCACGATCGCCATCATCGCCTCGCCGATCACCGCCGCGGCCGGGACCGCGCAGACGTCCGAGCGCTCGTACTGGTGGGCGCTGTCCTGGCCTGTCGCCAGGTCGACGGTCGGTTGGGGAGCGGCCGTCGTCGAAATCGGCTTTTTGACCGCCCGCACGACCACTGGCTCGCCGTTCGTGATGCCGCCCTCGAGCCCGCCGGCGTGGTTGCTGAGCCGCACGACCTTGCCGTCGTCGAAGCGCATGCCGTCGTGCGCCTGTGTGCCGTACAGCTCCCCGACGGTGAACCCGTCGCCGATCGCGACCGCCTTGATCGCGTGTATGCACATGAACGCCTGTGCCAGGACACCGTCGAGCTTGCGGTCCCACTGGACGTGTGAGCCGAGCCCGGGCACGATCCCAAGCCCGACCACCTCGATCACGCCGCCGAGCGTCTCGCGCAGCCCCCTGGCCGCGTCGATCGCCGACCGCATCTGCTCTTCGACCGCCGGGTCGGCGACCCGGACCGACGACGCCTCGACCCTTTCGACGACCTCAGGGTCGCTCAGGTCGCCGCCGGCCGTTGCGACCGAGCCGATCCGCAGCACCTGGCTGTGCACCTCGACGCCGAACGCGCCGAGCAGCTTGCGCGCGATCGCGCCAAGGGCGACGCGCATCGTCGTCTCTCGCGCGCTGGCGCGCTCCAGGACCAGCCGCATGTCGTCGAACTGGCCGTACTTGTACGCCCCGGCCAGGTCGGCGTGACCCGGCCGCGGCTTGGTGAAGGGCGGCACTTCCTTGTCTTTCCAGTTCGGCCAGTCCCGGTTCTCGACCCGCAGGCCGATCGGGCCGCCGGTCGTCAGGCCCTTCGCCACGCCGCTGGTGATCTCGGCCCAGTCCGACTCGATCTTCATGCGACCGCCGCGACCGTAGCCGCCCTGCCGCCGCCGCAGGTCGGGTCCCAGATCCTCCTCGCTCAGCGGCAGCCCGGCCGGCACGCCGTCGACGATCCCCTGCAGACACGGGCC
>DASXTH010000006.1:0-2796 GCA_036505555.1 Candidatus Limnocylindrales bacterium | reverse complement strand
CCGCGAACGAGGCATCGAGTCGACCGGCGGCGGTATACTGAACCATCTGGTTCACTTTATACGCCTGTTCGGCACGAGATGCAAGCCCCGTCGATGGAGCGGGTGCGATGGACGGCCGCGAGGAGCGCGCCGTGGCGATCTCGCGGACGGCATCCGAGGACGGTGTAACCGGTCGGATTCGGTAAGCAGTTGGCTCCGGCGGTAGGACTCGAACCTACGACCAAGCGGTTAACAGCCGCCCGCTCTACCACTGAGCTACGCCGGAGCGAGGGCCGGCGGACCGCTGACGGACCACCGACGAGGGCGCCGTCGCGGCGCCGGTCGAGAGGATACCAGAGGTCCCGAACGGGCTGGACCGGCCGGAATTCGGTCGCGACAGGCATCGATCCTCTCTCGCCCATCCGGTGGGTGAACTGGAGGCCGAAGGGCCGGTTGGGGGCGCTCGTTCGCTTGTTCGCCCATCCGGTGGGTGCACTGGAGGCCGAAGTGCCGGGTGGGGTCGCTCGTTCGCTCGTTCGCCCACCAGGTGGGTGAATCAGACACGAACCGGGGCGGGCGCCCCTACGGCGCGGTGATCTCGTGGACCGCCAACGCGCCACCCGCGTCGCCGACCGCGTCGATCGTGATGTTGTAGGTGAGCCCGGACGTCAGGCAGCCGAGCTCCAAGGAGCCGGCGCCGGGCGGCCCGTCGGCCTCGATTGCCGCACGGAACGAGATGGTTCCGTCGCCCAGCAGGCCCTTGACCGTCGGGAACGCCCGAACATGGACGCCGGTCGCATCGAGGCCGGCGAGCTCGTAGTTGACCTTGACCGTGGGACAGCTGTCCGGGACCGGTGTATCGAGCAGGTTCGGGATGAGGCAGAACGACTGCGACCCGAACCCGATCGGGGCGCAACCGTCGCCGACCGGCGGCAAGGGCGGAACGAACCCACCGGCCCCGAGATGAAGGTACGGGGCGATCCCCTCCCCCAGCTTCCAATCAGGCTTTGTCACCGACCCGAGCGTCACGTCGAACACCTTGACCCCGGCCGCGGTCGTGAACGTCCCGATCGGACTCACGGCCCCGCTGCCCGCGTCGCCGGCGACGACCTGGAAGTGATAGGTCGTCGCGGCCTCGACCGGCAGGTTCGCGACGAACACGGTCTCGCCGCCGACCGAGAGCGCGCCGATCGAGCTGGCACCGAGTGCGGCAACCGGCGAGGCAGACTCCGGCCAGTATCGGACGTCGACGGGCAGGGGTTGACTGACCGTGAACCCGACCAACGCGACGTTCGGTCTATCGGAGTCGACGAACTTCACCGCCACCGTCGGACCCGCCGGTGGAGGGATCAGGATGATCTCCGGGGGCGCGTCGAAGACGCCCTCCTGACCACCCGGGCAGCTCGGCGGGGTCGGCGTGATCACGCAGACGAGCAGCCACGGGACGAGGATCGTGTCATCGACGGTCACGACCGGATCGAGCGGGTCGAGGACCGGGGTCAGGGGCGGGCTGTCGCCCGATTCCGAGCCGCCGCTGGGCTGTGGACCGCCCGACCCGCTCGCGGCGGGCGACGGCGTGGGCGCACCCGACGGGGTCGGACCTCCGCCACCACCCGGGCCCGACGGCGGGATCGGCAGGACGTCGGGATCGTCGATCTCGGGCGGGACGCCGCCGGGCGGGAAGACCCAGGCGGCCGCGATCCGGCCGGCGAACGGCCCGTCGAGAGGGCTGCCGCCGTCGATGCCGGGGCCGCCGGCGCTGGCGATCTTGCGGCCGTCGACCGAGGCCGAGGTGAACGCGGTCGCGAACGAGTCGACGACCGACGCCGGCCACCAGTCGCCCTGGTAGCCCCACTGCGGTCGCCCGATCGGGTCGATGACGTAGTAGGCGGGCGGCGTCGCGCCGTCGCCCGGCCAGTACGCGTCGACGTAGATCGCATGCGTCCCGGTGAACGACTTCTGGAGGCGAAGCCCCTGCGGGATGTTGCCGTACACGCCCTGGATGACCGCGCCGTAGCCCTTGGAGAGGAGATCCTTGAGCTGGGCCGGCTTGATCAGGCCGGTGTGCGGGACGACGCCGTAGCCGGTCCAGAGGGCCTCGCTCAGGTCGTCGAGGCCGGTCCCGCCGGACTGGTCCGACTGGAGCGTCCGCAAGGTCTTGCCGTCGGTCACGATCCCCCAGCCGAGGCGGGCGAGCATCGCGCCCGACGCCAGCGTGCAGTTCGCGTTCGCGAACGGGCTGCCGTCGAACTGGGTGATCGGGGCGACGCGCGGGAAGCCCGACGGGTCGAGTGGGCTGACGGGCTCGTTGTCGAGCAGGTTCGCCGCGGCGAGGGCGAGGTCCGACGGCGGCAGGGTCGCGACCGGCTGGCCGGTCTGGTGAGTCAGGTCGAACTGGGACGGGCCGCCGGCCGCGCCGGGCGTGTCGGGGGCGGCGTCGGCGGTGAACTCCGGTGCCTCGGTGGCGGCCGAGATCGGCGCCGACTTGCTGAAGGCCTGGACGCCGATGAAGGCGATGAAGCCGCCGATCGCCATCGAGACGACGAAGACCGCGAGCTTGGGGACGATGCCGGCGAGCCTGGTCATCAGCATTCCAGCGTGAACTTGCCGGTGCCCTGCGTGGGCCCGTTGCCCCATTTGTCGTCGGCGACAACGCGAAACGTCACGGGCCCGATCTGTGGCCAATTGGCGGAGGTGTTGATCGTACCTACGTAGCCGCCCGCCGCCGCCTGGAAGGTCATCGTGATCGGAGCCTGCTCAGGGAGCCCCGTTGGCGTGTAGTACAGCTTCGCCGTGATGGTCGAAGCGTCCTGGATG
>DASXTH010000005.1:0-1911 GCA_036505555.1 Candidatus Limnocylindrales bacterium | reverse complement strand
CGGTGGGGACCTGCCGCTGCCGGCGATCGGTCCCGGCGAGCAGGCGGCGGTCGCCATCCCCGGCTCGTTGCCGCCGTCCTCTGCTGCAGGCCAGCGCATCCTGACGATCCGGTTCCTGCTCGGCGAGGCGACCGCGTGGGCGCCCGTGGCTCACGAGATGGGCTGGTCCCAGCTCGTCCTGGATCCGCACCCGACCGCCTCTTCATCGGACGGCTGGGCCGGTGACGTCGCACTCGACGACGAGGGGTGTCTCCTCCACCCTTCGTTCGCGGCGTCGCCGGCCCTGTCCGTCTGGCGCGCTCCGACCGACAACGACCGGATCGGCGGCATGGCCGAGCGATGGGCGGCGTGGGGCCTCTCCGCGCTCCGCCGCTCCCTGGACACCGTCGAGCGGGCGGCGAACGCCACGACCGTCCGCGTCACCTGGACGACGGCGGCCGGCATCGCGATCCCGCACGTCCAGCGGTACGCCACCGGGGCGAACGGCCGGATCCGGGTCGAGGAAACGGTCGAAGTTCCGAACATCCTCGGCGACCTGCCGCGCATCGGGACCGTGCTGGAGCTCGCCCCTGGCTTCGAGGATGTCGAGTGGTTCGGACGCGGGCCGCACGAGACGTATCCGGATCGGCGTCGCGGCGGCCGGCTGGGGCGCTGGCATTCGACGGTGACGAACCTGCTGACGCCGTATGTGAAGCCGCAGGAGAACGGCGGCCGCGCCGACGTCCGCTGGATCCGACTCGGGTCGCCGTCGGCCGCGGTCCGCATCGACCTCGACGAGCCGCGCCAGGTGTCCGCGCTCCACGTCCGGGCCGCCGACCTCGCCACCGCGACCCACGACGTCGAGGTCCGACCACGATCCGAGACGATCGTCCACCTCGACGCGGCTCATCGCGGCCTCGGGACCGCGAGCTGCGGACCGGACACCCTGCCCGAGTATGTCCTCCGGCCCGGGCGGTATTCGTGGGCCTGGACGGTCACGACCGAGCCCGGGGCCCGATGACGATCCACTGGGACGAAGCCGGCCGAGAATGGCATCTCGGGAACGGCAGGATCAGCTGGGCGATTCGCGTCCTGGAGAACGGATGGCTCGGCCACCTCCACGCAGGCGCGCCGCTTCGGCCGGGTTCGTCCTTGCGCCATCTCGGCCCGGCGTCGTTCGAGGGCTTCACGAACCGCGTGGGCGAGCCGATCGCGCTCGAGCTGCCGGTCCCCGGCGTCGGCGACACCCGCGTCCCGGCGCTCGTCGTGGAGGGCCCGGATGGCTCGACCGTCCTCGACCTGCGCTACGCCGGCCACCGGATCCTCACCGGCAAGCCAGACCTGGCGGGGCTTCCGTCGAGCTACACCGGGTCGGACGACGAGGGCGAGACGCTCGAGATCGACCTCCGCGACGAGCCGACCGGGCTCGTCGCGACCGTCCGAACCACGATCTTCGCCGGCCGTCCTGTCATCGCCCGCTCACTGACGATCCGCAACGAGGGCCAAGCGCCCCTGACCGTGCGCGCGGCGATGAGCGTCGCCCTCGATCTGCCCGACGCGCGCTGGCGCCTCATCACGCTCGACGGCACCTGGGGTCGCGAGCGCCATCCCCACGACCGGCCGCTCGTCCCCGGCCGGCAGGGCGTCGGCAGCCTCCTCGGAATCTCCAGCCACGAGCACAACCCGTTCATCCTCCTCCGTCGGCCCGAGACCACCGAGGACGCCGGCGAGGCCTTCGCGGTCGGGCTCGTCTACTCGGGCAACTTCCTCGCCGAGGCCGATGTCGACCCCTTCGCGACGGCCCGCCTTCGGATCGGCATCCACCCCACGGGCTTCGCCTGGCGACTCGAGCCCAGTCAGGCGTTCACGACACCCGAAGCCGTCGTCGCCTGGTCGGACGCGGGGATCGGGGCGGCGAGCGAGGCGATCCAC
>DASXTH010000004.1:0-17643 GCA_036505555.1 Candidatus Limnocylindrales bacterium | reverse complement strand
GGGTGGTCGCGGCCTCCGCCTCGGAGAGATCGAGGAAGAACCGGACCGCGATCACCTCGCGATCCTCGTCTCGCAGGGCGTTGACGGCGTTGACGAGCGTCGAACGTCGCTCGCCGGCGAGGACCGCCGACTCAGGCGATGGAGCCGCATCGTCCGGCCGGCGATCCTCGACGGCGCGAAGGGCAAGGCCGGTTCGGCGCGTCGCCGAACGGCGCCGGTTGCGCGCCTCGTTCGCGACGATCCGCAGCAGCCACGGGCGGAACGGCGCATCCGGGCGAAAGCGCGAAAGCGCGGCGTACGCCTTCACGAACGCCTCCTGGGTGGCGTCCTCGGCATCGCCGTCGGGCGCGAACACGTGAGCCGTTCGGACGGCCACGCCCTGATGCCGGCGGACGAGCTCCTCGTAGGCCATGACATCGCCTCTCCGTGCGCGGTCGATCAGGTCGGCGTCGTCACGCCTTGGATCAATCAGTGGACGGCCCTCCACGGCAGTTCTACACCCGTGGCTGCGGCCGGGTTCCCGACTACCGCGCCGGAACGACGAGGGCATCGCGCAGCTCAGCCTCGGACACGGGAGGGAAAGCCCGTCGCTCCATGGACAGAGGGTCGACATCGGGAAGCGGCCGCCCGGCCGCACGCGGCGCTGCTAGGATCGGGCCGTGAGCCCCCTCGCGTCTCCTGGTCCGTGACCGGCCGCGTCTTTCGGCGATCGCTCGATCCCGAGCCGCCCGTCGCGGTCGAGGCGTTCGGCTCCACGGTCCGCGATGCGGCCGGTCGCGAGTACCTCGACGCCGCTGGCGGGGCGATCGTCGTCAACGTCGGCCACGGTCGCGAGTCGATCGCCCGCGTCCTCGGCGAGCAGGCGGCCCGCCTGTCGTACGCCCACGGGTCCGCCTTCACGACCGAGCCGCTCGAGGCCTACGCCGCCGAGGTCGGCCGCCACCTGCCGGTCGAGGATCCCGCGATCTACCCGGTCAGCGGCGGGTCGGAGGCGATCGAGACCTCCCTGAAATTGACCCGCGCCTATCACCTCGCGCGCGGTGAGCCGGAGCGCTGGCTCGTCTTCGCTCGCTGGGGGAGCTACCACGGGAACACCCTGGGCGCGCTTGACCTGTCCGGCCGGCGCCCCTTGCGTCGTCCGTACGAGGGCTGGCTCGGCCGGTTCCGCCATGTCTCGGCCGCCTACCCGTATCGCGGCACCGACCCCGACAGCCAGGCCCTCGCGACGGCGGACGAGCTCGCGAACGAGCTCGATCGTGCCTTCTCCGCCGCCGACCCCGGCACCGTCGCCGCGTTCGTCGCCGAGCCGATCGTCGGCGCGACGCTCGCGGCCGCTGTGCCCCCTGACGACTACTGGCCGAAGATCGCCGAGGTCTGCCGCCGGCACGGAGCGCTCCTGATCGCCGACGAGGTGATGACCGGCTTTGGGCGGACCGGCCGCTGGTTCGCCCTCGACCACTGGGCGACCCGGGCCGACATCGTCGTCGCCGCGAAGGGGGCAACCTCGGGCTATTGGCCGTTCGGGTTCGCCGCCGCCAGCGGGGAGATCCACGACGCCATCACGACCCACGGCGGCTTCGTCCACGGGTTCACCTATTCGCACGCGCCGGCGGGTGCCGCGGTTGCCCGCGAGGTCCTCCGGATCATCGAGGCCGAGAATCTCGTCGAGGCGAGCCGGGTCAAGGGCGATCGCCTCCGCGGCTTGCTCGCCGACCGGATCGGTGAGCATCCCCTTGTTGGCGAGATCCGCGGCCGCGGGTTGATGGTCGGGATCGAGCTCGTCGCGGACCGCGCGACCCGGATGCCGTTCCCGCGCTCCGCACGCCTGACCGAGACGATCGTCCGGCGCGCTCGCGACCTCGGGGTCCTCCTGTACTCGGGCACGGGCAACGCGAACGGCACCGACGGCGACACGATCCTGCTCGGGCCGCCGTTCATCGTCACCGACGACGAGCTCGTCCGCATCGCCGACACCGTCGCCGCGGCGATCGCCGAAGCCGCCGGGATCGCCACCGCCACCGCTGCCGTCTCGGCCCCGACGACCTGATCGGCGTGGCGTCTACGCCACGCGCCGTACGATCGGACCCTCGACAGCGCCAGCCGCGGCTGCGACCCGCGGACGGCCCGCCCCGCGCGCTCCGTGGGCACGTCCGCCGGCTCGCGCTCCTGACGGTCTAGCGCGGGCGGCCGCCCCGAACGAGCAGCAGCACCCCGATCGCGACGAGGATCAGCGGCCACGCCAGATCGGCGACATCGGGCTTCACGACCTCGGAGCCGCCGATCAGGACGAGGATCGCTCCGTACATCGCCTGCCAGCCGTAGCCACCGCGCTGGGCCGCGCGGATCGCGGCGATGAACAGGAACGCGAGCCCGAAAAAAAGCATTCCCCAGCCCGGTCCGAGCGGCTGGCCGAGGGCCTGGATCGTCCCGGGCAGCGCGAGCGCGGTCAGGAACGCGCCGGCGTAGAGCGCGACCGTCCCGCGGCGCATCGCCCAGACCAGCAGCGACGCGACCCCTGCGGCGAGCACGGCCACGTTGCCGAGGCCGCGGTATTCGGGCAGGGCCCGCTCGATGAGCAGGAGCGCCCCGAACACGACGAGGAAGACGCCGACCCACGGCAGACCCGGCCGACGATCCTCGTCGGGGCCCCAGCGCCAGACCCAGGCGCGCCCGCCCGGCTCCGTCGAGATGTCTCGATCGTTCATCGTCCCTCGCTCCTGCGGCGCCGTCCTGGACGCGACGCCGCGAGGGGAGTCTACGACCCGGCCAGCCCCGCGGCGGCCCGTCGGTCGGTGGGCTCGTTTGGCGGCGCGGAGTCGGGCTCGTCCTCGACGTGGCTGAACCCGAGCCGATCGGCGAACCGGCCCAGCGGCCCGGGCGCCCACCAGTTCCAGCGGCCCATCAGCCGCATCGCCGCAGGAACGAGCAGGACCCGGATGATCGTGGCGTCGATCAGGACCGCGATCGCCATCCCGACTCCGATGCTCTTGATCGTGATCGAGTCGGCCAGGGCGAAGGCCGAGAAGACCGTGACCATGATCAGCGCCGCACCGGTGATGACGCCGGCCGTACGCGAGAGGCCGTCGGCGACCGACGCGGTGTTGTCGCCCGTTCGCCGGTAGGACTCCTGGATCCGCGAGAGGAGGAGGACCTCGTAGTCCATGGAGAGCCCGAAGAGCACGCTGAACATGATGATCGGGTTGCCGGCGACGGTGAACCCGGGCGAGGTGAACCCCAGGACGTTGGACAGGTTGCCTTCCTGGAAGATCCAGACGAGCGCACCGAAGCTCGCGGTGATCGAGAGGAGCGTCATCACGACGGCCTTCGCCGGGATGACGACCGAGCCGAAGAGCAGGAACAGGATCAGTGCGCTCGCGAGGAGCGTCACGGTCACTGCCCACGGGACGGTGTTGCCCTGGCTGACCATGAAGTCATGGCCCTCGGCTGCCAACCCGCCGACCGCGGTTGTCACGCCATCGAGATGGACGCCCCGGACCTGCGGGATCAGCGCGCCGCCCGCGGGGCTGACCGCGTCGAGCGGGCTGATCGCGTCGAAGCGGACCGTCGAGCCCCGGACGTAGGCATCCCGGAGGTGGTCGCGGATCGCGGCCATGTCGGGCGGAAGCTGGGCGGCCGGCGCGGCATACACGGCGGCGAGCTGATCAGGGCGGAGCGGCACGCCGGTCTGGGGATCGATGAGCCCGAACGGGCCCTCGACCCGGTCGACGCCGTCGAGGGCGTCGACGGCCGCGGCGAACGCACTGAGCTTCGCGATGTTCGCGGCCGAGAGGGGATCGCCGTCGACCGTCGCGAGGATCGCGATCGGCGAGGTCTCGCCCTTCTGGAAGTCGTTCGCGAGCGCGACCGCGGCATCGCGACTCTCGAGGCCGGCCGGGAGCGTCGAGGCGTTCGGGATGCCCTGGCTCAGCCGGAGGAACGGCGTGCCGCTCAGGAGCAGGAACGCGACCGCCGGTACGAGGAACGCCAGCGGCCGGGCCATCACCGCGTGGGCGACGGCCGCCCAGCGCGACGAGCGAGCCACGGCCGCTTCGGCGCGGGTCGGCCGGCCGAGCCTGCGGCGGACCGCATCGAACAGTCCGCCAAGGCTGAGGGCGTTGACGCGCGGACCGAGCATGCCGAGGGCCGCCGGCAGGAACGTCAACGCATAGAACACCGATGAGGCGACGACGATCGAGCCGCCGATCCCGAACGATCGCAACGCCGCCGGCTGGAAGAGGAGCAGGCCGGACAGCCCGATCGCGACCGCAAGACCGGAGAAGGCGACGGCCTTGCCGCTCGTGGCGACCGTCGTCTCGACCGCCTGCTCGACGGTCCGGCCGCGGCGCAGCTCCTCGCGGAACCGGCTGACCATGAACAGCGAGTAGTCGATCGCGAGCGCCAGGCCCAGCATCGTCGCGACGTTCTGGACGTAGATCGAGAGCTCGGTCGTCTGGGCGACGAGATAGACGCCGGCCAGCGTCGTCGGGATCGCGAGGGCGGCAACGACGAGCGGCAAACCGGCGGCGACGACCGAGGCGAAGACCGCGAGGAGGATGAGCAGGGCGAACGGGCCCGAGACCGCCTCGGCCTGGACGAGCTCCTTCTCGGACTGGCGTGCCTGGTCCTCGGTGAACGGCCCGATCCCCGCGAGCTTCACGTCGGCGCCGGCCGGCTTGTCGATCAACGACCGGATCTTCGGCATTTGGTTCGCGGACTGCTCGTCCGTGATCGTCAAGCGGACGACCGCGTACGCCGAGTGGTGGTCGGCGCTGATGAAGCGGGCGTCGTGCGTCTCGGCGAACCCGATGACGCCGTCGGCGATCGGGTCGCCGGCGAGGCGGGCGAGGGAGGTGGCGATCGTCTGCTGGAACTCCGGGGACGCGGCGTTCGCCGACGCGTCGCCCTGGAACAGCGCGACGATCGAGCCACGGCCGGCCCCGAACTCGTCGGCGAGGCGGGTCGCGACGGCGGCCGAGTCCGAGTGTGGATCCGTCCACCCACCCGAGACGAGAGCGCCGGTCACCTGGGAGGCAAGGGTGAGCGATGCGATCGCCACGAGCGCGGTGACGAGGGCGATCGGTCGTCGGAAGCGATAGACGAACCGGCCCCAGCGTGAGAAGACCATGCGAATGCCCCCTTCGATCGGTGTCGTGGCGTGCCATGACAACATAGAGAATGAGCATTCGTTTTGTCAAGACTTGTCGAGCCCGATCGGCCTCGCTACGCTACAGGGAGCAAACGTTCTCCAGGAGTTGCATGCCCCGAGTCAGCGCCGAGCACGAACAGGCCGTCCGCGACCGGATCGTCCGGGCCGCGCTCGCCGTGTTCGGTGAGCGCGGCTTCCACCGCGCGACGATGCAGGACATCGTCCGCGAATCGGGTCTGTCGGTCGGCGCCATCTACACCTACTTCAAGAGCAAGTCGGACCTCATCCTCGCCGGCTGCGACCTGATCACCGATCAGGAGCTCGCCCAGCTGGGCACGCGTCTCGCCGACGTCACCGGCTACCGCGAGCGCGTCGCCACCGCCATCGGCTACTGGTTCGACAACCTCGCGGTCGAACAGTCGGCCCGTGGCTCGGGGTTCCTCCTGCTCCAGGCCTGGGCGGAGGTGGAGACCGATCCGGCCATCCGGGAGATGCTTCTCCGGCGTCGGCGGGAGACGGTCACGACGATCGTCCTCATCCTCCAGGAGGGCGTCCTCCGCGGCGAGCTGCCGTCGTGGCTCGAGATCCCGGCCGTCAGCCACGCCCTGGCGGCGATGCTCGACGGGATGCTCGTCGAGGCCGCCGAGTCGGGCGCCGGCTACCGCCGCTCCGACGCCGAGCGGCAGATCCTTGCACTGATGGAGACGCTCCTCTCCGCCCGCAACGCAGCGCGGCCGGAGCCGATCACCGCCGCGGCTCCGATGGCGTACGAATCCGTGCGGGCGAGGCGCGCCGCGTCCTGAGGCTGGTTGCGATCGCCCCGCCCGGATCTTCTAGCGTCAGGACTGGCCGGCGCCCACGTACTCCTGGCGGTGCTCCTGACGGTCCTTGTCCTCGGTCCGATCCATGATTTGGATCGTCTCGGCGACGGAACGACCGTTCTCGTCGGCGGCTCGTTTGAGGTCTTCGTAGGTGATGTTCGCCTCGCCCATCTCCAGATGGGCATCACCGCAGCCACACGTGAGGCACATGGAATCGGCTCCTTCCGAGGCTGGGGGTCGTGGCTCAGGGTCCGGCAGCGACGGCGTCAGCCGGACGCACGGGCCGCGCGGCCATGTCGCGGATGTCTTGCAACCGCGTGTCGCGTCCGCCCTCCGAACCGGCGTCGTCCGCCGCTAGACTCGGCCGCAATGAGCCATGTCCAGACCGTCCTCGGACCGGTCGATCCTGCCGCACTGGGCTGGGTCCTTCCCCACGAGCACACCGCGATCGCGCTCTGGCACATCCCGAACCGCTGGGACTACTGGGAGCTGCGCCGCGACGAGCCGCTCATCATCGAGGAGCTGACCGCCTTTCGTTCCGCGGGCGGCGGAACGCTCGTCGATCTCACTCTGGACGGCGTCGGCCGCGACCCGTCATGGCTCGCCGGGTTGGCGCGGGCGACGGGTCTGCAGATCGTCATGGGCGCGGGCTGGTATCGCGGTGCGCACTATCCGCCGGAGCTGAACGTCGACCGGCGAACGGTCGACGCCCTCGCGGACCTGATCGTTCGCGACGCGACCGTCGGGGTGGGGGAGACCGGCATCCGCGCCGGGATCATCGGCGAGATCGGCGTCGACAAGCCGTGGCTGTCAGCCCAGGAGGAGCGGGTCCATCGGGCGGCGGCCCGGGCGGCCCGTCGAACCGGGCTCGCAATCACGACCCACGCGGTCCAATCGTCGGTCGGGCTCGATCAGCTCGACGTGTTCGAAGCCGAGGGCGCCGACCTGAGCCGCATCGTGATCGGGCATGCTGACTCCAACCCCTCGCTCGACTATCACCTCGCGATCGCCGAGCGCGGCGCCACTGTCGAGTACGACTTCCTCGGGATGAGCTTCACCCCGCTGGAACGCCACGGCGAGGGCCGGATCGCGGACCTCCTCTGCGAGCTCCTCTCTCGCGGCCATGTCGAGCGGATCCTCCTGTCGCAGGACGTCTGCCACGACAGCCAGCTCCGCCGCTACGGCGGCAACGGCTACACCCATCTCGCCGACACGTTCCTGCCGCGTCTCCGCGGCGCCGGGGTGTCGGACGACGAGATCCGGACGATCACGATCGACAATCCGCGGCGACTCCTGACGGTCCCGTAGCGCGGACGGCCGGCCGCCTGGTGCGGCGGGCTGGGCGAGCTCGCCGATCGCCCGGCTCCGCGGAGCCGCTAGCCTTCCAGCGACGCCTCCACGGAGAGCGCGACGTTGCCCTTCAACGCCCGCGAGATCGGACAGCCGTCCTTCGCCTTCTCGGCCGCCTCGCGGAAGCTCTCCGGGGTCGCGCCGGGAGCGGTGCCGCGGACCGTGATCGCCGCGGCCGTCACGGTCCAGCCGTTCTCGAGCTTGTCGGCGCTGACGTCGACCTGGACGGACAACGCGCTCGGCGGCGTGCCCGCCTTCGCCAGCTCGTTCGAGCAGGCCATGGAGAAGCACGAGGCATGGGCTGCCGCGAGCAGCTCCTCGGGTGAGGTGCGGCCCTCCGGCTCGGTTGTCCGCGAGGCCCACGTCGTCGGGAGGTCGCGGAACACCCCGGTCGTGGCCGCGCTCACCGTTCCCTTGCCCGATAGGAGATCGCCGCTCCAGGTCGCGGTCGCTCGTCGCGTCGTTGCCATCGTCGAATGCTCCTCAGCTGCGCCCCCGGATTCGCCTCCGCCGATGGTCCCATAGCCGCCGGATCGGGTCCGGTGGGGTCGTCGCCGGTGTGGGTCGGATCGGTGCGGACGTCTCGCGCCGACGCCGTAGACGCGTGGCGGTACCAATCGCACCCGCGATCGGGACGCCTCACCCATACCCCGGCAGAGGGCGGTCCGGGATCGTTGGGGCGTGCTTCCCCAGTCCCTCGTGCTCGGTCGTCGACGCCTCGCGTCGCTCACCCTCGTCGCCGTCCTCGGCGCCGCGATCGCCGGTCCATCCGGCTCGATCGCCGCATCGCAGGCCGCCGATGAGGCCGCGCTGTCGGCCGCCGAGTCGGCGATGGTCGCGGCGCTGAACCAGGACCGCGCGACGTACGGGCTCGTCCCGGTCCGCGTCGATACCCGCCTGATGGACATCGCACGCGCCCGCTCGGACGACATGGTCGCGAAGCACTACTTCGGCCACGTCCAGCCGGACGGCCGGAATGTCTTCGACATCCTGACCGCGCTGCACATCACCTGGTACAACGCCGGCGAGATCATCGCCTGGAACAACTATCCGATGGACTCGACCGTGAGCGCGGCGAACCACCAGTGGATGGGCTCGCCGGGCCACAAGGCGATCATCATCTCGAAGGACTTCAACTACGTCGGCGTCGGCCTCGCGATCGATCCGTCGACGGGCAAGAAGGTCTGGACCGCGGTCTTCATCAAGGGCCCCGACCACACGGCGGCCCGCGCGACGCTGTACACCCCGACCGTGTCGGCCGGCTCGACCTCGACGACCAAGTCCGTTCGGCTCGCCTGGACCGGCTATGACGTCCGCCTCCAGGTCCTGACATCGGGGCTGCGCGGGTACGCGGTCCAGCGGCGCGTCGACGGCGGTGACTGGACCAACGTCATCTCGGTCACGACGCTCCGGACCATGACGCTGAGTGCGACCGTCGGTCACCTCTACGAGTACCGGATCCTCGCCCGCGACAACGCCGGCAACCGCGGCGTCTGGGCGACGAAGGTCGTCGACCTCCGCTAGCCGGCGGCCGCGGCGCTCGTGCCGCGCGTCAGATCCTCCTGGGCGCGCCGATCGCGCCCTTCACCGCCCGCGCGAACCCTCGGAGACGGGCGATCTGCGGCCAGCTGACGAGACGGACTCCACCGAACGCGCGGTGGGCCTCGACGGCCGCGGCGAACGCCCCGACGAACCCGGGCTCGGCGAGCGGATCGAAGCCGTCCTCCCACCACAGCCCGGCGATCCGGAGCGTGTCGTCCTTGCGCTCGATCCGCGGCTCGATCCGCCCGACCAGCCGGTCACCGAACAGGATCGGCAGCACGTAGTAGCCCCAACGCCGTTTGGCGGGCGGGACGTAGACCTCCCAGAGATAATCGAAGTCGAAGAGGGACCGGAGGAAGTCCCGGTCCCAGACGAGTGGATCGAGGGCCGCGAGGAACGCGACGCCCGGCGCCGCTCCGCCGGGGCCCTGCCCGGCCGCGACCTCCTGCTCCGCCTGGTCGAGCCGGCCCAGCGCTTCCGCGGGCACGTAGCGTGCCCCGCGGACCCCGTCGATCGCGACCGGCACGAGCGTCCCCTCGGCCACGAGCTCCTTGTGGAGCACGCGTCGGGCCGCCGTCTTCAGCGGGAGCCCATCTTCCTGGCCGATCGCGAGCTGCGGCATCGTCCCCAGCCAGATCTCGGCGCTTCCGGTGTCACCGAGCAGCCCGTGCGCGCGGTAGCGCGACAGGAGCTTGTGGCGGAACCTCTCCCGCGGCCGGATCTCCTGCCCGAGGAGCTCGGCCGGGAACAGGCGCTCGACGAGGTCGTAGACCCGGCGGTTGCCGTCACGGCGCGACAGTCCGAGGATCCCGGACTCCGCCAGCGCCTCGAGAATCGCCCGGACCTGGTTCGTCGGCCGCCAGTACCAGTCGATCGCCTCCCGCGGCTCCACGTCGATCGCGGACATCGGACCCGTCACGCGGATCCGGGTGAGGAGCTCGTCGACGAGCTCGGCGTGGGCGATGAACGCCGCGTCGCCGTGGCGGGCCCGCGCCCGGTCCCAGTTCACCCGGTACCACGGCAGGTCGGCGGTCGGAACGAGCGACAGGCCCTTGTTGTACGTCTCGTACAGGAGGCGGTCCTCGTAGAGCAGCCGATCGGTCATCTCGCGGCGATAGCCGCCAACGCGTGCGAGCAGCACGAGATCGTGGTTGCGGCCGGCGATCTCGATCGGGTCGAACTGGATCGAGCCCAGTCGGTCGAAGACGGCGAGGATCCCATCGCGGCCGGTCGGGAGCGAGCGCGGCGGCGCGAGCAGCTGGTGGATCGCGAGGTAGCGGCGGGCGACGGCGCGGGAGATCCGGCGCGGCTTTCCGGACGGCGCCGCTGCGTCCGAGGATGGCGCGTCGGTGGCGGTGCGGTCGCGATCGTCTCGGGTGGGTGCCTCGGCGATGAGCGTCATCTGACGATCCTGGCGGGCGTTCCTGCCAGCTTCCGTCATGGTTGACGACCGGCCGACCCCACGATTCCGGCGAGCCGGTCGACGAACGGCGTTTGCGTCGGCTTCAGTCGTCTGCGGGCCTCATCCGGCTCGAACCACGCGACACGATCGATCTCCGGGAAGGACTGCCGGCGTCCGCTCCGTGGCGGCCATTCCATCTCGAACTCGTTCGAGACCGCCTCGTCCGGATCGAGGTCGCCCTCGATCGCCCAGGCGTGAACGACCTTGCCGCCCTTCTGGACGATCGACCCGAGCTCGATCGGCGGCGCTCCGTCGGGTTGGGCCATCGGGGGAGCCAGGCCGACCTCCTCGGCGAATTCCCGCCGTGCGACGGCGAGGAGATCGTCCTCGGCCGAGTCGGGCTCGCCCTTCGGGATCGTCCAGTGGCCCTCGTCCCGGCGGGTGAAGAACGGGCCGCCCGGATGGGCGAGGAGGACCTCGAACCGCGCGGCCCCATCGGTGCGGCGCCGGAACAGGAGGATGCCCGCGCTCCGCCGAAGGACCATCCGCGCATCCTACCGAAGGGCGGGTGACGACCCGACCGACAGCCGCGTGCCGATGTCGGCTGCGATGCACCTGCAACCCCACGCCAGCCCGCGGCGGTCGAGGCGTGACGGCCCGCAGGAGATGGTCAATGGAGCACACACCAGCCGCAAGGAGCAGCCATGCCCGACATCTCCCTGCCGGAGATCCATCTCCCGGAGATCAAGCTTCCGGACGGGTTCCGCGACATGAATCGCAAGGACATCCAGACCGCGATCGGCGAGCGCGTGCCCAAGCGCATCGACCTGCCCGACATCGACCTCTCCCGCGTCGAGCTGCCGAAGGCGATCGACGACCGGCTGACCAGGATCGAGAAGGCCATCAGCCGGATGGACCTGCCGAAGGCGGTCGAGGATCGGCTGCCCAGACGGAAGCGGTCGAACCCGATCCTGCCGCTCGCGGCGATCCTCGCGATCGGCTCGATGTTCGCCGCTGCATGGTGGCTGATCACGGCGCCCGATGCCGGTCTGCGGGTTCGGACGACGGTCGATCGGCTTCGTTACAAGCTGAGCGGCCAGGACACGGCCATCGAGCGGTACGACAATGACGCGGATCTCGGCAGCCTCGTCGAGACGGAAGACCAGAGTCGGCCACCGGTCGCCACCGAGACGTGGCCCGAGACCACGCCGGACATCGGCGTCACCGTCAGCGCCGGCAACGGAGCGGCCGTCCGGGACTGATTGCCGCGCTTCAGCCCTCGTGCGACGACCCGGCTCCGGCCGGGTCGTCCGGCGTCTCGGCGGGCGGGGCTGGGTCAGAAGGACGGCCCGGCTCGGCGGGCCCGAGGCGGCCCTCCATCACCGCGAGGATCGCGCGTTCCAGCCCGAGGATCCGGTGCTCCAGCTCATCGACGTGGCGGAGGATCTCGGCCGTGCCGGCGAGGAGCTGGCGGTTCTGCTCGTCCTCGATATCGGCTTCCTTGGCAGCGTGCTCGAGGGTCATGCGATCGCGGAGCGCTGCCCGGTTCCCGGCGAGGAGGATCAGCGGCGCGGCATACGCGGCCTGCGTCGAGAACGCCAGGTTGAGGAGGATGAACGGGTACGGGTCGAATGGCTTCGTGAGCAGGTAGAGATTCGCCAGCAGCCACACGGCGACGAACACGCTCTGGACGATGATGAATCGCCAGCTGCCGAGGTAGCCCGTGACCCGGTCGGCGACCCGCGCGCCGATGGGCGCGTCGTCGAGGAGCTTCACGTTCACCGGATGGCGGCTCGGAACGACGTGGACTGGACGTCTGATCGGACCCGGCACGTCATCTCCCTTCGACGCGATCCTGCCCGTTCTCGACAGGCACCGCTGCTATTGTCGGCCGCATGACGATCGAGATTCGCGCGATTCGCGAGGACGAACTCCCAGCCTGGCTCGACTGCCTGTCGATCGGTTTCCTCGACCGGCCGAACATCGCCGGGATCGTGGCCGAGGTGCTCCCGCATTGGGATCTCGCACGGGTCTGGGGCGCATTCGAGGACGATGTGGTCGTCGGGACGGCCCGGACCTGGGCGACGGAGCTGACCGTCCCCGGCAAGCGCCCGATCAAGGCGTCGGCGCTGTCTGGCGTCACGGTTCGCCCGACGCATCGGCGGCAGGGGATCCTCCGCCGGATGCTCGAGGTCGAGCACGCGGCCGCCCGCGAGCGCGGCGAGCTCAGCGGGCTTCTCTACGCATCCGATTACCCGATCTACAGCCGGTTCGGCTACGGCTCCGCCGTCCAGACCGCCGCCTGGGTGCTCGACGCATCGAGCACCGCGTTCCACGACGCGGCCGGGGGGCGGATCGGCTCGATCGAGTTCGTCGCCACCGACGAGGCGGCCGCCGACGCCATCCGCGATGTGTATGACGAATGGCGCGTGACCCAGCCCGGCGAGATCTGGCGACGGCCGATCATGTACCTGGACGACGTCGGCCATGGCGGGGTCGGGTGGGGCGACGTCTGGAAGGGGTTCCTCGTCGTCCATCGCGACGACGCCGGCGACCTGGACGGCTACGCCCGCTACCACGCGCAGGCCAAGTGGGATCATCGCCAGCCACGAAGCACGCTGACGGTGGACGACATGCACGCGCTGAACGGCGATGCCGAGGTCGCGCTGTGGCGCTACCTGGCGAGCGTCGATCTCGTCACGACGGTCCGGGCGGAGCGCCGTCATCCCGGCGATCGGCTGCCGTGGCTGCTGACGAACGGCAGAGCTGCCGAACTCGCCGACGCCGGTGACGGGATGTGGGTTCGCCTCCACGACATCCCGGCCGCGCTCGAGGCGCGAACGTATGAACGGACCGGATCTCTCGTGCTGGAGATCGTCGACCGCGGTGGCGGAGCGGCCGACGCGGACGAGCGGGTGCGCGTCGCGATCGACGCGGGCCCAGGTGGGACGCGCGCCCTTCTGACCGATCAACCCCCGGACCTGACGATCGACGCCGCCGCGCTCGGCGCGGCGTACCTCGGCGGTACACGGCTCCGTGACGCCGTCCTCGCCCAGGGCTGGGACGAGCATCGGCCCGGCGCTCTGGCCGACGCCGACGCGTTGCTGGCGACTCGCGATGCCCCGTGGTGCTCCACGTTCTTCTAGGGCATCGATAGACATGATCGGCAGTTTCGCCGTATCTTCCTCGGTATTCGACGCCTCGACCATATGTTCTGCGTGTCCACGGAGTCCCGGGGAATGGCCGCTCGTCGCCCGCTCATCGTTGCCGTTCTGGTGGCGATCGCCGTCGCGGCCTGCACGCGTGCTGGCCCAGCGGCGCCGCCTGCAACCGGTCCCTCGATCGCGCCGGCGAGCCTGACGATCGATGGCGCGGCCTCGCTGAAGGGCGCGCTCGACAAGGCGAAGGTGGCGTGGGAGTCGTCCCATCCGGGCTCGACGCTGACGATCTCGACCGACTCGTCCTCGGCCCTCGAGACCCAGATCGAACAGGGCGCCCCGGCCGACGTCTTCCTCTCCGCCGACACGACGAATCCGCAGAAGCTCGTTGACAAGGGCCTCTCCGGAGGCGCCCCTGTGACGTTCGCGGGGAACAAGTTGACGATCCTCGTCCCGGCGGCCAACCCGGCTGGGATCAAGACGCCGGCCGACCTCGCGAAGGCCGGTATCAAGGTCATTGCGGCCGGCGACGCGGTGCCGATCACGAAGTACGCCACCCAAGTCGTCGCGAATCTCGCCAAGGAGTCCGGCTACCCGGCCGACTTCGCCGCGGCCTACGCCGCCAACGTCGCCTCGAAGGAGGACAACGTGAAGGCGGTGGTCGCCAAGATCGAGCTCGGTGAGGGCGATGCGGGGATCGTCTACGTGACGGACGCGAAGGCCTCGACGAAGGTCAGCACGGTCGACGTCCCGGACTCCGCCAACGTGCCCGCCTCGTACGCCGGCGTCGTCGTGAAGGCGTCCGCGAACGCCGCGGCCGCCCAGGCGTTCCTCGACTGGTTTGCCGGACCGGACGGCCAGGCGATCCTCGCGAGCTTCGGGTTCCTTCCACCGTCGTGATCGAGGACGCCGCCCGGCCGACGGGGAGCGCCGCGCGGCGCGCCCGTGGCGGATCGCCTTGGGGGGAGCGATCGGTCGCGGCCGCCGCGGCGCTCTTTGCCGTCTTCCTTGGGCTGCCCGTCGCGGCCCTCGTCGTGCGGGCCGTTCTCGACGGATCGCTCGCGGCGTCCCTGACGTCGCGCGTCGTGCTCGATGCGCTCGCGCTGAGCCTCGGAACGACGTCCGTGAGCCTGGTCCTCACCGTCCTGTTCGGCCTGCCGCTCGCGTGGCTCCTCGCGCGGCGATCGTTCCGTGGCAAGGGCTGGGTCGAGGCGATCATCGATCTGCCGATCGTCCTGCCGCCGTCCGTCGCGGGTCTTGCGCTGCTGATCGTCTTCGGCCGCCGCGGCGTCCTCGCCGGCCCGCTCGAGGTCCTCGGGATCGCGATCCCGTTCACGACGATCGCCGTGATCCTGGCCCAGACGTTCGTGTCCGCGCCGTTCTTCATCCGGTCGGCACGGACGGGGATCGCGTCCGTGGATCGCGACCTCGAGGACGCCGCGCGAGTCGACGGCGCCTCCGAGCGGCAGCTGTTCCGCGCCATCACCGTGCCGCTCGCGAGCGCGGCGTTAGCCGCCGGGCTGGTGATGACGTGGGCGCGTTCGCTCGGCGAATTCGGAGCGACGATCATGTTCGCGGGCAACATCGAAGGCCGGACCCAGACGCTGCCACTCGTCGTCTACGGCGAATTCCAGGCGGGCAGCCTCGACGCGTCGATCGCCGCGGCTGCGATCCTCGTGCTGGCGGCGTTCGGTGTGCTCGTCGCCGTCCGCGTGTTCCGCTGGAGCCGGGTGCTCGACACGCGGGGGATCAGCTAGCCGCAGGAGCGGTCAGGCGCCTCGGCCCGGCTCGTCGCGCCAGGGGTCCAGCGTTTCCGCCGCGGGCTCCTCGGAGCCCTCGTGGTCGAGGCGTTCGACCGCGCGCAGGGCGACCTCGCTCGGCCGGCCGAGATCGTCGAGCGCCAGGGTCCCGTCGGCGTTGCGCCGTCCAGCCAGGCCGTACTCGGCCGCGCCGACGACGGCCAATCCCCCCGCCGCGGCCAGACCCACCGGGCCGCCGGCCATCGCCGCGAGCATCACCCCGCCGGCCATGCCCTGAGCCGGGCTCGCGCCGGGAATGTGGAGCGGCCGCCCCGCTGCATCCAGGAGCGAGGGATCGACGTTCGTCAGCCCGGACAGCTGGAGGTCGCCGATCGACTCACGCTGGGCCATCGCCGCGCCGCACGACGGGCAGGTCGTCGCCTCGATCGGCGCCGCGGCCGAGCACCAGGCGCAGGTGCGACCCATCGGGACTTGATCGGCCAGCTGATCGTCCACGTCCCTCTCCTCCAACGCGAGAGCGCGATGGTACTTCGGCCGTCAACGGGCCCGCGACCCCCCTCGTTGACGCTTCCGCGGTTAATTCCGATAATGTCACTCGGGATTACCGATCGACCCGACTTGCGCCGGACGGGCGCCCCTCCCGGAGACTGCATGACCGCGACGCGCGACCTCGTCGCCGACCAGCGCGAACAGTTCGCGTTCCATGACGACATCGACTACCTCGCCCAGACGAAGCGCGGCCTGACGCGCGCGACGGTCGAGGAGATCAGCGGCTTCAAGAACGAGCCGGACTGGATGCTCCAGTACCGCCTTCGCGCTTACGACCACTTCATGAAGCGCCCGCTGCCGACGTGGACCGACGGTCTCGACCGGATCAACTTCGACAACATCGTCTACTACCGGAAGCCATCCGAGCGCGAAGAGAAGTCGTGGGACGACGTCCCCGACAAGATCAAGCAGACGTTCGAGCGGCTCGGGATCCCGGAGGCGGAGCGCAAGTTCCTCGCCGGCGTCGGCGCCCAGTACGACTCCGAGGTCGTCTACCACTCGGTCAAGGAAGAGCTGAGCAAGCTCGGCGTCGTGTTCATGGGCACCGATCAGGCACTCGTCGAGTACCCCGAGATCTTCCGCAAGCATTTCGGGACCGTCGTCCCGGCCGAGGACAACAAGTTCTCCGCCCTGAACGCGGCCGTGTGGTCTGGCGGTTCGTTCGTCTACGTTCCGAAGGGCGTCGAGGTCCCGCTCCCGCTCCAGGCCTACTTCCGGATCAACGGCGAGAACACCGGCCAGTTCGAGCGGACGCTGATCGTCGTCGACGAGGGCGCCAAGGTCCACTACATCGAGGGCTGCACGGCGCCGATCTACGCGACCGAGTCGCTCCACGTCGCGGTCGTCGAGGTCGTCGCGCTGCCGGGCTCGAAGGTCCGCTACACGACGATCCAGAACTGGTCGAACGACGTCTACAACCTGGTCACCAAGCGCGCTCATGCCTACGAGAACTCGACCGTCGAGTGGATCGATGCGAACACCGGCTCGCGCAAGACCGTGAAGTACCCCTCGATCTACCTCCGCGGAGAGAACGCGACCGCCGACATCATCAGCGTCGCGGTCGCCGGCAAGGGCCAGCACCAGGACACCGGCGCGAAGGCGGTCCATCTCGCGCCGAACACCCGCTCGCGGATCGTGTCGAAGTCGGTCTCGAAGGACGGCGGCCGGGCGACCTACCGCGGCCATCTCAAGGTCTCGCCCGGTGCCACGAACGTCGTGGCGAGCGTCCGCTGCGACGCACTGATGCTCGACGATATCAGCCGGAGCGACACCTACCCGTACATCGACATCCAGGAAGACGACACGACGATGACCCACGAGGCCACCGTCGGAAAGATCAGCGCGGAACAGGTCTTCTACCTGATGAGCCGCGGCCTGACCGAGAACGAAGCGCAGAACTTGATCGTCCAGGGCTTCCTCGAGGTCTTCACCAAAGAGCTGCCGATGGAGTACGCGATCGAGTTCAACCGCCTCGTCAAGCTCGAGATGGAGGGGTCGCTCGGGTGATCGACGCGACACCCGAGACGGCGCCGGCACGGCCGGCGCGAGCGCCACGGCGCTCGCCGAATGAGCTGACGTTCACGCTCGAGGAAGCCTTCGTCGAGGCCGCCGCCGCAGGCGAGCCCGAGTGGCTGGCAGCGGACCGGCGAGCCGCGTTCGAGCGGTACCAGGCACTCCCGATCGAGACGAACCAGCTCTACACGACCTACGTGGACCTCCGGACGGCGGACCTGTCCGCGGTCAGGCCGTGGGACGAGCCCCCGGGTGCGCCGGATCTCGCGTCTGGTGCGCTGCCGGAGGGCGCGGCCGGGTTCGCCGGCTTCCACGATGATGGCGGCATCGAGGCGCTCGTCCTCGACGATGCCACGCGCGATGCCGGCGTCATTCTCGACAGCCTCGGCGCGCTCGTCCGCCG
>DASXTH010000003.1:0-2296 GCA_036505555.1 Candidatus Limnocylindrales bacterium | reverse complement strand
GCGCTCGGCGAGGAGCTCGGTCTCGTCGGGGTCATCGCGATCCTCGGCCTGTTCTTCGTCGTGATCGAGCGCGGCCTGCGGATCGGCGCATCTGCCGCCGACGACTTCCGCGCCATCCTCGCGACGGGACTCGCGCTCGTCGTCGGGGTCCAAGCGTTCATCATCGCCGCCGGCAATCTCAAGGTCCTTCCGCTGACGGGGGTGACGTTGCCGTTCATCAGCTACGGCGGGTCGTCGCTGCTGGTCAACGCCATCGTCGTCGGCCTGTTGCTCGCCCTGTCTGACCGCGGGGTCGAACCGCCACCGCCGCCGACCGACGTGCGCCGCTGGCGCGATCGACTCCGGCGACGGGCCGCCCGATGATCGCGACCGCGGGCCGGCGGCGTCCGCTCGGGCGCACCATCGTCCACGTCGCGATCGTCCTCGCCCTCTCCTTCGGGGTGCTCGCTGGGGCCGGTGGCTACTGGGCGGTGGTGCGGTCCGAGGACCTCACGGGCTCGCCCTACGACCCGGCCGTCATCGCGGCGTCGCGGACCGTGCCGCGCGGGAAGATCGTCGACCGGCACGGGACGACGCTGGCGCGCAACGAGAAGGACGCCAACGGCGAGCTGTACCGGGTCTATCGAGGGACCGCCACGAGCCAGGTCGTGGGGTACGCCTCGACGCGCTTCGGCCGGGCCGGGCTCGAGTTGGCCTATGACGCGGAGTTGTCCGGTCTCGCCGGAGACCCGTTCGCCGATGCGCTCCGCAAGTTCGGGTCCAACCCGTACGACCCGAAGGAGCTCCAGCTCGCCCTCTCGTGGGACCTCCAGCGGGCCGCGGTCCGCGAGCTCGGTGATCGGCGCGGCGCCGTCGTGATGCTCGACCCACGCAACGGGGAAGTGTTGGCCCTCGCTTCGACGCCGACCTACGACGCGTCCGCGATCGCCAACCCGGCTACGTCCGAGGGCACCTTCGAGGCGCTGCGAACCGACAAGGATCAGCCGCTGTTGCCGCGAGCGACACTCGGGCGATACGTTCCTGGATCGGTCTTCAAGATCGTGACCGCGATCGCCGGGTTGGGCTCCGGGGCGATCTCGCCCGCGACGACGTACAAGGAGCAACCCGCCGCGGAGGAGAACGGGTTACGGGTGGAGGGCTTCCGGATCCGCGACGGCCACCATCCCCAGACCGGCAACAGGGCGCTCGACTTCGTCGAGGCGACCGAGGTGTCGTGCAACATCTGGTTCGCCCTGACCGGGCTGCGGACCGGTGGCGCCGAGCTCGTGGACTATGCCGGCCGGCTCGGCTTCGGGGCACCGATCCCGTTCGACCTGCCGACCGCCGCATCCCAGGTCACGAACGGGTCGGGCAACGCACCCGGCGGGTTCGTCGACGATGTTGAGCTCGCCAATGCGGCCTACGGCCAGGCCGAGACGTTCGTGACGCCGCTCCAGATGGCGCTCGTCGCATCGACGGTCGCGAACGGCGGGGAACTGCTGCGACCGCGGCTGGTGACCGCGATCATCGGGCGGAACGGGACGCGGCAGATCGGCGAACAGTCGCTCAGACGGGTGATCGACCCGGCCGATGCCGCGGCCATCACCGAGGCGATGACGCAGGCGGTCGAGGGTGACCTCGGCCGGCGCTTCACGACCGGCGCCAAGGTCCCGGGCATCACCACCGCCGGCAAGTCGGGTACGGCCGAGCTCGGCGGCCGCGGCGAGCCGCACTCGTGGTTCATCGGTTTCGCTCCGGCCGAACGGCCTACCATCGCCATCGCCGTGCTGGTCGAGCAGTCGGGCCGTGGCGCCGAGGTCGCGGCGCCGATCGCCGGCGATCTCATGGAGCTGTACCTGAAGAGCGGTGGGTGATGGATCCCGCGCCCGACGGCCAGGAGCCTAGCGAGGATCCCGGGCCGCGCCCGCTCATCGAGCGCATCGGGCTCGCCGCGATCGCTGCCCTGCTCGCAGCCCTGTTCGGCGGCGTCGCGGTCGCGGCGTGGGTCGGTGGCGAGGTCTTCCTCGCGACGATGGGCGGCATTGGCTGCCTGATGACCGCCTGGGTCGGCGCCCTGACCCTTTTCCGAGGCTAGACAGAACGATTCGCAGGCGGCCGACGCCCTATCAAGAAGGGACTGCCGGGGGGCGTCGGCCGGAACCGAAACGACGGAGCCGACGTACTATGCCCTGACACCCCGCGTCCCATCCGTGGCCCGTCACCCCAGCCGAAGCCCGACCCAGGCGGTGCCAGTGCATCCGCCGTTCCCCGAGAGAGGCTCATGTCGAAGATCCAGGAAACCGGGGACAAGGTCCTC
>DASXTH010000002.1:0-2530 GCA_036505555.1 Candidatus Limnocylindrales bacterium | reverse complement strand
CGAACGGGATGTCAGCGGGCCGTTCGACGACATCATCCTGCTGGGCCCACGATCGGCCGAGCTCGTGTCGCGGGCGGCGGACGCGCTCGCCTACCGGGGCGTCCTGAACCTCGTGGCCGACGAGAAACTCGACGGACCAGTTGAGCTGGACATCGGCCGGCTCCACTACCACTACACGGCCTTCGTCGGGACCAGCGGGCTCGACGTCGCCGCGTCATACGGGGAGAAACGGAATCGTGCCGAGCTCCTCGCCGGCGGAACCGCGGTGTTCATCGGAGCCGCCGGTCCGATGGGCCAGATGCACCTCGAGCGGGCGCTGCGGATGCCCAACGGACCCGCCCGACTCGTCGGGGTCGATCTCGACGCAGACCGGATGGCCGCGGCTCGGATTCGCCTCCAGCCGACCGCGGCGGCAAACGGGCGGGAGCTCGTGCTGCACGTCCCCGGCGAAGGTGAATCGCTGGCCTCGATCGTCGCCGCCGAGACCGCCGGCCGCGGTGCCGACGACGTCGTGGTGACGGCGCCAAGCCCGGCGGCCGTGACCGACGGGGCCAGCGTCATGGCGCCCGACGGGATGCTCGTCCTCTTCGCCGGCCTCCCCGTCGGTACGCGGGCAAGCCTGGACCTGTCGCCTGTCTTCCTGCACGGCGCGCAGTACACCGGAACATCCGGCTCGCGGATCCTCGACCAGGAACGGGTAGTCGAGAAGACGCTCGCCGGCCAGCTGTCGCCGGGTCGTGCCCTCGCTGCGGTCGGCGGAATCGACGCGGCGCGGGACGGCCTCCGGGCGATGATCGACGGCCGCTTTCCCGGCAAGATCGTCATCTTCCCGCAGCTGAGCGGCCTGCCCCTCACCTCGCTCGACGACCTGGCCGCAGCCGATCCCGAGCTGGCCGCCAGCCTCGGCGAGGGTGGGACCTGGACGCGCGAGGCCGAGGCGATCCTGTTCGCGCGCTACTGGACGCCGAACGCCCAGCCGTGATCGTCACGGTCACGCCCAACCCCAGCATCGACCGGACGATCGAGATCGACCGCCTCGAGCGCGGCGGGCTGATCAGGGCCCGGGAGGCGAGCTCCGAGGCGGCGGGCAAGGGTCTCAACGTCTCTCGGGCGCTCGCCGGCCAAGGCCTCGAGACGGTCGCCGTCGTCCCGATCGCGACTGAGTCGGCCGCCACGTACCTGGCACTCCTCGCCGCCGCCGTCCCGATCGATGCCGTGCCTGTCGCCGGGGCGGTTCGCGTTAACATCAGCCTGGTCGAACCCGACGGGACGGTAACGAAGGTGAACGAGCCAGGACCGCGCCTGGGGCGTGCGGACGTGGACGCGATCCTGGCGGCGGTGGCCAGGGCAGGGCCCGCCAGCTGGATCGTGGGCTGCGGCTCATTGCCGCCGGGCGCACCGACCGACTTCTACGCTCGGCTGGCCACGCTCGGATCGGTCGACCGGCGCGTGGCCGTCGACTCGAGCGGCGAGGCCCTGGCTGCCGCTGCGCAGGCCGGCGTCGCGCTCGTCAAGCCGAACCTGGCCGAGCTCGGAGCGATCGCCGGCCGTGAGCTGGGCACCCTCGGCGTGGCCATCGACGCGGCGTGCGACCTGGTGGGGTGGGGCGTCGGGGCGGTCCTCCTGAGCCTGGGCCGTGACGGCGCGATCTTTATCGACGGCGGCGGCGCCGTGACCCACGCCGAGGCCGCGATCGAGGATGCCGTCAACACCGTCGGGGCCGGTGACGCCCTCCTCGCCGGGTTCCTGGCGGCCGGCGCGGATTCGGCGGCCTTGCCCGAGGCGATTGCCTGGTCCGTCGCCGCCGTGCGCTCCCCGGGCACACGCATGCGCACGGTCTCCGACGCGGACCGGAGCGAGGTGATCGTCCACGATCGGGTCGACCGCGACCGGGCTACCCGATCGTGACCACCCAGAGCGTCATGGGACGGCGGGTCGTTCGCGGAACTGCTGGCGCGCCCGGCATCGCCCGCGGGCCGTGGGCACGGTTCGAGCGGGCCGGACCGCCGTCGGGCGGCCGCGTCTCCGCCGAGCAGGCCGAGCTCGAGGTGACCCGGTTGATCGCCGCGGCCGACGACGTCGCGGCCGCTTCCGAGCGCCTCGCGGAAGACGTGCGGCGCGACGGCCACGAAGCCGAGGCAGACATCTTCTCCGCCCACGCAGCGATCGCCAGGGACCCCGAGCTGATCGACACCGCCACCGGCCACATCCGGAACGAACTGATGGATGGGCCGGCGGCCATCTTCGCCGCGGCGCAGGCCGTCGCCGAGCTCCTCCGTAGCCTGGGCGACGAGTTGCTGCGGGGCCGCGCGACCGACGTGCTCGACGTGGGCGATCGGATCGCGCGGCAGCTGGCGGGCCTTTCGCCGATGGGTTTCAGCCTCGCGGAGCCGGCCATCATCGTCGGGGACGATCTTTCGCCATCGGTGACCGCGACCCTGCCGCGCGAGCGCGTCCTGGGGATCGCCCTCGAGGGCTCGTCGCCGACCGCGCACGCGGCGATCCTCGCTCGAGCCTATGGCATCCCGGC
>DASXTH010000001.1:0-1841 GCA_036505555.1 Candidatus Limnocylindrales bacterium | reverse complement strand
GTCGGGACGAATGCGGCGGAGGCCGCGGCGCTCCTCGAGGAGGCTCGGTTCGAGACCGCGGCGACCCTCGACGAGGCGGCGGCGCGGGCCGTGGCCGCGTCCCGGGGCTCGGGGGGCGCGGCCGCGTGAGCATCCTCATCGACGGCTCGAGCCGCGTCGTCGTCCATGGCCTGACCGGCCGCGAAGGCTCGTTCCACGGAGCCGCGATGCTCGAGTACGGCACGAACCTGGTCGCCGGGATGACCCCAGGCAAGGGCGGCCAGACCGCCCTCGACGGCCGCGTCCCCGTCTTCGACACCGTCGCCGACGCCGTCCGCCAGACCGGGGCCGACACCTCGTGCATCTTCGTCCCGGCGGCGGGCGCGCCGGACGCCGTGATGGAGGCGGCTGCCGCTGGCGTGAAGACGATCTTCTGCATCACCGAGGGAATCCCGGCGCTCGACATGATCCCGGCGGTCGCGCTCGTCCAGGCCGCTGGTGCCCGGCTCGTCGGCCCGAACTGCCCCGGGGCCACGTCGCCCGGCCGGGCGAAGGTCGGGATCATTCCGGGCTCGATCCACCGCGAGGGGCGGGTCGGCGTCGTGTCGCGCTCGGGCACGCTGACGTACGAGGCGGTCCAGGCGATGACCGACGCGGGGATCGGCCAGTCGACGTGCGTCGGGATCGGCGGGGACCCAGTGATCGGGACGACGTTCCTCGACATCCTCCAGCTGTTCGCGGCCGATCCCGAGACCGAGGCGATCGTGCTGATCGGCGAGATCGGCGGGGCCGCCGAGGAGACGGCCGCCGCGTGGGCGGCGGAGCACCTCCACGACGTCCCCAAGGACGCGATCATTGCCGGGCGGACGGCGCCGGAGGGCAAGCGGATGGGCCACGCCGGGGCGATCATCTCGGGCGGGTTGGGGACGGCGGCGTCGAAGGTCGCCGCCCTCGAGGCGGCCGGCTTCCGGGTCGCGGGCTCACCGACCGAGCTTCCCCAGCTCCTCCGCGACGCCGGGTATCGGGGCTAAGGAGCTCCGCCGTGGGGATCGACGACGTTCGCGACCTGTTCGCGTTCGATCGATGGGCGACGCACCGGATCCTCGACGCGCTCGACGGGATCGACGAGGCGACCTGGACCGCCACCCAGGTCGTCGACGAGCGCGGGCTCGGCGGGATTCTCGTCCACCATCTCGGGGCCACCCAGCGCTGGCGGCACGGGTTCCTCGAGGACGGCGTCACGCCGCACCCGGAACGAGAGCCGCTGCCCTCGCCGGCCGAGCTGATCGCAGGCTGGGAGGCCGAGTGGCCGGCGATCGATGCGTGGCTCGCGAGCGGCGACGATGCCTGGCTTGCCCGCGACGACGAGGGCGTCCGGTTCTGGCAGATGCTCGCCCACGTGGTGAACCACGGCACGCAGCACCGCTCCGAGGCGGCCGCGATCCTCACCCAGGCGGGACGGTCACCGGGCGACCTCGACATGATCGACTTCTGGGAGGCGCGCGCCGGCTGGAAGGACGGCGTCCCGCCGTCGCAGCAAGGCGCCGGCTGATGGGCGCGCTGATGGATCTCGTGGCCGGGAACGAGCGCGAGATCCTCCTCGCGATCTCCGTCGAGGACTGGGCCGGCTTCGACGATGCCTCGCGGTTCGACGCCCATCTCGCCCTCGGCGGCGGCCTCGACCCGACCTGGCTCGACCTCTTCTCCGAGGCCGTTCGGACCGTCACGAACGACGACGGCCCCGCTGACTTCATCGACTCACGGCGCGAGCTCGATGGACCCGGCGATGCGGGCGACCGCGTGATCGAACGCGTCGACCCGGTCTGGATCGGCGCGATCGCCCGCCTCCCGGATCACGACGT